>JACQPT010000245.1 GCA_016207415.1 Ignavibacteriales bacterium
ATCACATCGATCTCGCTCGTCGCACCCGCACCCCCGATATCAGGAGTATATTCCCGCCAACGCGGTGCCCTAATTCTTGCTGAAAAAGTTAGGTCCCTCGAATTGTCTACTTTGAGCACAAAATGTACTTTGTTTTGCTGGATTAAATTTGCGAAAGGCGGAGACATACTGAAGCCCAGTCCTTTCGGAGACACTGCGAGTCCGGTACGCCTTTTTGAGCCATCATAACCAATGTACCACATGTAGTATATGTTATCCTCTAAGCGAATATCTCCGGGCCATATTGATTCATCATCCCATAAGCCCGCCCTCCCCGGCTTGATTACCGGATTGTCAGGCGATTTTGACCAGTGAATTCCGTCGAGAGAACTAGCGTATCCGATAAATGAACGATTGATGTCGGTCTTTGTCCCAGCGTACCACATTTCATAGAATTGGCCGTTAAAAATCGTTCTTGGTGTTTGGACCCGGTTATCATCCCATGAGCCGGACGATCCAATGGTAAGTACAGGATCGCCGTGCTTCGTCCAGGTTTTTGCATCAGTCGCCGTCGCATAACCGATTTGCATCTGAGTGAAAGTAGAACCCATGCCCCAGTACCACATCTTGAATGCCCCGGCTTCATCGGGCCCCAGTACAGACGCATGGATCACAGACCCTGCATCCCACGCCAGAGGCCCTTTGTTAAGGACTGGCAAAGCCTCCTTTTTCCATTCGATACCGTCGAGAGATGTTGCATAACCGATCCACCCTCCAGCATTGACCGCACCAGTGTACCACATTTGATACATGGAATCTGAAAAAATCACATAGGGCATGTAAGCTTCGCGTTTGTCCCAGGATTGTGGAGTCACACTGAGCACCGGGTTCGACCGGTATTTTGTCCAGAATATTCCATCACGCGAGGTTGCATACCCGCTACGACTGAGTTTTCCGTCCCTTCCCGTAAACCACATTTGATAAGTCGACCCTTGACGAATGACGCGCTTAATACCGGAATTCTCGCTATCCCAAGCTCCTTTCGGACCTACGTCAAGCACAGGATTGCTTTCGTACTTGAACCATTTGGTTTGGGCGCGTGAACTTGTTAAAAAAATGGAAAGAAGGACGAACGATGCGATCGCCATTGAAACGCAGGATGAGCGATCTCTATGTATGGAGGGTTGAGAGTTCAGGAGGCTGCCTCCGGGAAGCCGTCCTTAATCTCGTAAATTCCTTAGCTTGAGTCAACAGGGCCCGCAACCGGTGCAGGAAATTGAATGTTTGAATGAAATTCCCTACTTTCTGTTCACATTACATCTTAGTAGGGGATTACAATGCAAGAGAAACTCATGAAGAAGAGAAAAATCAGGACGCAAAAGAAGATTGATTATGCAAAAATTCAGCGGGCGTACGGCATTCTTCGCACCAAGCAGCGAAAGCCCGTTGCCACTCAGCGCATGTTGCGCGATGAGTGGAAGTGAGATACCTCTACGATACCAATGTCTTCCTCTACTACCTTGCAGGGGAACCAAAAATACGACGGCTGTTCACGGAACAATTTCTGAACGAAAACCGGATTGTAACATCGGCCATTGTAAGAATTGAACTGCTTTCCTTCCCCAATCTGACTGATAAAGAAGATCTAATAATTCGTGAAATGCTGCGACAATTTGAGGTGCTGGCAATTTCGTCGGAGATCGAGGATATTGCGGTGGTACTTCGCAGGAAGTATCGGCTCAGAATTCCCGACGCTATAGTAGCGGCAACGGCTTATCATACTTCATCCATCGTCATGACGCGTGACATCAAGGATTTTAAGCGGATCAACGAGATCCAGCTTGTGGATCCTTTTTAATCCTGAATCCCCCCGCAGCAAGGTTTATCCGCCAGAGATTCAGCGCAACAAAAGCAGCTTCTTCGTCTCCACAAACTCGCCGGCCTGAAACTGGCAGAAATAGATGCCGCTTGGCAGCCCCGTAGCATCCCACAGAGTAATAAACGTTTCCGCATGAAGTTCCTGCGACACTAACGTGCCAATTTTTTTCGCAGAAAGGTCATAAACTTTCAAGGTAACAAAAGAACGATGTGGGATTGAAAACTGGATTACAGTTGTGGGATTAAAGGGATTCGGATAGTTTTGCTCAACTGATTTCACACGAATCCGCGTTTCTTCAGGGCGGCCTCCGTCATCGGCCGCAAATCCCGTGCAAACGTACACGTCCGCTCGTACGTTTTGTCGCTAAACTGGTGCCTCAACCGGTTGAATTCCTTCATCGATTCTTCCCAGGGTTTTTTCCCTGAGAGCCATTGGTCAACTGCGTCCGCCAACATTGAGGCATGAGTCGATGCTTGGTCGATACCCTGGCCGGACCACGGATCCAGGATTTGTCCGGAGTCTCCTACGAGCGCCCAACCGGGGCCAAATGGCACACGTTGATAGCCGGGAATGCTTCCAGTTCCTTTGACAGGCCCGACTCTTTCTGCGCGACGAATCCTGTCTCGAAGCTCGGGCATTGATTCTAATTCCACTTTCAAGTTGCCTTCGGCGTTCAGGCGGAACTGTGCAAACTCCTCGATCGGCACTGAAGCAGCAAGAAGCGTCAGGTCCGCGTCCGTGGGAAAAACATACACAAGTCGATTGCCGCGGTAGTGAAATTCGGCCGCGGGTCCGGGTTGCGAATCAAAATGATTATAGTAAGCATAATACATCGCTCTCCGAACAGGTTCCGAGTTCTCAATTGCAGGCTGCACTTTTTTCGCAACTATGGAGTTCACACCATCTGCACCTATAACGACACGAGCTGTTGCGGTAAATCGTTTTCCCTCCTTCGACCATCGAACTCCAATAACGCGACTAGCCTCGTACAGAACCTCGTCTGCGTGAGCGTTCTCATGAATTGAAACTGTAGCCTCCTTTCGAACGCGATTGACGAGAATTTCGTCGAGAGTAATACGCCGAACGCAAAGATAGTGGCTAGGCCCATCCTGTCCCTCAACAGGCTCTGTAAAGACATGACCGTCCACATAATTAAAACTGTTGACGAGTTTTGGGGCAACTGAATAGACTTGGTCGAGGACTCGAAGCCGATCAAGCACAGTAAATGTTGGATAACGGAAAAAGTGTGTGGAAAGTGTATCGCTGGGAAAGCGGGCGCGGTCGAGAAGCAGCACGCGATGGCCCTTTTGTCCGAGAAGAGTCGACACGATTGATCCGGCAACGCGTGCTCCGACAACGATCACATCATGATCGTTTTCCATGTGCTTGTTCCGGAAAGCGTGTCAGAGCTTTTGCATCGGTTGTGTCCGCATGCTGTGAGGGAGCTCCGCTCCCGAACTGCAAGCGCTCATTGCCAGGGACTGCTAATTTGAAAGTTTTGTAAAACGACAATAAACAAAACTCTGAATCTTTGCGGCGGGTGTCGTATGCAGTTCCGACCTTGTCTCAACGAGATGAAAGGAAGGACCAAAGTGCTGTTCGAGGTCGCGAGGCGAGTACCTCATCGTAGGGAGGCCGCTGCATTTTTCCGGACCATCTTGTGCAAATGTAGCCAAGATAAGCGTACCTCCAGGCGCCAAGGCATTCGTGCAAAGTTCAATGTACGCATCTCTTGATCCCGGGTCAGTCAAAAAATGAAATGCAGCTCGATCATGCCAGAGCTGGTAGGAATTGGCGGGGAAAACAGCTTGCGTGATATCTGCTTCAAGCCATCTGACCTTATCAGCTTGATCTCCTAATCGCGTTTTTGCTCTCTGTAGTGCTGTCGTGGAAATGTCAAGTACTGTGACGTTAAAATACCCCGATTGCAAGAGGTCAACGATGAGAGTAGAATCTCCACCGCCAACGTCGATAATTGCAGCGGACGTTGGAGGCGCAGCATTGGCGATCATCTCAAGCGAAATGTGGAGGTGAGGCTTGAACCAACTTACTTCATTCGAGAGCTTTGTCGTGAAAACTTTTTCCCAATGAGTCTTATTAGCCGACATAATGTTTAACTGTCCGCTTTTTTCAATTTCACTACCAGGTGCGTCTCATTCAAATAATTAATCTCAATAACTTCGCCTTCCGCTAGTTTCCCCACCTGCTGAGCAACTGTTCTGGCGAGACGAAATCTTTTGTTTTCCAACTTCATATACGCGCCGCTGCTATACGTTATGGCCCCTTTTTTCTGCATAATATTACCGCTGGTAAGTTCGTGCGTGATTCGACCCAGCCAGCGTGTATTCGTCCACGCCACTGCAGCAATCACAAGAAGACAGGCAATCGTGATGCCTACAAGACTCTCGATACTCTCGCTTCCCCACCGCTCAAGCCGAAGTAAACCAACAATGGCTGCCACAATAATCAAAGGGATTCCAACCCCAAGCCGCTTTTGAACTCCTCTTCGCTCTTCTGCAATGATTTTCTGAACATCTTCTTGGCTAAGCATGTTTTGGTTCCTCTCAGAAAGGAAAACGCAGGCTTATGCCCGTCGTATAAGCTTTGCCGCTCCCCAGCCGACGAGCACAACAACAGACAGAATAAGCCAGTTCCATGAACTGCCGTATGTCCCGACAGGATAATGATTGCTGATCATGATAAACACAACAGGAACAATCATGAACGTGTTATGTTTCGAACGCATTTTTGCTCGGGCACCAAGCGTTAAGTCCGGTTGCTCTCCTTTTTGAAGGGCCGCCACCATTTTTCTTTGAGGTGGCAAGATACGAATCCAAACGTTGGCTGCCATGAGCGTTCCAAATATTGCTCCTGCCTGCATGTAGGCAGTTCGGCCTCCAAAAAGCTTGCTGAAGAAATATATGGCCGCGACAGCAAGAGCAAAAGAAATCGCCACTCCGACGCGCTCGTTTGCTCCGATCGGAGAATTCCATAAAGAGTCGTACACAAACCAGGCAACAACGAGGGAACCCAAGCCGATCAGGATCGAAGTTGTTTCATCGTACATGGCATCGACGAGAAGACCACCCGTGTAATACACAAGCACGAGAAGCATTATTCCGCTTATCCACGTAATAGCGGCTTCCCATTTGAACCAGTGAAGCTTCGTCGTCAACAAGCTTGGCTTCGACTGCTTTCCAACGACATAAAACCCTCCGCTGTGCACCATCCAAACCTTTGATTCTGCTTCGCTTTTCGAAGCATCGTGCATCTCATGGAAGCGCCCGTCAAGCCAAGTGAAGAAATATGTCGTGCCGATCCAGAGGATTCCCGCAAACACGTGAACCCAGCGCGTAACAATGTGCAGCCATTCATTCCAGTCAAATTCCATGATCGCTTCTCTCTCAGATTCTAGTATCAAGCCGCGCCCTTTTTCATGAGGCTGTCTAAAAAGTAAATTTTTCCGTCACGATATTTCAGCAAGGAAAAATTGACTCGCGAAATTTTCGCGGAATCGTCAGTTACAAAATTTAGGTCATGCCAAATCGACGCGTCAGCTTTCTTTTTGGACAACCTCAAGAAAGGGGTCGGAGGTTTTTAAACAAAGACGGATGTCATTAAGATTGAATCATCTTTTCCACAGTCTCGTGAATATTGTCCAGAACACCATCTAAATTTTCGCGAATGTCATCATTTCTGAATCTTAAAAATCGAATGCCGTACTTTTCGACAAGTTTTTGACGATGTGCATCGAAAGCTCTAGTAGATTCGGTATGACTATCGCCGTCGACTTCAATAGCAAGCTTCAATGCTGGACAGTAAAAATCGAGAATAAATGTGTCGACAGAGTATTGACGCCGGAATTTCTGACCGAAGATCTGCCTGTTCCTGATGTTCGACCAGAGTATGATCTCGGATTTCGGCATGGATTTTCGAAGCATTCTTCGAACGGTTTTCTGTGAGCTTTTGTTAAAAACGAGTGTCATTGTTTGATCCTAGCTTCCTCGATACGTTGAATATCCGTATGGATTCAGCAACAACGGAACGTGATAATGCGCCGATGATTGATTCACCTCGAAAGCGATCTGCACATACGGATAAAAGCTTTCAGAGCCGACGGAGCGAAAATAGGTGGCGGTTTCGAAGGTTAGCCTGTAGGTTCCTTTTTCCAATGGGATGCCTTCCGGAAAGAGGCTGTTGATTCTCCCGTCAGGATCCGTCGTCCCGCTTGCCACTTTGCTCCATTCTCCTGTTTTACCTTTCATTTCCAGTATTACAGTGAGGCCTGCAGCCGGTTTCCCGCGCGATGTGTCGAGCACATGTGTTGTAATAAAGCTCTTCATAAGTTCTCTCTCAATCTAAACTTCATTATTCATCACTCCCTTTTGGGTATTCATCATTCAATCTTTCTTCTTCTTTTAAGAATCTTCACGAACGATCTGCTACGTATCTCATCAATCGAAAGCCCGGTGGCAGTTGCTTCCTGTTCCGTAATCGCTCCACATCCGATTCCTTGAAGAAAGAAATTAAGCAAGCCCTGTCCCGTCGCCGCGTCGTCAAAGACATCGCCAATGAGCGTTGCTTGCGCCGCTCTCTCCATGAATGTTTTCAGACGCATTGAAGATGTTTCCAGTTCTTTCAGGAAGAAATTGTAGACAGCGGCATATCGAACAGGGAGCTGAGCCGGATGCAAATCCCAGCCTTGATAAAAGCCGTTCATCAATGAATGATTAATGTGCTCAAAATTCAATTTCCAAATTCTCTGCACGACGCTGCGGTTTTCCGCCTTCTGCTTCGCCGAGAGGGCTTTGCCCTCTTTGGGACGATGCGGCCCAACAGGCATGATGTTCGTTGCTCCATCCGAAAGCCAAACGCCGGTTCCGGCAAGTGAGACTTTCATCACTGTCCGCGCAAAATCGCAGGCGGGATGAATCATGCTCTGGTATTGAGCTGTAATATTATTTGAAGCGGTATAGTCGTACACCCCAAAATGTGCGGCCACGCATCGGCCATCGGCAGCAGCGACAAAAGAAGGAATTGCGGCCTTTCCCTTGGAATTGAAAACTGACTGCGGCGTCTCGATCATCAGTTCGAGCTTGAGTGAACCCTGCTGGAGACTGTTCCTTGATTCCAAAGATTTAAGCAGCTCAACAAGTGCGGCAACTTGCTCTGTCATCACGACTTTCGGAATAGTTACAATAAATCCTCCTGGAAGCTTGCCCTCGCTTTTCTTCACAAGCGTGGAAATGAAAATATCGAGCGTTCGGATCGCCCGTGCTTTGAGGTCTTCGGTGAACGGTTTAATGCGGAATCCAATGAAGGGAGGAAGAATCCCGCCCGACATTCCCCGAGCGACTTCCTGAGCTGTGAATTCGGCATGGTGATCCTCTTCGCTGTCTGGGCGATTACCATAACCGTCTTCGAAATCTATCCTGAAATCTTCGACGGGTTCTTTCTGGAGCTTTTCGACGATCCGTTCATAAACGGTTTTCTGAAACTGAGCACTTCCTTTCAGCCCAAGCGCTTTTGCTAAAGCCGGCGCCGTGGGTGCATTTTCTTTGAGAGAATTCAAAGCAACTTTTCCGAGTTTTTGTGCGGTGTCGGCTTTGAAAATCTGCGCACCTCCATAAACGGTATGCACAGGCTGGCGTGCGGGAGAATCTCCCGGATAGGCTCTGGCAAATCCTATGTTTGCCTCGCGGAGCTCTCCGGAAATCTTTTGAAGAAGTTCGTCCGGCAGTGAAGATGTCATGTTAGGTGAATCAAGTTTGTCTTGACGGTACGCAAAAGACGCGGAAGGTTCAAACAGTCACGGCCGACGCAAGAATTGCAGGTAGCTTTCTGCATGGTGAATCGCGAATCCTTCAAAGGCTGTATAAACGGAAAGCTCGGCTTCAGTTTGGCTCAAGGTACTCCGTAATTTTGCTGCGTCGAGTGTGGCGAAACTGACTTTTCTTCCCGGAACAAAAAGATCCTGATAGATAGGCCACCAGATGACTTGCGCTAAATTCACCCCGGATTCGGTCAAGAAGACGTCAAAAGCTGTCTTCTCGGCCGGCTGGACAATAAAGATTTTTGCACTGTCAAGGCGCGGAACAAGGGCCACGTACTTTGGAGCCCCGGGCTGGCTTGAACCTTCCGACGGGCTTCCGCGAAATGAGAGAATGTTCTCATCTGGGATGGGACTTGTCTCCAGCGCGACGAAAACACGTTTACGCGTTTTTGTCGCGTACTCAAGTTCATCCGATGAATGAAGGACAATGCCATCAGCTCCGGCGGCGAATGTCCGATAGCTCATGAGGACGACAATGTCCATCAGGTCGATGATATGCTCATGAACGGGTTTTGTGACGCCTTGAAATTTAATGAGCCGCCGCGCGCGCGAGAATTCATCCGATGTGTCAAGCCAGAAAGGAATGTCCGCGCCCATGAGCAGCTTTCCGCGTTTTGCCGTCGAGGTTGCATCCTTCAGGAGGTCGAGAAAATTTTCGAGAATCCATTTCCCACGTGGCCCGTTAAAACCGGCGATCAAGTACGGCTCAACATCAAAATGGATTCCGTCGAATCGGTCCGACTTCTTCGATGATCCGTTGTAGCGCAAGATGTTTTCGAGCGTAGATTTGACAAACTCACGCTGGTCAGGCAGGATGAAATCCTTGTCGCCGAGCAAAGCGTGGACAACAACGCCTTTTTTCTTGAGCTCGGAGACGAGCGGCTGCATTGCCTTTGCGTCGATTCTGATCCCGCGGCTTCGCTGAGAGTTTTGCGCACGATAAGGTATTGCCAGGAAGACATGCGACATCTTCTCTTCGGACAAGAGTGTAAACAGTTCTTTCCGTTTCTGCTGATCCAGAAAGAGTTCATCTGTGTTCCAAACCCAAACAGCGCGTTCAAGTTCTCGAGATTGAACTGATTGAGACATTGGTGGGGAGGGGGTAGGAAGAGAAGTAGAGTCCGTGCAGAAAGCTAACGACTTGAGGTACACAGATCCACTTTGCGAGTCCGCAACTTCCAGCGACAGTGTGGCAAGCCGGGATCTATCAATGCGCTTCGGAATTCTCGAGAACGGTATGACAACCTGTTGCCAGCTCGTGTCAATTCTCCCGTTGGGCAGGAATGAGTTAAGACCGCCGATTTCCATCGCGTCTTCTTTTCGCTCCCAGTCTACGTCGGCGATCTTCAATGACAACTTTTCGTTGCTTGAGGAACCGCGTATCCAAAAACTTATGGCAGAGAATGCGGAAGCGTCGAAATATGTTCGTTCTTCGGATGGCGCTGTCGTGTTGAATAGATGTATCCAAAGCCCGCAAAATCCGTCACGCTCTTTCGAGTACGACAGTCGAAGTGCCCTTCGTCCATCCAAGCTTGTTTCGTACTCAGCAAAGGCCGAGCTCGGAGGGCGCTGGAAGGCATTGAACGACCCGCCGAGTGCATTGCGCATTCCGCCGCCGAATTCTGAAACGAGAAACCAATTCCCTTCAAAGATAGGAACGGAAGAAGCGGTGGAGATCGGCGGTGACGAAGGCAAGGTATCGCGCAGAGTGTAGACTGTTAGCCTATCGCCTCCGGGTTCGTGAAGAACAGCGATTTGTCCGTACTGAATGCGAAGAAAATCCTTGAGCCCCCAGTCTGCGGCGGCGATCTTTGCGGAGAGAAATTGCGAACGAAGCGGGAAAGGGAGGAAAAACAAAAAAGCAAGAACGCGCTTCATGAAACTCTTTTTATCCGACGCCGTAAGCAATCAGAAAAAGCATGACAAAGTTTCTCATCTGGCTTGTCGTCTTCATCTTTTGCTGGCCTCTTGCGCTGACCGCCATCGTGTTGTATCCCATCGTGTGGCTGTTACTGCTGCCTTTCAGACTCATCGGAATCACCGTTGAGGCCGTCTTCGAATTCATCAAAGCAGTCATTACTCTCCCTGCACGAGTTCTTCAAGGCCCCAAAGGCAGCTGAGCTCGTAACGAGAACTGTTATTCCTTTGCTGCAATTCCGAGCATCTCAAAATGCGCTCCCCGCAACAGCGGACCTGACCCGATAAACGCCCGCGCCGGAAAATCTTTGGTAAAATACGTCCGGTAAGCCGCATTAAACTTGTCGTAGAGCGTCAGGTCTGGACAAAACACCTGCACCTGCACGAGGTTGTCCATCGTCATGTTCGCTTCTGCGAGAATCGCCTTGAAGCCGTCAAGAAGGAGTTTGATCTCTTCGTTGATGTCGGCAGGAGGGATGCCGGTCTTCTGATCAACGCCAAGTCGGCCAGAGAGATAGAGAGTGTTCCCTACCAACACGGCATCACTAAATGGGAGTTGTGTGGCAGTGACAGAGCGGGGAATATTCAGGTAGCGGCGTTTGGACGTTTCCTGTGAAAACATCGCGACCATAATTGTCGTAGTCAGAATGGCGGTTGCCAAGGCTCTTTTCATAATTGTGCTCCTTTCGGTGACCGATCAAGTTCTTCGAACCGACTACTCAAGAAAATCAAGAGTGAGCGATCTTACCAGCGTGAGTCCCAGACTCCAATTTTCACTCCCCTCGAAAGAATTGCCGTAATCGACGTTGTCTCCGGATGCGCGGAAGGATCCATGAAAGCCCCATTGGTAGTTCTCGAGCTCGTAGAGAAAACCGTACCGGCCGACGAGTTTGCTGTTGTGGGCTTCGTAACCGGTGAATCCAACCAGTTCGGCAAAGAATTTCATGCCTTCGCTAAGCGGAGTTATGATCCCGGCATCAAAACCATAGACATCATCCTGAATTCCGATCATTTCCGGGTTTCCGACAATCGAAAAACTCACATTAAGTCGCGTTTCAAAATTCGAAAACTGTTTCGATAAGAGAAGATGAGTATGAAAATCCATTTGGTTGCTTCCAAGGCGCGTTGGGAAATACGTCGTATTGGGAAGTTTGACGGAGTTTCGTATGCCGACGGCAGGGGTGTTCTCCCGCTCTCTGAAGAAGGTAATTTTTGTCGAAATTGTTAAATCTCCCCAGTCAAAGACTTCTTTTCCGTTCGATGTTTTTCCTGAAAGTCCGCCCAGCCAATCGAGGTCAAAGTTCACATTATCTGCGACCCCTTGATGCCACGCAAGCACAAACACACGCCAGACCGATTGGGGAAACTCTGGCGCCGGCGAAATGCTTTTTCGGAAATATTCAACGCCGACTCCCGCGTGGACGTTTCCTTTGCCCAGAGTCAAGGCGCTTTCGGAACGCATGATGGGCCGTTGAGCGGTCAACAAGGAGGTGGCAAAAAGAGATATAAGCAACACTCGAACAACATGCTTCATGAAGGAGCCTCCGGGTTTGAGAAGGGATGGGTCAGATGGTAATTGAAGATTCGGAGTGAAGCAAGAGGATTTTGATGAATCGAAACGGAAAAGCCGGAGGGGTGATGAAGCTCACTGAAAAGTGAGCCTTAGGTGAACGATTTCAGGCCGGTTACCCGTTCTGATAGGCGGTCCCCATGTGCCAACGCCGCTCGATACATAAACGTGAGTCTGTTCCTTTTGCTTATATCCCCAGCTGAGTTCAAAGATGCTCTTTGAGATAAAATTAAACGGCCATAGCTGACCATGATGGGTATGCCCGGAAAGTTGCAAGTCAACACCGTGTGCGGCTGCTTCGTCGAGCCGAAACGGTTGATGGTCCATGAGGATCACAGGGTAGTTTGTGTCCACCGCCTTCATAATTTCATCCAGGGGTAATCGACGCTTTCCCGCAAACTGGCGAATAGCGCGGTCTTCGCGGCCCACGATGAAAATACTGTCCGCAATTTTTACAACGCTATCGCGCAGGACATGAATGCCGTGATCTGTCAAATACTGGTATGCTTCTTCCACGCCGCCGATATACTCGTGGTTCCCTGTGCAGGCAATGACGCCATACTTTGACTTGATCGTGCGGAGGGTTTCTCCGAGGTTTTGCTTGATCACAGGCCTAAGGTCTTCATCGACCACGTCGCCCGGCAGAAGGACCAGATCGGGGTTGAGGGAGTTGATTTTTTCTACAATGTGTTCCAGCCTCGACTTACAGATAATCGTACCCAGATGAATATCCGATGCAGCGACGATGGTCAGAGATTTCAAGGGATGTGAATTCTTTCGAATGGTCAGCTCCAGTCTCTTGACACGAAGGGCCCGCGCATTGAAATGTCCGGCCGCCACGACAACAATGACAAGCCCGACCATAAGAATCGCAAGCCGCTGCTCCGTTAAAGCGACATTTGCCGTAAGAAACGAAGGGAAAAACGGGAAAAATGTGTTGATCAATCTGAGAACGTCAATAGTGTAAATCATGAGAAAAAAGTACACCATAGCGGAAAGCCAGTATGCTCCGATGAACACAAGGCCGCTCGTGGGCCAGGCGAGAGTCACCCGTTCAAGGAGCCGTCCGGCAATGTATGAATAGGCGAGGAAAACGAATGCAATGACATACGAGAGCCTGTACTCGGTCGGTACAACGCCCCACCCCTTCAGAAAAATGTACGCGTTGAGAATTGTGTACAAAATGAAGGCAATGGAGAAAAAGATTATGAATTGCAGGGTTCGGTTCATTGTGTGGACCCATCCCCCGGCCCCTTCTCTATAAATAAAGAAGGGGAGTCGGAATTCTGTTCAGCCCGTGACAAGAAGATTGATTTGAGTTGACCCAAGACTTGGTTCACGTTTCCATCGATTTCCTCATTTTGAAATTGAACCACTTGAACGCCCAGGTCGTTTATAATGTGTGTGCGGAATGAATCGTAGTCTTTTTGGAGCTCATGGTGCTTGCCGTCGAGCTCAATCAGCAGTTTCAGCTCACGGCAGTAAAAGTCCGCGATAAAAAATGATTCATCGCCTTGATAATTGAAAAAAATTGGATGTTAACAAAGAAACTTTTTTCCAAGGAATTGCCGATTGCGAATTTTATTCCAAAGAAGCATTTCCTCTGGAGTTTGCCGCTTTCTGAGCTCACGAGCTAATTGTTTTGCAGCTTCGTACGTCGATTTTTTCATCGTAAAGCAGGTAATTTCCTAGTGGGTTGAGTCACCCTAGCATCTTTTCCATCCGAATTCTCGCGATCTTCCGCTGCTCCTCGGCCGCCATCGTGAGCTCTTGATCCGGTCCGTTGTTCAGCCTCTCTTCAAGCATTCTCAACATTTCGTC
>JACQPT010000246.1 GCA_016207415.1 Ignavibacteriales bacterium
CTCTCAGCGCGGCTCCAATGAATGCCGTCGTCAGAAACAGCGTAGCCTATATTTGATACCAAGAAAAGAACTCCAGAGTACCACATGACATATTGCGAGCCGGTGAAAATAACGTCGGGAACTATGACATGTTCTGCTTCCCAGCTCGCATCGATGCCAATATCCAACACCGGCGATGGGTGCTTTTTCCAGCTCAAGCCGTCTCGAGAAGTCGCGTATCCTATGCGGCGATTTTTGCCGTCTTCACCTGTATACCAGGCCCTGTAAATCCCTTTCTCAACGATGACGCTGCTGATAAAAACCCCGACGTCGTCCCAAGACCCAACGGGGCCGTGATCCAGAACTGGATTGCTTTCGTATTTGAACCACTTGGTTTGGGAGACTACAGGAGCGGCTATCGTGAGAGACAGAAGGGTGACTAAACGAAACTTCATCGGAGGTGATTGATCTTTAAAAACTCATTTCCATTCCCAAACGGACCGACATGGGCGGCTGGTGTCTGCTCGCGACACCATAATTCGAATTGGGACCTTCCGGTGCACCATTCGCACCGACGACAAAATAACGCTGCTGAATGTAATCGACCGGTTTACGTTCGCTCGCTATGTGAAAGAGGTCGAGGATTAATCGAGAGTCCATTCCTTTGGAAAACGACAGAGGATATACAAACCTCGCATTCAAGTCCCAGATGTTAGGCGTTCTTCCGGTAGTTCCTCTCGATTGAAGAAACCATCCAAGGCCTCCCATCTCGCTCAAAGGAGTTCCTGTTTGCCAGGTGAACGACGAGCCGAAGACGAGTCCAAAATCAAAGCGATATGAGCCCGAGAACTTGAAGACATGCGTACGGTCGTTCGGCAACAACCCCGTTGCATTTTTCAGGCCGTCAGGGTTCGAATAAGCAAAATTAACATTGGGGACAACGTTAGCAGAATGAGAATCATAGATCCCTTCGTAGTTGCCATAATTGCGGGAAAGAACGTATGACAACAAGAAATCAAAAGGACCGCCACCACGTTGTTCGACAGAGATAACCAAGGCTGAATAATCCCGTCGTGGTTTTGGAAAATGAGAGAGCAAGCCCTTACTTGGGTTACCAACCCGCAGAGTTCCTTGCACCGTACCTGTGTTGATGGCCTCGCGAAGCGATCGATAGGTTCCCTCTATCTTCATCTTCAAATTCTCTTCGATCATGCGTTCATAACCAAGGCTGAACTCATCATAATGTTGCGCCTCAAGTTCCGTCTCTTCAGGAATATCACTTGGTGCGTTCTCTAGAAACTCCCCTCCGGAAAAACCTACAATTCGAGGATCCTGATTGTATTTTTTTACGAAAAAATATGAGGTCCCCGTGTAGCTCGACATGACCGAAGAAGACCATTCCTGCGTAAACCGTCCGTATGAGCCGAAGATTTTCTGCGTCGCATCTTGGCCAGGTTGATAGATGAAGCCAATCCTCGGTTGAAATGGACCGTTGATCGTATGCACGGTTGTTCCGTTTGTTGCAATAATACGCTGACCATCCCAACGAAGACCTACACGGAGTTGAATTGCCTGGGCGACTTGCCAGCCATCATCGATGTAGACCGAGTAGATACGATTCTGAACCAGGCCGTGAGTTCCGTTGGCCAGAAAGGTATAGAGCGTGTCGCTGTGGCGGTTAAGAGCGATCGGGTAATCCAGGTCTGTATCCTGTTGGTTGAATCTGAATTCGATGCCGCCTTTCAACCTGTGCGATCCGCTGTGGATCGTAGTGCTCATGCGTCCAATGGTACTGGTACTCAGAAAGGATGCATGGCCGAAAGATCCCCCGGACCATATTCCCGTCTCCGTATCGATCAATACCGTATCTTGCTTTCCCAAGGCGGTTGAGGGTTCTTCTGAACGTTTGTGGACGATTCGCGAAAGCGAACCTTCGAAAAGCATTCCATCCGAAATGGTAAAGAATCCGGTGACGGACGCATTGGCTCCGCCTTCCGTATGCTCCGCGAGATAGGGGTCCGGATTGGCGAGGCTTACAGGGCTGCCGAAAATTGGAAGTATGTTACCCACCGCCTTTTGCACAAGAGGATCACCTGTTGTCGTGAGCACGAAATTCAATCGCTCCGACGCTTTCCATGTCAGCTTTCCTGCAAACGAGTGTGTGACCGTCTCGTCGAGAAACGTGCCCAACCCCGGCAGGTCGACGTCCCTCCGGTTGAAGGTCGGGTTGTAGGCAGCGTAAAACCAAAGTTCATCGCGAACAACCGGCCCGCCGATGCCAAAGCCAATATCATAGTTTGAGAATTTTCCTTGAGCGGGTTCGAGCAAACCACCCCGACGCGGAACCGAGAGCCCGTTGTTTGTGAAAAAGCCGAACACCGATCCGTGAATCTCATTACCCCCGGAATGTGTAACCACATTAATGAGGCCTCCAAGCGAGCTTCGGTATTGCGCTTCGTATCCTCCCGTGATCACTTCGATCTCCTTCACGAAATTGTAGGGAAGGTTCGTCCCAACCTTAGCGAAACTTGGGTCGGTCACATCGACGCCGTCGATAAAATACTTATTCTCTCGCCCCGTGCCGCCCGCTAAGTTCACTTCATCGTTCAGATAACTAATATTGGCTTGAGGGATGAGCGTGGCGATACTCCGATAGTTCCGTTCGACCGGGAGGTAATGAATTTCGGATGCGTGCAGGTTCGCGCCGGAAGTCGTCGACGTGGGGTCGATGAGCGGTTTGTCTCCTGTAACGATCACGTCTGGTAGTTCGTGTATACGTGGGTGGAGTTGAACTTCTCCGAGATTTGTTGTCCGGCCCAGGCGAATGAACACACCTTGCAATGTCACTTGTTGAAAGGCCGCATGGCTCACGACGACGGAGACTTCACCGGGAGGAAGAGCAAGGATGTCGAAATAGCCTTGATCGTCACTTACAGCGCCACGAGTACCTTGAATATTCGGACCCGCTACGAATACGTTGGCGCTGGAGATTGGTTGACCCAATGAGTCCACTAACCTGCCCCTCAAATTACCGGTTACAACTTGAGCTGCCGCAACGTCTAAAGTGACAATGGAGAGGAGTAAAAGCCGGAACAGGGAGGCAAGCCAGACAGTTAAGCGAATATTGCCGTCAGACGCAATTTTGCCCATGATGTGGGAGAAGAGCCCGGGAGTCTGAGAAACTCTATCGCAGTGAAGTGCTTTTTTATTCGAAGGCCGAAAAGGGAGTACACGAGGAATGAAATTGCAAGATCGTTTGCCTCCCTTTGAAACGCGGCTGAAATCTACAGAATCGGAATACGAGATGCAAGACGCCGTCTGAAAACACAAAAGCCTGATCGTTTGATCAGGCTTCTCCATTCCATTACTTCCATTACTCCAACACACCATCAATCCATCCCTGCGATTTTACTCGTCCTTACCCGCTTTGTTTCTTCTGTTCTTCCAACTCCTGAATTCTCTTCTCAAATTTTTCCCGTTCGGCCGGTTTGTTGGCTGCCAGCGTTCTGTAAGCTTTAATCGCATCATCAAACCATCCCTGCTTCGCGTAGATTTCTGCCAGAGTCGGTGTGACGAATCCAGTGCTCGCCGGTGATTCTGAATCGCTTGCAGTCACCGTTGATTTATCCGAAAGATTAATCACGGGAGTGATCTTCTTGGCCCCTTGCAGCTTCTGTGTGAGTTCTTCGATTTCATTCGGTGGTGGTGGCGCTGGCGTGGGAGGAGCATCAGTTGGTGGCGGAAAGATGCCTCCGAGAAAATCTTCCAAAGAAATGGTGTTTTCAGATCCCGCCCATTCTGCTCTTTTGCGGGATGCATATTGCTCGAATGATTCTTCTTCAGAAACGGGCGCCAGGCCAGTAAAAGCTTGTTCAGCAGGAGGCGCTTCGGTCGGCGGAGTTTCTGTCGTTGGGGGAGCCTCGAATCCTGCAAAAGGCGAGGGGGTCTCAGCGACAGGCGCCGCAGCCTCTGGAGGTGGATTGTCAGCCGAGGTTAACCCTGTGAATCCAAAAGGATCCGCCAATTGTCCCGCGGCTTCAAAAGCTCCTGTCGGCTCCGGTGGTGCAACAAGCTCAGGCGCAGAAGCCGGTGCTTCCGTCGAGGTCAGCCCGAACATGTCTGTTGCGGCAGGGGAAGTTTCAACTGGAAGCGAAGGTGGTTCAGCGGGCGGAGGAGCCTGTGAAGCAGGTTCGACAGGTGCGGGTTCCACAGCAACAGGCTCAATCGATGCCGGCGGCGGAGGCGCTTCAACTGCATGGGCCGGTTCCGAAGTCACAACGGGCTTAGCCTTTGGCTTGACTGTTTTTACACCCGGCGCTTCTTGAGGCGGCAATTCTCCCGGCAGAGCCGGAATGTCCGTCAAGAATTTGTTGATCGTAACATTCGTCGGAAGGAACTCTCTCACTACTTCAAGCTCACGACGCGCCTCGGCGCTCATATTCATCGTCAGCAGCACTTTTGCTTTGATTAAGTGCCCTGTCGTATAAAATGGAAAGTGTGCGATTCCCTCATCGCAAACGCGTAACGCATCCTGTGCGCGCCCCACGAGGAGATAATAGCTTGCAAGTTGGGCAAAGAGCGGGGATTTCGACTCGGGGCCGACTCGTTGTTCGAGAAGAGAAAGCTTTTGCTGGACGGTTTCGGGCATTAAGACCGTTTATTCCTGGCTGATTTTACGGGCAGCCAGCGCTTGCTTGATCGAAAGAGCCGCAACGGACGAAAAACCGAAGAAAAACAGAAGTTGAAAAGGCACCGCTGCGATTTCGAGGTAATAAAATGAAGAAATTACGCCGAAGAAGCAATAGAGCGCCAGGAGAATCTCGACCACCACCACCCAATCGAGCTTGAGCGGCACGTACTTCTTCTCCAGCCACGAACCGGCTTTCCCTTCGATCTGATACTTCGGTGTGCGGATGAACTCGCTTCTCTTCTTGAAGAGGCCCTCGAACACTGCGCGGGAGTTGTTCACGGCAAATCCCATGCTGCCTGCCATGAAG
>JACQPT010000233.1 GCA_016207415.1 Ignavibacteriales bacterium
CGTTATACTCAAAGACGGGTCAAAGCTTCCCGTGAGCAGGTCGAAATTTGACTCTTTGAAGCAACTCCTCTAGCTTTCAGCGACCCTTACCCATCGTGACCACATGAAAAGCGACGTTGTCGTCGTAGGTTGTGGTATTTCCGGTCTTTCCTGCGCGGTGAGACTCCTCGAGAACGGATTTAGCGTGAAAGTGATCGCGAAAGAACTTCCGCCGGAGACGACGTCGGCGACAGCTGCTGCCATCTGGTTTCCCTATCGGGTCGAATCGAGCGAGAGAATGAAAAATTGGTCTCGCATAACGTTCGATGAATACATGCGACTCGCCTCGCGGCCCGGGACATCCGTCACTTTGACGCAGCTCATCGAACTTCATGAACAGCAAGTCCCGGAACCGTGGTGGAAAGATGTTGTTCGTTCGTTTCGCAGGGCAACAAAGAATGAATTACCGGAACGTTACGCAGACGCGTTTGTAGCAGAAGTCCCGCTGATCGATACTTCCCTGCACTTGGACTATTTGCTGGAACGCATCAAAGCACTCGGCGGTACAATTGAACTACGGAACATTGAGTCTTTTTCCGCAATAACTCCCAAGCCGAGATTGGTCATAAACTGTGCTGGATTGGGTTCACGCGAGCTTGCTCAGGATCCGTCTGTGTTTCCCATACGGGGTCAGGTGGTCATCGTGAAGAAACCGCCCGTAGAGGTCTGTTATGCGGATGTCGTTGGGCGTCATTCGCTGGCGTACATCGTGCCGCGCACATCTGATTGTGTGCTGGGCGGTACATCACAAGAAAATGACTGGAACCTCAAGCCGGATGAACTCACAGCCGCCGAAATACTGCAGAAATGCAGAATAATTTGCCCCTCCCTTGGAAATCCGGAAGTCTTAGGCCATAAAGTGGGCCTGCGCCCCGGGCGTAACGAAGTTCGACTTGAACTTGAAAGAATTTCGAGCGAATGTTCCGTCATCCATAATTACGGCCATGGTGGCGCCGGGTTCACCCTGTGCTGGGGTTGCGCCGACGATGTCGTCGCTCTTGCAAAGTCTCCCTAACAAGCCGGAGAAATTCCCATGAAGCCTGTCACACACCTTCTTTCATTGATCCTGATTGTCGCTTCTCTCTCCTACACTCAACGAGTTGTCATCAAAGCCGGAAGACTCATCGACCCAAAGAGCGGCAACATCCTGCAGAATCAAACGATTATCATCGAGGGCGGCAGAATCTTGTCCGTCGGCTCCGGAACCACCATTCCAGCCGACGCTTCCGTTATTGACCTCGCACAAAAAACAGTCCTGCCCGGTCTCATCGATTGCCACACGCACATGTTGTTGCAGCCGGAGGACGAGCGTGGCTTTCCACCCGTGATTTCAAAGTCCCAGGCGTTCCGTACTATTCAGGGAGTTGCCGGTGCAAAGAAAGACCTCGAAGCAGGCTTTACCACCGTGCGAGATCTTGACAGTGAAGGCGCCGGGTTTGCCGACGTAGCGCTTCGCGATGCAATCAACAAGGGAATTGTGCCGGGCCCGCGCATGCTGGTCTCAACGTTTGCCCTCACGATTACCGCAGGACACATGAACCTCACCGGACTCAACCCCGATATTCAGCTGCCCGACCCTGCAGCATTGGCGGATTCGCGCGATGCGATGGTTGCCGAAATCCGCCGACAGGTGAAATACGGCGCGGATTGGATCAAACTGTATGCGACAGGAACTCTCCGGCACGTCGACCCCGTCACGCTTGAGCCCGTCAACCAAGTTTCACTTGAAGATGTGCAGACTGTCGTGAACGAGGCAAAACGCTGGCGCAAAGACGTTGCCGCGCATGCGTACGGCGGTATCGGAGCGAAAAACTCTGTTCTCGGCGGCGTGAGGTCCATTGAGCACGGCATGCTCCTCGACGATGAAATCCTGAAGCTGATGGTTGAACGCGGCACATTCTGGTGCCCTACGATCGGCACATATATTCCGGAAGCCGATGAAGAAATGACCGATATGCGGAGACGGATTATCGCACGGCATAAGGAAACATTTCAGAAAGCAATGAAAATGGGAGTCAAAATTGCTTTTGGTACTGATGTCGGCGCATACGAGCACGGAACCTCCGTCCGTGAATTCCTGAAAATGGAGGAATACGGAATGAAACCTGTTGACGCTCTCCGTTGTGCAACGACACGTGCCGCTGAGCTGCTGAGGATGGAAAAAGATCTTGGCACTGTTGAAGCCGGCAAGTTCGCGGACATTATTGCCGTAGACGGAAATCCGCTGGAGAATATCGGTGCGCTGAAAAATGTCGTGTTCGTGATGAAAGAAGGAAAAGTGTACAAGGATACAAGATAGAGCTTAGTTGGCATGAGTTGGATTATTGGATTGTTGGATTCATGGAATACTTGAGGCGAACATTGATGAAGGCAAAATGGCTGGTGATAACCACATGTTTTTCCGTTTCTTGTCTCTTTGGTCAGGTTCAGTTTCGAGTAAATCCCGCAAGAATCGAACAACGTATTCTTGCTCTCGCGGAGTTCGGAAAAAGCGCGACAGGCAATCAACGAGTCGCTTTTAGCGATGCTGACGTCAAAGGCCGTGCATATGTCATTTCGCTGATGAAGGAGGCATCTCTCTCTGTGCGCATCGACGCTGCGGGTAATATTATTGGACGTCGTGAAGGCAAAAATGCCGCCCTTCCTCCAATAATGTTTGGCTCACACATTGACTGTGTTCCCAATGGTGGCAGTTATGATGGAAATGTCGGCGTTATTGGTGCTCTTGAATGCGCACAAGTACTGCACGAAAATAAAGTGCTCATCCTTCATCCACTTGAAGTTGTGGTTTTTTCCGACGAAGAAGGGGGACTGATCGGCAGCCGGGCGATGATTGGCATGCTCTCGAACGAAGCCATGAACGTGATGAGTCACAGCGGGAAGTCCGTGCGTGATGGAATTAAGTTTATCGGCGGAAATCCCGACAAAATAAAAGGTGCCGCTCGAAAGAAAGGAGACCTCAAGGCGTTTCTTGAACTCCACATCGAACAAGGAGGAACGCTCGAGGCCGAAAAAGTTGATATCGGCGTCGTCGAAGGAATCGTCGGGATCAAATGGTGGAATGTTGACATTGAGGGCTTCTCTAACCACGCTGGAACGACGCCGATGGATAAACGGCAGGATGCTCTCGTGGCCGCCGCCCGCTACGTCCTTGCGGTGAACAACGTCATGACGAGAATGCCGGGGCGACACGTAGGGACCGTCGGGCGCATCAGCGCGGAACCTGGCGCCCTGAACGTCATTCCCGGAAGGGTGAACACAGGGCTTGAGATCCGCGACCTGTCAGAAAAAACCATTGACCGTCTGTTCGGCATGGTGTTGGACGACGTTAAAGACATCGAACAGGAAACGAAAACCCGGTTCACGTTCGCCCTTGTCGAGCCGACATCCGAGCCAGCCCCAACAGACGAGCGCGTGCGGTCTTTGATTGAGGCATCGGCAAAAGAACTCCGGCTTACGTCAAAACGCATGCCCAGCGGTGCCGGCCACGACGCACAGGATATGACTCACCTTGCCCCGACGGGAATGATTTTCGTCCCCAGCGTCGGGGGTATCAGTCACTCGCCAAAGGAATTCACAAAGCGAGACGATATCGCAAACGGAACAAATGTTTTGCTCCGGACCATACTCAGAATCGACGAAATCCAATAAATCTCAAAGGAGGACTTATGAAGACTTCAAGCATGAAGCAAACCATAACCTTCAAAACAACACCACATGAAGTTTTTGAGTGTTTGATCGATTCGAAAAAGCACGAAGAATTCACAGGCGATCCGGCTGAGATCAGCCGCAGGGTGGGCGGAACATTTTCTGCCTATGGCGGCTATTGCTACGGCGAGAATCTCGAACTCGTCAAGGATAAGAAGATTGTGCAAACGTGGCGGGCTACCGATTGGCCCGAAGGGCATTTTTCGACCGTTTCGTTCAAGTTTACGAAAACCAAAGAAGGAACCAGGCTGACTTTTTCCCAGAAGGGAATCCCGCAGAGCGAGGTGAAATCCGTAAAAAAAGGCTGGGAAGATTTCTATTGGAAACCGTTGAAGGAAATGCTCGAACCATAGGCAATGCCCCAACTC
>JACQPT010000251.1 GCA_016207415.1 Ignavibacteriales bacterium
GAGAATAAGCGCTTTTGTGCACGCCCAGGCGCCGTCTTTGTACCAAACGAAAGGATGACGGTCGTTCAACACTTCTCGTAAATAGCGGAAGCCGTTGTCCATGACAGTCTTGTCCACCGGATAACCGTGTTTTTGAGCCTGGACAAGCGTATACATCGTGAACGCGGAAAGGTACGGCCAGGTTTCATCGATGTTTTTCCAGTAGGAAAAACCGCCATTGCTTCTTTGGAAGAGAGGCACTTCGTCGATCATTGACGTTGCGACATCACGATAATTCTTGTTTTTAAAGACCTCAAACTTGAACGCTTCAACGATATCCTGGACAAGGATCAGCGGCAGAACCCGCGAGAGCCTTTGCTCAAGGCAGCCGTAGGGATACTCGAATAAGTAAGAGATTCCCCCGGAAAGGCCAACCATTGCTGTAGAAGCGAGAGTCGTCTCCAGATTCCCCAGTTCTTTGAAGACGTCTTTAGGAACGAGGATCTTTTGATGCGCTTCCGGGTCTGTCGTTGATTCGTACAGAGCGACGGATTCCCTGAGACGCGGAACCTGGATGGGGATTTTCCATTGCAGGCCGTCTTCATCTTCGTCCGTCCACGCGCGAAAAACGAACGTTGCCGTGCCGAGACGGTCCGCAAGGAAATGTACGCGAGCTTCCTTCGACTGGCCCGGTTTCAGCACAAACATGAGTGTGTCTTTCATCTTGCTCTCGATCCCGCTCGCCGACGCAACAAGCCTCACTTCTTTGTCCTTTTGCGTGTAGTTCGTCATGACGACTCCGCCTTCAAAGCGGTCTCCCAATCGTGCGAAGCGGGGCAACGCGGGCTGGAGGAGGAGAGGTTTGTTTACCTGAAAACTCGATTCGCCGTATCCAAATTCTGACGTTTTTGTATGGCCGACGGCCATGACTTCGAACGCCGTGAGATTGTCGGGCAGCTTGAAACGTATTCTCGCCTTTCCCTGAGCATTCGTGACGATGGCAGGATTCCAGTATGCCGACGGACGGAAATCCTTACGTATTCCCTCGGCATCCATGCCCGTTGATAGTTCTTCTGCTCCACCGCCGCCTTCTTCTTCGCCTTTTTCGCCGTAATCTCGCTGTTGCACAAGGTGCAGCCTTGATTCAGTTGTCGTGACGGCGAGACCGCGTTGAGAATAGAAATGGAAAAACGGATTCGGCATTCGATAGTTAATAAGGTTAAGAACGCCGAGGTCTGCAACGCTTAATGCAACCTCCGCGGCCATCCCTTTGCCTTGAGCTGAAGTTGTGGTGATGTTCACCCAAACGCTGTCGCCCGGCCGGTATTCTTTTTTGTCCGTTTGAACGTCAACCTTGAGGAGTTTTTCATTCGGGCTCACGGAAAGTCCGATATAACCTATTTTGAACGACGGACGTCCGACATCGGCTTCTTTGGTGATGGCGGCTCCCTCCACGCGTCCTTGCAGCAGGATCACGGACACAAAGATGTTGGGCAGGAATTCTTTCTTTATCGGAATGTCAATCTGCGGCGCACTTCCGACCAGCTCAGCGCGAGAGTGCTGCAAAATTCCCTCCCGCTCAATGCTTATCATCGCGGGAGCGCGTTCATACGGCGATTTAACGATGATATGGGCAACATCTCCCGGCTTGTAGTTCTTTTTATCGGCGATCAGCTCAATGCGGTCGTCATTCGATCGCTCCCACGCGACGTAGCCCGAGCCGCTGACATAGAAATATTCCTGCGTCGTCATCTCATTCCCCCGTCTGTCTTTTCCCGAAAGGCTGAAGTAATACAGGCCCGGGGCCTTCGGCACAAACGTTCGTTCGAGAGGGCTTGAAGAACTCGTTACGGTCGTTTCTTCCGTCAACGAGTCTTCCACCGTCGACGTCCAGTAATACCGTCCGCCGGTTTCTGCTTTGCGCACCGATCGCCAAATGCGGCGGTACAGCTTCAACAAGATGGAACGGTCGGCGACAAGTTTCCCGGCAGTATCGGCGGCAACGAGCTTATAGGTAAGCGTCGAATCCACGCCGATGAATGTGCCTGAAAGTTGAATCCCAAGATAATGCTCCGAGCCATGGACAAGGACAGATGTTCTTCCCGAAATCTGTTGGCGAGCCTGCGACGTGACGTCTCCTTCCAGCATAAGCGATTGCGGCCCTTGAAGCTCTCCCACGCGTAGATGATAGCGCACCAGTGCACTGCCGTTGTCGTCGAGAGCCGTTTCGTCGCTTGAGAGCACGTCGTGACTGCGCGATCTGTAGTGCGTCAGCCAGTACATCGGCCCGAACGCATATGCGTCAAAACCTTCGGGAGTCCAGCTAGTCGGCGTCGACGAGATACGCCATCGCAAAGGAGCTTGCTTCATTGACCCGCCGAAGAGATACCTCGCCATTACTATCCCGCCCACACTGTCGCCGATGATGTACGATTTCCGGTCGAACCGGGCCGTCACTTCAAACTCCGCCGCGCGGAATGCCTCCACACGAAAGCTTTCGCCGCCGAGGTGCTCTAGCTTCTCAACCTCCACGCGCTGGTTGTTCCGCATTTGCTGAACTTTCTTTTTCACCGAGAGCTGAATGGAATAATACCCAAGCGGCGCCGTCGGCTTCAGCGGCAGGCTGAGCGCAAACGAGCCGAAGGGCGAGATCTTTGGCTCTGCTGTCAACACTTCTTCATTCCGGGAATCACGGATTTTCATCTGAAGCGACAGCATGACGTTGGGTGTGCGCCATTCATTGTTTCGTAATTCTCTGACAACTCCTTTGATTTCCACTTGTTCTCCCGCTTTGTAGAGTCCACGGTCGGTAAAGAGGCGTGCCCTGCGCGGATTCGGGTTGGGGTTCCATTCGTACTGCACGCCGAACTGCCACGGCTCAATCCCCTGGTTCCAGTCCGAACTCGAGAAGGCAACGTCGTCTCCCAACCTGACAAGAATCCACTGACGGGGCTGTCGTGACCCGTAGTACCATCCACCTTCTTCGTCTTCGTCGTCATCGCCGGAATTCTTCATCCCCAGGTTGAACCACCCGGGTGCTTTTGCGAAGCCGTTTGCGTCTGTTGTTCCTTTCCAAACGACTTTATTGCTGTCGTCGCGAACTTCGACGGCTGCTTTGACGACGGGACTTGCATCCTTCAGGTTCGTCACCCACACGAGAGTGTGTTCTGGAGAGAACTTCGTCGTAAGGCCCATGTTCGTGACCTGAACCAGCGCCTTGAGAAACCGGCGTCGATCACCCGGAAGGAGATTATCGACCTGAGCCAGCACGATACCTCGTTGTGCTTTTCCGAGAACGGCATCGAGGTCGAGCGGTTTGACAGTTTTCCTGTTTCTCGGCGTCTTTACCGGCCAATTCACCGAAACACTAAATTCCGTCTCGTCTTCACTCGTTCGGTCCATCCAGGTGAGAATGGCTTGTTCCCACGCGAGCCGCTGATAGTACGAATAATCCATACGCTGCATCACTTCGACGATTTTTTCGAGATTGATGCGCCCCATGTTGACCCGGACGGAATCGATATTCATAAATGTCACAGGGTACTTGTGGGATTCATAAGCCTCAAGAACCCCCTGGCCGGTCGTCATTTGAACGGAAGGCGGATAAGAGCCCGTACGGAAGAAAAACTTGACAGTATCCTTGAATTCCTGGCCAAATTGATCCTTCATGCGGGGGAGGATGAAACCAGTGTATTGTGTTTCGGGCTCGAGTGAAACCTGAATGTATTGTTCTTCCTGCGGGTAGTCGTACTCTGGTTCCTCGAGTCTTAACGAAGGGCTGAAGACAAGATGTTTGACCAGGTCATTGCGGTACACCGGATTGGAAAATCTCATTTCCAAGGCACGGCGCGGGTCGAACCCGTCGGCATTCCTGAGGCCGAGAAACGAAAACTCGTTGTATGTTGTAAATCTCAACACAAACTCTTCCAGGGAAGGAAGCGGGCCTTGCACGCCGGTCAGCCCGGGTTTCACACGCACAGTGATCGAAGCGCCTTTTTTGAACGCTCGTTCCGGAATCAGCAACAAAGCGTTTTGTCGGTCGGCTGATTGCCACCTTCGCTGCCATCGATTGCTTTTCGCAAGTTGAGTGCTTTCGGGACGCTGTGCACGGTAAGACGGATAATCAAGTTGTCCGCCGACGCGTTGTTCAATCGAAATGGAATTGCTCGCGGTTTGCGGGTCAATCGGCTGGTTGAACCGCAGGAGGGCGGCGTAATCCAGCTCAATAAATCTCTGACCATCATCCGGATCGCGCCCGACAACCTGAGGCCGGGGTGTCTCAAATGTCCATTCGAAGGTTGTTGCCAGGGTTTGCCCGGTGACGGATTTTGTCCCGGCCGGAATGGTCAGTTTATACGATGTGGCATACGGAAGTTTTCCAGCCGGAATAAACGTCAACGTTGACGTGCCCTGCCAGCGGTATTTGCCTTTCATTGCAGGAGTAATGACCATCGGCCCAGAGTCCTCGTCCTGCGGGACTTCCCGCAAGGCCGTCATCGCCTGATTGAACGTGACGGCAATGGTCTGCGACTGGTCGAGTGTGCGCGTGCGGCCGGAAGGGGATGTTGTCACAACCTGGACTTGTTTGGGCTGGGCGCTGGCAGGAAGTGCAAAAAACAGAAGAAAGAGCGCCGTGGTGATCGTTTTCATTTCAACTCCGGAGAATGGTGAACAACTTGATGGAAATGTGTTGAAACTCTATATTGGGTGTGCCGTGAAGTAATCGATTTTTCTTTCAACTGTCAAGGATGGGACCGATGAACATCACTATTCGTCCGGCAACTGAAAGCGACAGCGCCATCATCGCCGAATTCAACATCTTGATGGCAAAAGAAACTGAGGACAAATCCCTTCCCTCCGACCGAGTTCATCATGGCGTAGAAGCTCTCCTGACTGATTCCTCTAAAGGTATCTATCTCCTTGCGGAGGCAAACGCGGAGGTTATCGGCCAGCTGATGATTACCTATGAATGGAGTGACTGGAGGAACGGCAATTTCTGGTGGATTCAAAGCGTGTATGTAAGGGAAGAAAGCCGCGGAAAGGGTGTTTTTCAGGCACTTTTCGGTCATGTAAGAAGACTGGCCCAAGAACGAAAGGACGTGTGCGGGTTGAGGTTGTATGTGGAGAAACACAATAAACAAGCCAGAAATACTTACGAAAAGCTCGGGATGAAACAGACAGATTACCTTCTGTACGAGATCGATTTCGTCATGGGTGTTTCCGTTTAATACTTCGTTTTCATATCTTTACGGTCAGAATTTTGAGAGATTGGTGCAGACGGCTTTTCAATATCCACTTATTTCCCCTAACTTCAGGAGGACGGTATGAATAAAAGATTGTGGATGGGGTTTGTTGCCGTTTTTGTGACGCTGGAGATTACTTCTTTTCTTGTGAACGGCGTTCTTCTCGCCTCTACCTATGAATCGCTCAAATCACTATGGCGGGAGGACATGATGTCCAAAATGTGGATCTATCATGTGATCACCCTGATCGGTTCATTCTTCTTTACACTCGTATTTTCGAAGGGCTATGAGGCTAAGGGAATGATGGAGGGAGTTCGGTACGGGGCGTATATCGGCATTTGGCTGAGTGTCGGGATGGCATACGGTACGTATGCGTCGATCGCGATTCCGTATTCTCTTGCTCTCCAGTGGTTTCTGTATGGCATCGTAGAGTATGTCATTGCCGGTGTCGTACTTGCCATGGTGTTTGCAAAAGTTGGGAAGGATGGCTCGCCGGCCGCGTAGATCTCTCTAGCTCTATAAGGTTGTTTTGGCGATAGCCAGACTGTTTAAAAGTCTGGCTATTCCGTTCGTCTCGACCTGCCCAACGCTGATGGAGCCGGGGCCTCTCCTCATCCGAGGAGGGGAAAAAGACAAACGTGAATTGAATTAGAGTTTCGAGAGCCTCCTTTAATGATTCTTCTATGACATCGTGCTGCCAAACAAATCCCGCCCAAGAAGGTACGAACAAGTTTTTCTCGCGGTGGTCGAAGAAGTACGCCAAACAATTCAGAAAAGGAAAACTGGAAAAAGTCCAGAAGCACTTGCTTGAGGGAGTGCGAACGGAGCCTGTGGCTTCGAAAGAAATTCTCGACATTGGCTGCGGCGTTGGGTCGTTGCACCTGACGTTATTGGCTGAAGGCGCCGCGAGGGCGACTGGAGTCGATATTTCTGAGGGGATGCTCGACCAGGCGAAGAAGTTCTCCGAACAACGGAAACTGGAGGAAAAAACCTGGTATGTTCTGGGCGATTTCGTTCACAAGGCCGATGAAATTCAGCCTGCCGACATTACACTGCTCGACAAGGTTGTCTGTTGTTACGAAAACGTCGAAGCACTCGTACAACAGTCTGCATCAAAGACGCGACGAGTCTACGCTTTTTCCCACCC
>JACQPT010000234.1 GCA_016207415.1 Ignavibacteriales bacterium
CACATGGATTGTTCTTGATTATCTCCACGATGCAAGAATTGCTCCAGCTGCAAGAAACGTCGCCAGCTGATACCCTGTGTCAGGAAAATACAACATGCGCGGCTTTGTGGAGAACAGACTTGCCGTAAATTGTGTCGTCGTGACGAAGCCGAGCCAGACGAGACAGGCCACCTCGATGCCATCCATGAACGTCGTGGTCGGCGAAATAAACCAGGCAAGGATGTAATAGGAAACGAGCACGGCCACGAACGACTGAGCATATAAGGGAGCCGGATTCATGCTCTTAAGCTGTTCTTCCGTATACCCGTGCAGAGCTGCCCATTTCTTTCCAAACAACGGTCCGTACCACAGGAATCCGATCGCCATGTTGACGACGGCTGCAACAAGCATGGCGAGGTAGTTCATGCAAGCCTCCTTTGAGTGTTTTCTGTCGTTCCATTCAAGATCACACTGAAGGTCGAACCTTCACCGAGCTTGCTTTGAACTTCCAGTTGATATCCGAGGGAATGACACAGCGTTCGTGCGATTGAAAGGCCAAGCCCGGTGCCTTCGTGTTTCTTCGATTGCCCGCTATCGACCTGATGGAACGGGTCAAAAATTCTTTCGATCTGATCCTGCGGGATTCCCGGCCCTGTATCCTGGACATCAAGCTGAACGGGTCTTTTCGTGGATTGTTCGAGCTGCACGCTCACTGTGATTGCCCCTTTTTCCGTGAATTTAAGCGCATTGCCGAGTAGGTTAATGAGCACCTGCCGAAGCATTTGCTCGTCCGTTTGAATCGGAGTCATCGACCTGGGCAAGGAGGTTGTCAGGCGCACAGGTTTGTCCCGGATTTCGCCTTCGAGCTGGTTCACAGTTTTCTTCACGAGACGGCTGAGGGAGACCGAAGTGATCTTCAGCTTTGCTGGCCCGGCTTCGATTTTGCTCAAATCAAGCAATTGGTTGATCAGTTCAAGCAGATGTTTTCCGTTCTCAACAATCCTTTCGAGAAAATTCAGATCCCGGCGCTTCAGTTTTCTGTCCTTGTTCCGCAGCATCACACTGGCAAATCCGATCACAGAATTGAGTGGCGTGCGGAGTTCGTGACTCATATTGGCAAGGAAATGCGACTTTGCGCGACTCGCTTCCTCGGCCTTTTTCGTGGATTTTTCAAGTTCGACGATTAAACGACCCGTCATGCGCATCGCCCGGAGTGTCCTCCGCCGTAGTTGGTTGGCGGTGACGGCTGTGAGGGCCATGTAGATGTTTGCAGAATAAATCAGGAAGAGCTTGGTGACTTCGGAAGCCCAGGAAATCTCCCGCCGCTCAACAAACGCCAGGTAGAGAAAGAGCGCGAGGTAGCAGAACGTTGAGAAGTGAGCAAAGCTGAGTGTCCTTCGGACGTTGGTGAAACTCTGGTCGGCTGAACGAAGGACCAGGATAAAAAACAGCCAGCTCCTCTCGCCACCCGAATAATAAATGGCGAGGGTCCAGACCACGAGGTCGATCGCGAAGAAGAAAACACCAAGGTCGAACAACCTGACGCGTTTAAAGAACAGGTACAGACAGAGCCAGGAGAGCAGGGCATAAGCCTCCATGATGACGAAGATTTCAAGGAAACTCTCCCACGAGAACTGTCCGAGGATAAACCTGTTATGGAGGAAGATCGCCGCAGCAAGAAACGTGAAACCAATGAGTCTCAACTGTGGAAAACGAACGATGTTGGTGTAGAAAACTTCGCGGAGGTTTCCCTGGCCCGGGGCACGGGCAAAGAGTTCCTTGTGCATTTCACTGAGATGTTCGGAGTTCGGTGTTGAGGTGCGGTCGGTCATAACCCGGGAGCCGTCAGTATCTTGGCCAGTGCGGTCATTCTGGCGATATGATGTTCGTCGTGCTCAGCGACAAACAACGCCAGGTCTACAACGCGCATGGGAATCTTTAATCGCGGGTGCAGCGCTGAACGTGTGAGTTTGAATTCGTCCATGACTTCAAGACGCCGGACAAACAGCAGCCGTTCCTTGCGAAACAGAGAGAGCAGCTTTGCGATGGGTTGGCTGTTGTGAAGCGCATTCTCGGTCTTTTGATTCCTCAGGTCCGCTGCACGCAGCACTTCGGCTCCAGCGTCGTAGTCATCAAGCCGGGCGGAGTGGAGTTCGTCGAGGTCGTAGAGATGTCCTACGTGTTCCTGAATAGACCAGGCGCCGTTCACGCGCGTCGTGAGAATTTTTTTCGGGAATGATCCGACACGTTCCTCGATGCGGGCCGGTGTCCCCCGCAAACGCTCGAGAAGCGATGGAAAATATCCCACCGGGAAACTAAAATCAAAAGTCCGGTCGAACCATTTTGTCTGTTGAACCATCGAGGCTATGGAAACGTGAACCCAAGAACGACAGAAAATACTCCCGTCTTGACCTGACGCTTGTTCTGATAAACAACAACATCCGTGGAATCCTTGAAGACTGTATTGAGGTTTGCCACTTTCCGCATCCCCAAAGAGTATCGAATGTCGACCATCAGACTATTTTCCGCGAACGGGAAATCACATCCGGCGTCGAATGCGACTCCAAGATCCACTTGTCGCACGTTTTCCGTGAAATAGGATATAAAATGGACCAACCGCGACATGCGGCTGGAAAGAACCCGACGCTTCCAGATTGAGCCTCGCAAGCAAGGGGATTTCAATGTAATTGAGACGGACGTCGAACTGGACGGGCACGTATCCCTCAGCTTGCTCGGTGACCCGCGCGCCTTTCATGGAAAAAATCAGTTCCGGTTGAAAAACAAGCCACTCATTGGCGTGGTATATGAGATACGCACCTCCGACAAATCCGGCAAGGGATTTCGACTTGTCATCGCCGAAAGTAGCAGGTTGAGGCCTGCTTTCAATCCGAGCGACATGCGCTCTTGACTGACGAGCGCCGAACTGAAGAAGAAGAACAAGAATATCAGGCTCGAGGCGCGGCTTTGAGCCAGGCAATCACCACCGATGACGGCAAAACCTCTGAGTTTCATTCCCTTGCGCCAAGCTTATGTTGAAAAAGAAAGAGCGCCTGGGTTACCCATGACGCCTTTTCATGCTCAGAGCATAAATTGTGTCCACCACTTCGGAACTTCATAAGAACTTCCGATAAGCTATGCCTTGAAAGGAATCCAATGATCCTTAAGCCCTCTTCAGGTCTTCAGGCCGGATCGGCAATCGTCGTATGCGTTTTCCCGTGGCGGCGAAGATCGCGTTGCACACGGCCGGTGCAAGAGGCGGCAACCCCGGCTCGCCAATTCCTCCGATGGCTTCTGTGCTGGGAATAATGTGAACTTCAACCTTTGGCATCTCGCTGATCATCGGCATCGAATAGTCGTGGAAGTTGCTTTGAACGACGCGACCTTTGTCAATCGTTATTTCGTCCTTGAGGGAAGCGCTCATGGCATACACAACGGCGCTTTCGAGCTGAGCCTCAACCGTGTTTGGGTTCACGACAGGGCCACAGTCCACTGCGGCAACGATGCGATGGATCTTGAGCGTCCCGTCTGCGTCAACCGAAACCTCCGCCACCTCTGCAATAGAACTTCCGAATCCTTCGACCGCAGCGATCCCTCTGCCGATTCCCCTGGGGAGGGCTTTTCCCCAGCCTGCTTTTTCTGCCGCAACTTCGAGTGCACGCTTCAACCTCGGCGATTTCCCGAGCAGCTGTCGTCGGTACTCAAAGGGATCTTTTTTGGCGGCGTGGGCAAGCTCGTCAATGAAACTCTCCACCACCCAACCGTTCTGAGATGGTCCGACGGAACGCCACGCGCCGATCGGCACGCCGGTTTCTTTAATGTGCGAGTCCACTATGAAATTCGGGATACTGTAAGGTGGGGTCGAGCCTCCCACCACGAGTCCTCGTGAGCTCGGTCCGGCAACACGATGCAGCCACGCAACGGGTGAGCCGTTTTTGTCCAGTCCTCCGCGCATCAGGTTGTAGGTCGCCGGACGGTACCAATCATGCTGCATGTCGTCCTGGCGCTTCCAAACAACCTGAACCGGCGCGTTGACGGCTTTAGAGACTTTGACTGCATCCTGGACATAATCCGACTGCAGGCGTCTGCCAAAGCCGCCGCCGAGCAAGGTGACGTGGACGGTGACCTTATCGAGAGGCAATCCAAGAATTCGGGCCGCCTCATTTTGAGCTCCTTGAGGAGCCTGGGTCGGCGCCCAAATCTCGCAGCGGCCATTTCTCACATCTGCCGTGCAGTTCATCGGCTCCATCGTTGCGTGCGCAGCAAACGGTACTTCGTACACTGCTTCGATCTTCGTTGGCGCGGCGGCAAAAGCATCCTCTGCGTCTCCGTCGTAGTTTTCCACGGAGCCTTTTTGCTTGACGGCATCCTCGAACAACTTCTTGATCGAGGCGCTCGTCTGTTGTGCCCACTGTCCTTCGTCCCACGTGATGGAAAGAGTATCCCGTCCCTTGAAGGCGGCGTATGTTGAATTGGCCACGACGGCCACTCCGTTTTCAATATTGATGACGTCTTTCACACCCGTGACGGCCTTTGCTTTCATCGCATCAAAGCTTTTCACTTTGCCGCCGAAGACCGGGCATTTTTCTATCGAAGCGAAAAGCATACCCTTCACACGGACGTCGCTTCCAAATACAGCCGAACCGTTTACTTTCTCCGGTGTATCAAGTTTTGGAAGCGCTTTGCCGAGGATTTTGAAATCTTTATTCTCTTTGAGCTCAACAGACGTGGGAACAGAGAGCTTTCCGGCGGCATCGGCAAGTTGTCCGTAGGAGAGCTTCTTGCCTGAAGAATGAACGACAAACCCTTTTTCCGCTCGGCACGAAGTTTTCTGCACGTTCCATGACTGAGCGGCGGCACTGAGCAACATTTCACGAGCCGTTGCTCCGGCCTGTCGAAGCATTTGCCACGAGCCGCGAACGCTGAAACTTCCCCCCGTGCTCTGGCTTCCATACTTGGTTGGATGTGCATCTGCCTGTTCAATTCTTACTTTTGTCCAGTCCGCATCCAGTTCTTCGGCGACGATCATCGGGAGAGAGGTGCGCACTCCCTGGCCCATTTCGGACTTTGCTACCGAGATGGTGACCGTGCCCGAGGGATTGATTTTCACAAAAGCGTTCGGAGAAAAATCCGCAGCGGGCCCCACAAGCATTTCGTTTTCCTTGGAAGGGAGATAGAATCCAAGCACGAGGCCGGAGCCTGCAACAGAAGAGACTTTGAGGAAGTCGCGTCGATTCAGTGCTGTCTTCATGGCTTACTTTCCTCCCTTCTGGCCAAGCTCTTTTTTCAGGATCGTTTCCGATGCAACATGTACCGCTTCCCGGATGCGGTTGTACGTCCCGCACCGGCAAATGAGGTTCATGGAAGCGTTGATGTCTTCGTCGGTTGGATGAGACTTTTCTGAAAGCAATGCAGCCGCAGCCATGATTTGCCCGGATTGGCAATAACCGCATTGAGGAACGTCACCGGCGATCCACGCTTGCTGGACGGGATGGCCGAAGTTCATGGAGAGTCCCTCGATCGTAGTGACCTTTTTTCCGGAAAGGGACTCAATAGCCATCGTGCACGAGCGAATTGCTTCGCCGTCGACATGAACGGTACACGAGCCGCAGTATCCTGACCCGCAGCCGTATTTTGTGCCGGTTAATCCGATGGAATCACGAAGCACCCACAATAACGGCGTATCAGGGTCGACATCAACGGCATGTTTCTTTCCGTTGACGGTGAGAGTGAAGGAGGACATAGGAACTCCTTTCAAACGAGGTGAGCGATAATTTGTTTCTTTTAGACGCGATTCATCGAAGCGAAACGCGAAACGTCGGTCGGAGAGAACGCCAGAATGTAGGAAAAGGGAAGCAAAAAGGAAAGGGCATCTCGGCCGTCGTCTCTCAGGGAGTAGGTTTGTGGGGAACGAGCTTGTAGAGGTAGCCGGTAACATGAACAAGGTCTATTCCAACGTTGGAAAATTGAGCCCGGTGCCTATTCAGTTTGTCTGACAATGCCCTCCCCAGAATCTCAGCATCCAAGGCTTTGCGCTCAAGTAGGTGGTCTTCGGACCACTCGTAATAATCGAGAAAAAGGTATCCGGCCAACCCTGCACGAACGGTATCACGGCTAACCAGAACGGTGAACGATGAGCCTTTATGAAAATAGTTGCGAACATCCTTGTAGGGAACAGTCTTATCGTGGTTGAACACAACGTGAATGTTATGGTTTTCCCACTCGCCGGCAAGTGTGTGATACCAAAGGAACATCGCATAGTTGTAATCAGGACACACGAGAAAGGCGTCCTGTCGGACATGCCGGAGAGCTTCGCGGGCGTTGTTGTCGCCCCGGACATTCTCTCTTTGATTCGCGGGCGCAAAGTTCAAGTACGTAAAAACAAGCGGGATGAACAAAAGAATGGGCAAGACTAAACGCGGTGCTCGCATTCTCAAAACGGAGACACTCTTCTGTAATCCGTGCGCGCAGTAGATTGTCAGGAGAAAGTAGGTTGGTATCAAGTAGACGAAAATATCCAGGATCGCATATCCCATGGTGAAGAGAACATTTCCTCCCATCGCGATGAGAAAAAAGGTATTGACCCTACGAATGGGAAAACCTTTGAAGCCGTAAGCAACAACCGGCGCCAGAAAAAGAAGCTCCCGGAAGACGTAAATCGCGAGTTGCGGAAGACGTTCTGAAATCATCCACCACAGGGAAAATCCGAAGAGAAGGTGCTTGAAATTTCCTCCACTGATGTACGACCAGAAGGTAGGAAGGTCCGAGGCCGACATTTCCAAATACGGCGTCGTGGGATCGCCGGTACGCCAAAAGATGTACCAATACTGGGCTGCCCCGAGAACAATGAAGAACGCAACGAATCCGATTTTGCGAAAATCAACAAACACCCCTCGATCGGTTGCCAGAACGATATACACGACCGCTGGAAGAAAAGTAATCATCGTCAGGTGATTGCCGAAAGAAAAAGCGTAGGCCGCGCACCCAAGGAGAAACAATTTTGTGTCGCGCTGAAGATGCCATCTCAGCAAACCGTATACAACGACGGAAAAAAACAACAAGTTGAGCGTGTACACTTCGGCAACGACCGATTGGGACCACACTGTGTAGCCGAGTCCAAATGTCAACGAGCAAACGAAGGTGACTTGTTTATCGATCCTGAGGAGCAAAAGGGTCTTGAAAAGGAGCAAGCACGCCAGAACTGAGAATATGGCAGAGAGCAGATTCGACTTGAATGCGGTTGAGCCAAAAGGAAAGACCGTGGTGAAGAAATGGTTCAGAAGTACGTAGGTCGGATAACCTGTCTCGTGGGGCGTCCCGAGCACGCGTCCGACAAACTGAAACTTGGCCGTGTCTCCCGAATACCCCGGACCAGGTAGGAGCGTGAAAAAATACACAGCGCCTAGAATGGCGGCGAGGAGTGAGTAATGAAAAGCAGAACGTGAAAGAAAACCGCCGAGATTCATAACGGCCGGAATGCAAAACTCCTTGAAGAGAAGAAGGCGGTTTCCTGGAGAGGTCTCGAAATGCCGTTTTCCTCGATCATGCAGGCAGGAGCTAATCCTGGACCATGAAATTGATTACAACCACTTACCGTCGCACCTCGCTGAGGGGAGAACCGTCCACGGTTTTTGGATACGGCACGTCGAGTATCCGCGCCAGCGTTGGAGCGATATCGACCGAATGTGTTTCTCTTGTGACCCGCGCCGGTTTCAATCCCCAACCCATGAAAATCAAAGGAATGTGGTTATCGTACTTGTAGGCTGAGCCATGGGATGTCCCCGTGGGTCGGGTTGTTGGGAGGCAGTTCTCGCAGAAAAGGAGTTGGAAGTCCTCTCCCCGTGGCGCGTAATAGCTGCGCTGAAAATGGCCGAGGTACTGGCGCGGTCTTGTTTTCTTGCCGGTGAGCTCGCGTTTGAAGAAAACATCGGCAATGCCGTCGATGCTTAACAAGCCCTCACGCACTTTTTCCTCAAATCTCCTGTGACTGAACTTTCCTTTCCTTGCAACTTCATAGTTCAGAAATCCGTTTCGTGAGATCAGCCACTCGGAGGTGTTGAGTTCTTTCTGGAGCTGCCGCTCGAGCCCCGTTACTTTCGGCACAGTGACGCTGTCCACTAGAAGCCGGCGCGCGTATCCTTTTGCTACGTTGGTCACATGCTCAGGCAGCGGCATGACGCCGTGGTCTGAGCTGAGAACAAAGAGGACGTTTCCGGAGCCGGCAATTTTTTCGACATCGCTGATGAACGTCCCGAGTGCCTGGTCGAGCCGTAAGAGATGGTCATGGATCTCATGACTGTTGGGCCCGAAGCTATGGCCAACATAATCCGTGCAGGACAATCCGATGAAGAGAATATCAGTCAAGGCACGCTGTCCGAGTTTTTCCGCGTCGATTGCAGCTCTTGCAAAATCCAGGACGAGCATATCGCCCCACGGACTCGTGAGGATCTGATCGTTTCTTCTTTCAATCGCAAACTGATGAGGGAACGAGGAGCTCATTCCCCAAATCATTTCTCCCTTTAACTCATCCGGTCCGTCCATTTCGTAGTCGCCGGCCGGTTTGAGTTTCCACCATGAACCCGGCAAGTTCTTTTCGACCCAGTTTGCTTCGTTGAACTTCCTCGCCCACTCAGGAATTGCTTTTGCGTAGTAGGAAGAGGTTACCATCCGGCCGGACTTCCGGTCATACCAAAAGGCGTGATTAGGACGTTTCCCGCCCATGAGGATGGCCGCACGGTCTTTTGCTGAAACAGAAACAACTTTTGACACGGGCGATTCAGCTTTCAGCCAATCGCCCAGCGCGGTCACAACAAGGTTCTTCGGCGAGAAACCTCCACCTTCGCCGTCAACAGGCTTGGCCGTTGAGTCTTCCGCACAGTTCACTCGTTTGAGAGTCTTCGGATCGTACCATTCGTTGGCAAGGATGCCGCTCGTTGCGGGATAGGATCCCGTTGAGATTGTTGCATGTCCCGGCCCTGTTTCACTCGAAGCGTAGTTGAGCGTCGTGTTCGTAAACACGATCCCCTCTGCAGAGAAACGCTTGAGCCCTCCGCTCAGTTGCTTGTCATACCGCTCAAAATACTCTGGGATCATCTGGTCGATGGAAACCAGGACAATGAGTTTCGGCTTTTGCCGGGAAAATGCAACTGCGACGACGAAGAGAACAAAGAAAAAAACGAAAGCGAATTTCTGCTTCATGGAAAAATCCTTTTGGAAAATTTCGCTGCGGTGGAGGATTATGCTCCCAACAGCTCATTTGCTTTTTGAGCGATATCATCAACGGTGAAGCCGTACTCTTTCATGACCACGTCACCGGGAGCCGACGCGCCGTATGTTGTCACCCCGACGACCGTGCCAGACGGCCCCACGTATTTACTCCACCCGAATGGTAACGCCGCTTCCACGGCGATGCGCTTTTTAATAAATGGCGGAAAGACCTTGTCACGGTATTCTTTTGACTGCCGGTCAAAAAGCTCCCACGATGGCATGCTTACGACGCGCGCAGTCTTTCCGTCGGCGGCGAGTTTCTCAAAAACGGCGAGAATCAGATGTACTTCGGAGCCGCTGGCGATCAAAAGGACCTCCGGTGTCATGGAGTTTTCTGCGAGGACGTATGCGCCTTTTTCAAGCCCACCCGCAGGTGCATACTTTCTTCGGTCGATGACAGGAATCTTTTGACGGGTCAAAATTAACGCAACGGGGCCCGTTCTGTGTTCAATCGCCACTCTCCATGCGACAGAAACTTCGTTGCCGTCAGCCGGGCGTATCACCGTGATGTTGGGAACACTCCGTAACCCGGCAAGCTGCTCAACCGGTTGGTGCGTCGGACCGTCCTCACCTAGTCCAATGCTATCATGTGTGTAAACAAATATCGGACGGATGCCCATGATCGCAGCGAGACGGACGGGAGGACGCATGTAGTCGTAAAAAAGGAGAAAGGTGCCGCCGTATGGGATCATGCCGTCCGTCAGGGCGATGCCGTTGAGAATGGAGCCCATGGCGTGTTCGCGCACGCCAAAACGAAGATTTCGACCCTTGTAGTTGCCGGCCTGAAATTCGCCCATGTCTTTCAGATACGTGTTATTGGATGCCGTGAGGTCTGCCGATCCCCCGATAAGTGTCGGCAAGTGCGGTGCTATTGCGTTGAGGACCTTTCCTGAGCTCTCACGGGTTCCCATCGCGCCGGATTCAGGTCCAAAGGCCGGAAGGGCTTTTTTCCATGCATCTCCAAAATTGTTAGACCAGATATTCTCCAGTTCGGCGGCCACATCGGGGTATTCTTTTTTATAACCGCCAAAAAGCGTTTTCCAGAGTTGTTCCCACTTGGTGCCGAGATTTGCACTTTTGCGGAAGTGTGTCAGCGCCTCTTCGGGAATATAAAATTGTTTTTCAGGGTCCCACCCCAGCTGTTGCTTTGCGAGCTTCACTTCTTCTACGCCAAGTGGAGAGCCGTGAGCTTCGGCAGTGTCCTGTTTGTTGGGGCTTCCAAAGCCGATGTGTGTTCGTACTTTGATGAGTGATGGATGGCCGGTTTCCGCGATGGCCTCTTTGATTGCTGTATCGATTGCTTCGAGGTCATTACCGTCTTCGACTGTCCGTACATGCCAGTGATAACCTTCGTAGCGTTTCACAACATCTTCGGTAAAGGAAAGATCGGTCGAGCCGTCAATGCTGATGCGATTGTCGTCGTAAAGATAGATGATATTGCCAAGCCGCAAGTGTCCCGCAAGCGACGCCGCTTCCGAGGCAACACCTTCCATCAGGTCCCCGTCGCTGACAATTCCGTAAATCTTGTAATTGATGACTTCGTAGTTTTCCCTGTTGTAGCGTGCGGCGAGGTATTTCTTGGCAAGCGCCATTCCGACGCCATTGGCAAAACCTTGACCGAGAGGGCCGGTGGTTGTTTCAACGCCAGGCGTTAGATGCGATTCCGGATGTCCTGGCGTCTTGCTTCCCCATTGACGGAAACTCTTGATATCATCGAGTGTAAGGTCGTAGCCAGTTAAGTGCAGAAGGCTGTACAAAAGCATGCAACCGTGTCCCGCGGAAAGGATAAACCTGTCTCGATTAGGCCATTTCGGGTTTGCCGGATTGTGTTTGAGGTAACGAGTCCAGAGCACGTACGCCATCGGTGCTGCACCCATGGGCATCCCCGGATGGCCGGATTTCGCTTTCTGGACAGAATCCATCGCAAGAGTGCGGATCGTGTTGATGCAGAGTTCATCGAGGTCAACGTGCGGAGCCGAGGTCGAGGTTTTTGCCATTTGGAAAAATCACCTGTTTGGATTGCGGCGAGAAATGTGAGCGGCTCAAGATACAGAAGCCTTCGCAAAAATCCAAAGAAATCTGTGAAGGGCTAACTGGTCTGAGGCAACTCGATTCGGTACGAGTGTGTTATTTTCGCGGAAGCGCTCAACATCGCAGAAACCGAGCAGTACTTGGTCCGCGAAAGCTCGATCGCATGCTCGACATCTTTTTCCTTGATACCGTTGCCGTAAAAAATGTATTCGAGGTGGATGTCCGTGAAGATCCGAGGGAACTCTTCTCGCTCGTTGGCCTTTGCTTTCAACTGAAACCCCTCAACGGGGCTGCGTTTCTTCTTCAGGATCGGAATCACATCGCTGGCGGTACATGCCGCGAGAGAAATCAGTAACAACTCTTTGGGTGAAGTTCCCGAAGCACTGCCGCCTTCTTCGATTGAGTTATCAACGACGACCCAATGGCCGGAATTTGCTTTTCCGACAAACGTTGTGCCTTGAGCCTGTTTGAGAAACACTTCTTTGGCCATGGTAACTCCCAGAAAAGGATATGATGCATGAGCAAAATAGTAGAAACGGTTTGGTTGTTTTTCTATGAAATTAGCCCCCGGAAGGCTCATTTCTCAAAAGAAGATAATGAACCGCTTCAGCGGTTTACTCAAATCAATAGCCCGATTCTTCAGCAGGAAGCACCACTTTGCCGCGGAATGAACGGTACACGAACACGAAATAACCTGTCGCAAGCATGATACCCATAAGCCACCACGTCAACCCGACGGTCAGTCCGTATTCCTGCGCGGCTGTATTATAGATGGTAAGGCTGTATTCAGGGTCTGTGGAAGCAGGGAGGACATTGGGGTAGAGGCCGAAAGCCGTACTCGCAAGCATACCACCGATGAACAACGATGATGAAAGGAAGGCGAACGTGTCTTTGCCGCTACGGTTGTAAACCGTCATTCCGACGAGGCCAAGCATTCCAAGCAATGGGAAAACATAACCCAATGGATGGTCGGAGTAGTTCTGCCAGATCTGCGGCCGGATGGACCAAGTGGATATGAACGCAACGATTGACCCCACGAGCACGCCCCACCACGCCATCGCTGCGATGGATCGCGCACGCTTTTGTAAATCACCTTCCGTCTTGAGCGCGATGAAGTTTGATCCGTGAGAAGTAAGCGTAAAGAATCCGACGAGTCCCATCACAACCGTAAACCAGTCGAGAATCCCGGCTTCGGGAACAACAGTGAAAGTCGTCCAGAGTGGCTCGAAGAAGTAGCCGTCTTTATTCAAAGGCACGCCCCGCACAACATTTCCCAGGGCAGCCCCAAAGAAAATGGACAGGAGGATACTCCCTACAGAGAACGATGTATCCCAAAACGACTTCCAAAGCGGATTTTGAACCTGATGGCGAAACTCGATTCCCAGCGCTCTGAGAATGAGCAGCCACAAAACGATAATCAGTGGCAGATAGAAACCGCTAAAACTTGAAGCGTAGAGTTTCGGAAAGGCGAAATACAACGACCCACCCGCCGCAAGAAGCCACACCTCGTTCCCATCCCAGACTGGACCGATCGCGTTCAGTATCGTCCTGCGTTCGTTCTGGTTTTTTGCGGCAAACAGATGTATGATTCCTGCTCCGAGGTCAAAACCGTCGAGGATAACATACATCGCCAGCATGAAGGCAACTATGACGAACCAGAGTGTTTCCATATTCTATCGACCTTCCGAAGGTTTCATCGTTTCCCTCCAGACCTTCGGAAGGTTCTCTCTGCCCTCAGGATTTCCGGTAAACCTTTCGAAGGACAAGATGAACTTGTTAGATCCTTCGAAAGGCCCTTATGCCGGTCCTTGATTTATTTTTTTGATGACCAGCAGCAAAAACAAAACCCCGATGACGAAGTACAAACCAAGAAACCCCAAAAGTGTAAACAGGCTGTTTCCAGCGGACACGGTTGGGGAAACTCCTTCGGCTGTCCGCATAAGGCCGTACACCAACCACGGTTGTCGCCCAAGTTCTGCAGTCGCCCAACCGGCAGTGTTGGCGATGTAGGGAAACGGAAAACTCAGCATAAGAACCCAAAGGATTTGTCGATTTGCGAAAAATCTCTTTCTCCAGAGCAACAACACCGAAACCGCCATGATCGCAATGAAGATTGTGCCAAGTCCGACCATGATGTGATAACTGTAGTACAACAGAGGAATATTCGTCGGCCATTGGTCTTTCGGGAATGCCTGTAACCCTTTGATTTCGGCTTGCCAGCTGAAGTGTGTGAGAAAGCTCAAGAAGTTGGGGACGTAGAGCGGATTATCGATCTTCATTTTCTCCATATCCGGTTGCCCGATGAGTACCAACTCGACACCTTCCTTGGTCTCAAATATTCCTTCCATCGCAGCAAACGTCACCGGCTGATACTTGTAGACGTTTTTGACCTGAGCATCGCCGGTGGGAAAAGCTACGAGTATGGAACTGACGACTCCGGCTATGACAGCAATTCTGAGAAAAACTTTCCCGTATTCGGCATGTTTATCCGTCAAAACATAGTACGCGCCGACCGCTGCGAGAACGAATGATGCCGTGATGACGGATCCAATCATGGTATGCACGTACTGCCAACCGAGCCAGGGATTTAGGAGCAATGCCCAAAAGTCGTTGACGTGCACTGTTCCATCCGGAGCAACCGCGTATCCTACAGGATTCTGCATCCATGCATTCGTGGCAACGATGAAATACCCCGAAATCCAGGATCCGAGAAAGACGGCCAACGCTGCTCCAAAATGACCGCGAGGGCCAAGCTTCTTTTCGCCGAAAATGAACAACCCCAGAAAACTCGACTCAAGGAAAAACGCGAACATTCCTTCCATTGCCAGCGTCTGGCCAATGACTCCGCCGGCGAATGTGGAGAACTTGGCCCAGTTGGTCCCGAACTGGAATTCCATCGGGATACCGGTGACAACTCCCATGGCGAAATTAATGGCAAAGATTTTTCCCCAGAACCGCGCCGCTTCGTTGTACCTCTCATCATTCCTGCGCAGAGCTATCCATTTCATAGCGACAATAAGCAACCCGAGGCCCATTGTGAGCTGTGGGAACAGATAATGATACATGATCGTGAAAGCGAACTGCAGGCGGGCTATAAGAAGAGCGTCTTCCATTGTCTTGGGGAGACTCCCGGAGTCTCACTGAGCTTATTCAAGTAAGACTCCGGGAGTCTTACTCGCTCGTCTACGTTATGAGCTTTTCTCCGGAAAATCAATCGACTATGGAATAAAAAAGGGAAACCGGCATGTTGATGTCGGCCTCCCTCTCACAAATAGGAATGAATTTCAGGAACCCAATGCGATTACTTCATCGGCATATCTTTTCCAGACCACAACGGTGTCCCGTCTTCGTTGCGAAAATTCAATACGTTCGTCCCTTTTTTCACTTCGGCTGCGCACAATCCTGGTTTCTCTTCATACATGATGCGTGATCCATGAACTTCGATCTTATCGTTCACGAGGGTCTTTGTTTCCTGCTTCGACACAAACCACGCTGGACCGAGATGAACCGGAATGGTTTCTTTGTCCGTCTTGACGGAAATGTGAATTCCATAAGGAGTCCCCGTCATGCCCATCCCTTTTCCCGTTCCCATCATTTTCATCATCGATTCCGACATTTTCACGCTGTCGACACTTACAACTTCTCCTTTAATGGTCTCCACGGTCGAAGGATCGTACATCATTTTCATTTGTCCCATCTCTTTTGCCTTCATACTTGACTGAGCCAGCAACCCGGAGGCCAGGAGCATTCCACCAAACCCTACGAATGCTATAAACGGAAATATCTTTTTCATCTTGCTATTCCTTTTAGTTTGACTGATTGTTATGTAGAAACGACAGTTTTGCATTTGTTTTTGACAAAGTCCCCTCTGCAGCGATGGGTTTGTGAGTTAGAGAGAGGGGACACACTATTCGCTTGATCCAGTGAGGGGTGTGTGATTCTTTCCAGTTGCAGTCCATTATTCGAAAATGTAAAAGAACACACCCCTCGTATTGAAAGACTCCCGGAGTCTCGATCAGTTTGATCGCGTAAGACTCCGGGAGTCTACCCATTTGTCAAAACTGAGCCGAAAGCCCGATAATCGGCAGGACACCGAAGTCCAAACGTGTGCTCGTACTTATCGCGCCGATATTGTCTACTTTGTACGAGTAGGCAAGCACATTCTGGCGATTATACACATTCCACAAATCGAGGTAGGCAGTAAGCGTCCACGATCCGAATTCGAATTTCCTATCGAGTCTGATATCGAGCTTGTGATAGTCAGGATAGCGTGCGGAATTCTTCTCACCGTCGATGACGTAATACACTCCACCTTTCTGCGCTGCGCCTATAACCGGTGTATATGGATTCCCCGAGGCGTATTGAAACTTAACGCCAAGCTGCCAGTGTTCGGAAAGCTCAAAGCCCGCAATCAGGTTCACGATATGCGGCCGGTCGAATTCGAAGTCATACAACGTGGATCCGACCTCATCTCGTCGTTTTGAAACCGAGTACGAGTATGAAG
>JACQPT010000241.1 GCA_016207415.1 Ignavibacteriales bacterium
CTTTGGTTGCAGGATATGAGGCTGCGTCCACGGACAGACTTGAATGTCGATGCGCGTGTGATTACTTTTCACACTGATTCATTTGATTCCAGGGTGTATGAATTCGAAAGCGATGTGAGAGGGACGTTTTTCAATCCGGCACTCTTCGGCAAGGGAATTCGATGGTACGTGCTCGTTCGTCATCGCCCTATGAAGTATTTGGACATTTCTGTAAAGTTCAGCAGAACAGTCAAAGATGGTGTGAAAACGTTGAGCTCTGGATTGAGCGAGATTGCAGGAGACACGGAAAGTCAGCTCAGCGCACAGATTGATGTAGCATTATAGAAAAAGCCGCCTGCGCAGCAAAGACCGGCCGATGTCCTTTCAGAACGTTGGTAATTCAACCTTCAAACCACTGCTCCTTTTATGCCCGTTTTTTCAGGAGAAATAACCATGAAAAAGATCCTGACATTTTGCTTCTTCTTGCTCTTTCCCTTCGCTGTTTTTGGGCAACCCCCGTACAAGTTGCCTCCAAGGGAAGTTGTGGAGATTCTTGATGCAGCTCCTACTCCCTTTGTGGTCCCCAGCCCGCTACGAGATGCAATGCTGCTTGTTCATTACAAACCACATCCCTCCATCGCTTTTGTAAGTCAACCGATAATCCGGATCGGAGGCCTGAGGATTAACCCGGAGCTCGGAGCGCGCCAGCGGTTGACCCAATACATGGGAATTACTGTTCGATGGTTCGAGAGCAACAAAACGGTCAAGATTTCTATTCCAACCAATTCGGATATCGGATTTCCCGTCTGGTCAAATGATGGAAAGAAAATTGCCTTCACGAGAGACATGGTTGACCGAGTGGAATTATGGGTTGCAGATGTTTCTACGGGGAAATCGAAAGCCTTAAAGGGTATTCGGGTGATGGATATCCTTGACTCACCTTTTGAATGGATGAAAGATAATTCACGCTTGCTCGTCCATCTGGTACCGGAAGGGCGCGGAAAATCTCCCGAACCACCGAAGGTACCTGCCGGGCCTATCATCGACGAAACAGCAGGGAAAGTTTCTCGTATGGCCACATTCCAGGATTTGTTGAAAAATTCCTACGACGAAAAACTCTTCGAGCACAATGCGACAAGCCAACTCGCAATCGTCAACAGCAGCGACGGTTCTGTCGCCAAACTTGGTAAGTCGGGCTTATACTCCTCGGCGAGCTTTTCACCGGACGAGAAATACCTTCTGTTGACAAAACTGCGACGGCCTTTTTCCTATCGAGTGCCGTATTTCTACTTCACAAGGTCCGTGGAAGTCTGGAACGCGAAAGGATCCATGGTAAAAACGATTGCTGACTTGCCGATTTCTGACGAGATCCCCCAGCAGGGTGTTCCTCTGGGACCGCGTTTCGTTCATTGGCAGCCGTTGAAAAATGGACGGCTTGTCTGGGTGGAGGCATTGGACGGCGGAGATCCTGTGAAGAAGGTGCCTCATCGTGACCGCGCGATGATCCTGGACGCTCCATTTGAAGGCCAGGCAGAAGAATTGCTGAAGATTCAGCATCGGTTTTCTGGATTCGACTGGACTCAAGCCGAGAACCTCGTTCTTTACGCCGAATACGACAGGGATCGACGGTGGAGAACAACTCATGCTCTCAACCTCGCTAACGCCGACCGTGCAAAGAAGGTATTTGACTTGAGTGTCAACGACTCCTACAAAGATCCAGGCCGGCCCGTCTACGGGTTGACGGCGAATGGCGAACGGGTAGTCCTGCAGGACGGCGACTGGATTTACTTTTCTGGACGCGGTGCGACCGAACAAGGAGACCGTCCGTTTTTAGACAGACTCAATCTTGAGACTCTTCAGTCAGAGCGCCTCTTTCAGTGCGGTGAATCGTCGGTCGAGCAGTTCACGACGTTCATCAAAGATTCCCGAACATCAATTGTGACTCGATACGAGAGCAAAACGGAAGCGCCAAATTACTTCGTCGTCGATGTGCAGAGCAACAAAAAAGTTCCTCTGACGGATTTTAAAGATCCTGCGCCGCGACTTGCAGGGATGAGAAAACAACTGGTGAAATACAAGCGTGCGGACGGTGTGGATCTCTCCGGGACACTGTATTTACCCCCTGATTACCGTGAAGGAACGAGGCTGCCATGCCTGCTATGGGCGTATCCGCTGGAGTACTCTGATCCAGGGACTGCCGGACAGGTGCGTGGTTCACCGCATGCGTTCACGTTTCTGAGGGGTGCGTCACCGATATTCTTCGTCACCCAGGGATATGCCGTTCTCATGGATGCGACGATGCCTGTCATCGGCGACCCTGAGACAATGAACAACACTTTTGTTGAACAGATTGTCTCGTCGGCAAAGGCCGCCATCGATAAACTTGATGAGATGGGTGTCATTGACAGAAACCGTGTGGCGGTGGCGGGACATAGCTATGGTGCATTCATGACCGCAAATTTACTTGCTCATTCAGATTTGTTTGCGGCCGGCATTGCGCGCAGCGGAGCATACAACAGGTCGCTCACTCCTTTTGGCTTCCAAAGCGAGAGACGCACATTTTGGGAAGCAACGGACACTTACATGAAAGTCTCGCCGTTCACGTTCGCCCATAAGATCAACGAGCCCATCCTTCTCATCCATGGTGAGGCCGACAACAATTCAGGCACCTATCCGATCCAATCGCAACGTCTTTTTGAAGCGATCAAAGGAAACGGGGGCACAGCGCGTCTTGTATTTCTGCCTTTCGAGTCACATGGTTATGCGGCACGAGAATCGAATCTCCATGTACTCGCAGAGATGCTCGAGTGGGCGGAGAAATATGTCAAGAACAAAGTTCAGATGGGCGCAAAGTGAGGATAGCATCTTAGGTTTATGCGCAAAATGGATGCGGCCGGACAACGACGTTCCTGAAAAAGAGGCTATTTCTTCGGAGAGATTTTTCCCGTATCTTGTCATCATGAATCGGGGATCAACAAAAAAGACTGTGCTCGTTGCCATGAGTGGGGGCGTCGATTCGTCCGTTGCCGCGGCTCTCCTGCTTGAGCAGGGATACAACGTTATCGGCGTAACGATGAAGACCTATGATTTTGATGATGTGGGTGGCAACGTGTCGAATGAATCAAGTTGTTGCGGTTTGGGTGCAGTGTATGACGCACGACTTGTTGCCGCCAGGCTGGGAATTCCGCATTACGTGATGGATTTCCGCAAGGAGTTTGGCCGTCATGTGGTCGATTACTTCGTTGCGGAATATTTCAAAGGCAGAACTCCTAACCCTTGCGTGATGTGCAATCGTGATATCAAATGGGGAGAGCTTCTGAAAAAGGCCCAGGCGCTGGGCGCAGACTGTATTGCTACCGGCCACTATGCGCGGCTTCGCTATGACGAAACACGGAACCGGCATGTCGTCTCTCGCGCGGCATACACACAAAAAGATCAATCCTATGCTCTCTGGGCGATCTCACAAGAATCATTGAGCAAAACGATGTTTCCACTTGGAATGAAGTCAAAACCTGAAGTGCGGGAAATAGCCCAACGTTTGAGTTTACGGACTGCCGACAAGGAAGAGAGTTACGAGATCTGCTTTATCGCAGACAACGATTATGCACGGTTCTTGAAAGAACGCGTTGACCGCGTCAGCGTCCCGATTGAAGAAGGCGACATTGTCCGGGACGGAAAGGTCGTTGGGAAACATCAAGGCTACCCATTCTACACAATAGGCCAACGCAAGGGCATCGGTGCATTTGGCAGGAAGATGTACGTCACGGGAGTTGATGCCGAAAGGAATACCCTTCGGATTGGCGAGGACCGAGATCTGTATCATTCGATTCTCATCGCCCGTAATGTGAACTGGGTTGTTCCCCCGGGTGATCGCGAAATCCGCGTGTCGGCCATGGTGCGTTACAAGGACGTTGCTGAACCAGCCACCGCCTATCCCAACGGAGAGGCAATCCGCATCGTTTTTGACCGTCCGAAGAGAGCCATCACGCCGGGACAGTCCGTCGTGCTCTATGATGGTGAGGACGTGCTTGGGGGGGGGATTATTGATGAGGTGATGGAGTAACTGCTCTTGGCAACGTCGAAGCGTAGCCCAATTCTGTTGGTCAGAATTGGGCTTTTGTATTGAGAAGTTCCTCCCGGAGCCTGGCGTCGCGGAAACTTTTGACCTCCTTGTTCGTTTTTTACCCATAGAAAGACGTGAAACAATCCCAGGATGACTTTCAGCTTGTTCGCGCCTTTCAGAACGGTGATGAGAAGGCTTTTGAAGAGCTCATCAAACGTTACCAACGACAGGTGGCCAACATCATCTACCTTACGTTGGGGGGCAGAGACATTGTCGAAGACCTTACGCAGGAAGTCTTCATCCGGGCGTATCGCTCGCTTTCAAGATTTGCTTTCGATGCCTCTTTCTATTCATGGTTATACCGGATTACCGTTAATCTCTGCATTGATGAGATCCGGCGCCGAAAACTCAAGAGGACATTTTCCCTCGACTTTTTCTCCGAAGAACGTGCTGCGGCATCGGAAAAACCGTCGAAAAAGATTCAAACACCGTCTGATGCTTTGCTGGAGAATGAGAAGCGGGATGTGGTTGCCAAAGCACTTCAACGGTTGAAGCCTTCCCACAGGAGTGTTCTTATTTTACGAGAATATGAAGACCTCACGTACGAGGAAATTGCACAAACACTAAGGATCTCTTTACAGGCTGTCAAGTCCCGTATATTTCGCGCACGGGAAGAAATGAGGACTCTGTTAAAAGAATATTTTCAGGAGCGCTTATGAATCATCAGGACATCCAGCGCCGGCTATCGGAGTATCTCGATGAAGAACTGTCAGCCGTCGACCATCAAATCGTGAAAGAACATGTTGCAGCGTGCGGTGAGTGTGCAGACATCCTGGCACAGTTCCAGAGGATCCGCGCCGGCATACAAGCGGGCGCTCAAGCTGAATTACCGCATGCATTCTCATCTCGTGCTCTGCGTGCAGCCCGGCTGCAGATGGAGAAGGCGAGCAGGTGGACTCCCGTTGAATTTACGGCCAGGAGAGCGGTGCTTGCGTTGTTCCTCGTTGTCCTATTGCTCGTGGGCCTGACAAGCTTCGGCGTCCAGCAAGAGGGAGTCTCTGTGGAACGATATCTCAGCGGAGAGATGTCCGACTCTGCCGAATCGCGCATCCTTTTTAACGGTGCCGACATTTCGAAGGAAGACGTCCTGCTCGCGGCGCTTTCCAAACGTTAAGGACGGTTCATATGCAAGCAAGCTCAAAGACACTGTTATTTATCCTTCTGAGTTTTCTCCTCGGTGGAGTGGGAGGGCTCGTTGTGGGAAAATCGTATTATGGTCGTGCAAATAAACCCAGACCTTCACGTGAGGATATTCGAAAAGAGTTTACCGAGAGACTCCGGCTTGACGCCCATCAGCGGGCGGCTGTCGATTCGATACTGGAATTCCATCGGAGTAAGTTCGGCGAGATGCGCAAAAGATACTCGGAACGTTTTAAGGCACATCGAGATACCCTGCGCTGGGACACAAGGAAAGTGTTGTCGCCGGAACAAAACAAACTCTACGATGAGTTCATAAAAGAAATGGACGAACGCGAGGGGAAGGAACGTGAGCGTCGCGGCAGGGAATAAGGAACAAACTGCCGCTGCCACTCGTCTGTTACAGATTAATGTCTATTCGGAGGAAATGAATGAAAAAATATGTGATTCTGGCTGTTATCGTCATCGTGGTTGGCGGCGTAGGCTACTACTTCCTCGGATCCTCTGGTGCGAAACAACAAAGTACCGCAGGCCAGGTTCAACGCGTCGTGACGGTTGGTCGTGGCGACTTGAATCTGATCGTTTCAGCAAACGGTGTTGTGCAGCCAATCAACAAAGTAGAGATCAGGTCGAAAGCAAGCGGTCAGATTGTTGAGTTGACTTTTGAGGAAGGACAATATGTAGGAAAAGGAAGCCTATTAATCGGCATTGACCAGACACAAACGAAAAACGATTTCGACCAGGCGAAAGCTGACCTGGCCCTGGCCGAGGCTGCAATTTCGCAAGCGGAAAACAACAACAAGCGTGCACGAGAGCTGTTTAACAAGAAACTCATCTCCGAACAAGAGCGCGACCAATCTGGAGTGGACTATGTGCGCGCCCAGTCTCAGCTCGTCAAAGCGAAGGCTGTTCTCTCCTCAGCTGAGGATCGTTTGCGCGACACGCGGATTCTGGCGCCGATTTCCGGAGTCATTCTTTCTCGGAGCGTGGAGCTGGGGCAGATCATCGCTTCTGCCGTATCCAACGTGGGCGGCGGGACGTTGCTGGCAACAATCGCCGATATGGATATGGTCCACGTCGAGACGAATGTTGATGAAGTCGACATCGGGAAAGTCAAGGTCGGCCAAAGTGCAAAGATTATCGCCGACGCCTACCCTGAGGACACGTTTAGGGGAGAAGTCATCCGAATTTCGCCACTTGGAAAAACCCTCCAAAATGTCACTACCTTCAACGTTATCATCCTTGTGCGAAATCTGGGAGGCAAGTTGAAGGCGGGCATGAGCACATCTGTGGATATCGAGGTCTTCAACAGGAAAAACGTCGTTCTTGTACCGAATGAAGCGTTGAAGGACCCGCGCAGCGAACAGGGGCGCGTTATGTTAGCCTCAGCAAATCTCAGCGTGCCGGAAGAGAAACCCGTCGCCGGCAGCGACAAACAAAAGAAGGATGATGGCAAACGCGCCGCGACGACCGAACAGTTCGACCCTGCAAAATTTCGAGAGCGCATGCAGAGCGCATCACCGGAAGAGCGGCAGAAGCTCTTTGCCGAAATGAAAGAGCGCTTTGAAAAAATGTCTCCGGAGGAAAGGGAGAGGGCGCGCTCCCAGATGGGCGGACGATTTCAGCGTGGCGGAGGTCAGGCGGGTCAATCTGGCGGAAGCCAGGGTCAACAGGGAGGAACGATGTTTCGAATGGACGGTTCCTCGGGGATGATGGGTGGTGGGTCAGATGGTGCTGGTGGTCGTGTGAGGCGGCAGTCGCAGGTGAGCAATGAGGATGAAGTCCGTTGGAGGATTGTTGCGGTTAAGGAAGGTGTAGAGTTCAAGCCGCGACTTGTCAAAGTCGGTCCGAATAATTTCGACAACTCCGAGGTTTTGGAGGGGTTGAAAGAGGGGGAGGAGATACAGATTACCACTGTCTCGCGAGCAAAACTCGCAAGCGAGCAGTTCAACGAGCGGATGAGAAACATGAGCGGAATGAGCGGACTTGGCGGCGGAGGCACGCGCGTTCCACGTATCAGATAACGGGAAGCATCTATGAATTTCAAAGAGAGTTTTCTCACAGCTCTTGGCGCACTTGTCGCAAACAAATTGCGAGCATTGCTCACGATGCTGGGGATTATTATCGGCGTGGCGGCCGTCATCACGATGATTGCCATCGGCGAGGGTTCACAAAAAGCGGTGACAGAAAGGATTCAGGCGCTCGGTTCCAACCTGCTGTTTGTGAGCCCAGGAGCACAGCGGGGTGGGGGCGCTTTTGTGATTCAATTCGGGACGAGTGTCCGATTGAGGAATGAAGATTCGGAGGCGATCAAGAGAAGTTCGAACGCGGTTGAGGCCGTCGTCCCAGAGTTCAATAGAAACGCACAAGTCAAATACGAGAACAGGAATTGGAACACGAGGATTATCGGCACAACGCCCGACTACGAATGGGTGAGGAACTTCTACGTTGCCGACGGGCGTTATTTCAACAATCAGGAAGAACGCGCCGCCGCAAAGGTGGCCGTTGTCGGCTCCACGGTTGCCGAAAACATCTTTCAGGGTGTCGACCCCATAGGAAAGACGATCCGGATAGCGGGTCAATCGTTTGCGATTATCGGCATTCTCGAAACGAAGGGCCAGAGCGGTTTTCAGAACCCGGATGACCAGATCATCGTTCCTCTCAGCACAGCGCAACGAAGAATTTTTGGAGTTGACTACTTATCCCAGATTACAGCAAAAGTTGTTGACCAGACGCGCAACGATGAGGCTTTCTACGATATCGAGCGCGTACTGAGGAAATCTCACAAGCTTCGCGAGGACCAGGACAATGATTTTAGCATCAGAAATCAGGCCGATATCATCAGCACCTTGACTGAGACGCAGCAAACCTTTACTTTTCTCCTTGCCGGCATTGCGGCAGTCTCGCTTGTCGTGGGCGGAATTGGCATCATGAACATCATGATCGTGTCTGTCACTGAGCGAACAAAGGAAATCGGCATCCGGAAGGCGATTGGAGCGAGAAGAAACGATATTATGTCTCAATTCCTTATCGAATCAGTTGTGTTGAGTATTTCCGGAGGGTTTATCGGAATTATCCTCGGCATTGTCGCATCCTACCTTATCACCACCTATGGTAATCTAAGCCCGATCATCTCACTCAATTCCGTCTTCATCAGTTTCCTTTTTGCCTCATTTGTTGGAATCTTTTTCGGAATCTATCCCGCCTGGAAAGCCGCCGAATCCAATGTCATCGACGCATTGCGGTATGAATAAGAGTCCGCTCGTCATTTTGTCGGCGTTGTTTGTCGTGGGCTGCGGGAACGCACCCACGCCCGAACAGCAGCAGCGCAAACCGATTGTGTATGTTGAAGTCGAGCGGGCGAAAAAGGCTCCCATTGTCTCGACGATTAGCGCAACCGGAACGATAACGTCCAAGCACGAAGTGAAAATTATTGCACAAACTGAGGGGAAAATCATCAAGCTGGACGTTGAAGAGGGAAATAGCGTGAGAAAAGGAGATATCCTGGTGAAACTCGATGCCTCCATTCTGGCGGCGCAAACGGCCGAGGCAGAGGCAAATATGGAGGACGCCCGCTCAAACTTTGATAGAGCAGGAACGTTGTTCGACTCGAAATTGATTTCCCGGCAGGATTATGACCAGGCGAAGACCAGATTCAATGTTGCGAAGGCCCGTTATCAGTATCAAAAAGCACTTCTCGATTACACCACGATAACGGCTCCGATTTCAGGAATCGTCACGTTTCGCGGGGTCCGAGAGGGTGACATTGCTGTTCCTCGAGCTACGCTTTTGACGGTAAGCGATCCAACGACACTTGTCATAGAAATCACCGTGTCGGAGCTGGAGGTTCCCAAAATTAAGCTTGGCGACCACGTAAAGATCACTGTTGACGCCTATCCGCAGTCAGCTTTCAAGGGTAAGGTGAGAAGGATATTTCCTGCGAGCGATCCGATAACACGACTTGTAAAAATAGAAATTGAACTTACGGAAAAGGACGACCGGCTGTTTCCCGGCCTCTTTGCACGGGCAGAACTCACGACATCCTCCAAGCAGGATGCCGTCGTCCTCAGCAACGACGCCATTGTCACGTCGTCGACCGGCGAAACCACGGCGTTTGTCGTCGAAGATTCCTTAGTTTCGCGGCGAGAACTTAAGCTGGGAATCAAGGATGGAACGCGGTCGGAAATTCTGCATGGCGTGAAGGAAGGTGACAGAGTTGTTGTTGTGGGCCAGAGCGCTCTCAACGACAGAATGGCCGTGCGAATAACGAAAGAAAGGTCATGAACCCCATGGACGTTCACGAATATCGCCTTTCTCAGAAAAAATCGCTCGCCGATTGGGCCATCAAGCATCCCATCGGCACCACGATGCTTGTCTCGGTCGTGATCGTTCTGGGTTCGTACTATCTTTCGAACCTCCAGGTAGATCTGCTGCCCAAAATCATCTATCCACAAATTCGAGTCAACGTATCGAATCGCGGCGTTGACCCACTGGTCATGGAAGAGACCGTCACACGTTTGCTTGAATCCAGATTGGCCACAACAGAGGATGTGACACGAGTTGAATCACAGACTTCGGAGGGGCGGTCAAACGTCACGCTCAGCTTCGATTACGGAAAAAACATTGATGTCGCCCTCCGGGACGCAAGCACAAAACTTGACCAGGCGAGAGCGGGGTTGCCACGTGAGGTGGATCCGCCGACGATCTGGAAGGCGGACCCGTCGCAAATACCGATTTACGAAATCGCTGTCTCGTCCTCAACGATGGATCTTGTGGCACTCCGCCGATGGTGCCAGGAGCAGTTATCAATTTATTTCATGACCGTCGCAGGCATTGCATCGGTCGATGTGGCAGGGGGCCTCGAACGTGAAATCCAGGTCATCATCGACCAGAAGCGGCTGCAGGGATACGGGTTGTCAGTCACGGAAGTCCTTCGCGCGATTCGGGACGCGAACCTCGATCAAACAGGCGGGCGGGTAACGGCGGGCCGACGCGAGTACCTCAGCAGGACGGAGGGAAAGTTTGGCAGTGTGCAAGCGATCCGTGAAGTTCCAGTCAATGTTCGGTCTCAAGGCGGCATACAACGCATTAAGCTCAAAGACCTTGCTCGTATCGAAGATTCCCACCGTGAGCAGC
>JACQPT010000242.1 GCA_016207415.1 Ignavibacteriales bacterium
AGATTCGGAACTGAACGTGAGCACATACGCTGACAGAAACGCAGAATCCGAATACAAAGAAAGGATATTGTCGAGCGTCATTTCATGCCGCCGGACAAAACCGTCAACGCGCTCGACAGACAGCTTCCTCACCCGTTCAAAAATGTCCGTCTCCAGCGTCTTGACCTGTTCAAGCTTACGCAGGGATATCGCAGCGAGATTGAGGTACTCCTTATCATTCATCAACTCCGCTAATTCTTCCTCTGCGGTCCTCCATTGCTGCGCATCGATTCTTTCCTGAACGCGACCCATCAGAAGGTTCAGTAACAAATCATCGATATCGGGATAGTGGGCAAGAAGAAAGCCGAGGTCCCGGTTCTCGCGAAGGACTCGAATAATGCCTCGATATTCCTTTGGCGGGCGAAGCGTGTTGATCTTTTCCACGCTTTCCGCTGCTCTGCGAAAATCTTTCTGTCGGTCGTCAATATTCTTTGAGAGTTTTTGCATCTCCAGCGCCAGCAAAGTAGAAGCCGTGGAGGTTCGATACCGCGTATATTTACCTGGAGAAAACCCCGGCATCATTCTCTTGGCACCATCAAGTTGAGCAAGCAAATCAGGATAGTAAGCGTCCGCTGGCCAGAGAACCGTCTGCTGTGACACCGTCTGAACGGACCTGTACGCCTCCTCTGCGCTCCTAAGGGTTTGCACGGAACTGTTGAAATCAAGAGCATACTGCCGAACCTCATCCAGCTGCTGGGGAAGCTTTTCGTCACATGCTTCATAGAGCTTCTCCACGTCATCAATAGCCGGTCTGAGCCTCATTGCGGTCAAGTCATTTACTTTCCTGATCTGAGCGTCGAACGAAGGCAGAGCCTCCGCAAGTCGTTTGAGGCAAATGGATTTTACATGGTCGACAATGGGCTTGCGGACTCTGTTTCGTTGCTCAAGGAATTTCAGGAATTCCGTAGCATTTCCCATGAATGCTTCAAAATCGCCGCGCGTGTCTGTCTCCAGCTGAAGGACTGTCAGAACATCACGATAATCCGACTGAAACTGCAGTTCATCTCGTGTTTCCTTGCTCAAGCCGGCATACAATTGATACAGCGTATCGCGAGAGGAAGCGATGTTTGCCGGAAAAAGACTCTCGAGCCTGATAAGTGCATCATTCATTTGGGAGAGTCTCGCATTCCTTCCCTGCAACATCTGCCGTTCCGAAGGAACGTTGAACGCGTTGAAATCAAATTGGGGGCCCATGGACTCGTATTTTTCCTTGTTCATCGTATTTTCTGCCAAGACTCCCCGGTATTCATCATATTTGTTCTCGACGGTGTAACGCCATTGCGGCACATAACGATAGCGAAGAGTCAAAGGCACATTTGCTGATACAGTGTCAATCACCCAATAGAAGAATGCGGTTGAGGTGTCAACAGCAATCACAGCCATGCTGTCATGGCTTGCCGTTTCGTCGGCAAGGGGAATAATCGGGCCTTCACCGTCGTTGAACGTTGCTGTCAGATAATTATGCACACGCTTCTTGAGGCTCATTTCCAGGATGAGATAAAAATGGTCGTCCGAGGGGCGGGGGAATTTTATAAAATACTTTTCCTTCTCCATGAGAAGAAAATTCTCCTCATCGTTGCGAAGCTCAATGAACCCCCTCTCAGTTGATTGGACGGGAGGAATTGGCTGAAGCTCGATAAATGCAGCACATCCGCTGAACAATCCTGTCAGCAAAATGACGTACGATCGAATTCTCATAAACGTTCGCTCCTCAAGTTCAACGTGGCTGTAATATAGAAAGTTTACCCAGTGTTTCAAGCACAAATGGCCGGCAATTCGGCAGTTGGCGTTAGAATTGGTTCCTTATGGCACACCTGGAGAGAATTTCGCTTCAATTACAACGACGTGAAAACCTTTTAATGTGATACGTTTCAACAGGCTTGAGTACCTCAACTTTGTGTGAATGCAGTTTTCAATGTAGCAAGAATCTCATCCTGTTCCCAACATTCACGCAATGTCCAGCCTTCTTTTCTTTTCCCGTCTTGTTGCCTGACGTGTATTGATTTCCATTGAATAAATAGCGAAATATACTGCGCGAGTTCCTCAGTTCACCAAATCCTCCACAGAAGCACTAAGGACATCATGAGAAGAAGCAGACTTGGAACTCCAATCGTTGCCCTCGCAATTTGCATCAATCCTCTTTTTGGCCAGCGCGACCCGGACTCATTGCTCGTCAAGGGTCTTATCCCTGCCTTCCCCCTTGAACAAAACGATATGGTTCTTGTTCGGCCAGCTCAACCCAACCTCCCCTTTGATAAAGTCGGCAGGAAGTTTGCTATCCTGGGATTGGAGAGCGGCATCTTCGAGGCGTGGGCGTATCCGCTAAAACTCTTGCGAAATTTTAAACTCTCGTTCTACTTGGAGAATTCGACCCGTCCGCTGGAACCTTCTGACATCGTGCGCAGTGTATCTGCCATGCCCGAAGCGACAACTCTTACCTACCTCCACCAATCGTTCACTGTCAAAGCCACATTTGTCGCTGCAGTGAATGAACCGGGAGCTTTCATGTTGCTCAATGTCTCGTCCGTCGCTCCACTCAAAATCGTTTGCAGTTTTGTCCCTGCGTTGCAGCCGATGTGGCCGGCTGGTATTGGCGGCCAGTACGCGTTCTGGGACAGCAAGCTGAAATCGTACATCCTTTCGGAGCCCACGGGTCAAAACCATGGCTTTATCGGATCGCCTGCCGCAACCGGCATATCGTACACACCCGCACACATGCTATCGGATTTTCCTTACGAGTTTCCCATTGAAATCAAGAACCCTGCGAATGTCAAAGATCGTTTCATTCCGATCGTGCTGGCTGGAGGAAAAGGTCCGAGGGATTCCATCAAGGCAGCATATAACCGGCTGGTTTCCAATCCAAAGTCTTTCTACGAACAAAGCAGAGAACATTTTTCTCTCCTCGAACAAAACACGTTGCAAATCCAGACTCCAGTGAAAGAAATAGATCTTGCTTTCAAATGGGCAAAAGTAGGTTACGATAATCTGCTTGTGGATAACGCCGACCTTGGACTCGGTCTGGTCGCCGGACTCGGAATGTCGGGCACAAGCGGGAGGCCGGGTTTTGGTTGGTTCTTCGGCGGCGACGCGTTTATCAATTCGTTCAGCATCAATAGTTATGGCGCGTACGGGACGGTCAAAGATGCACTGAAGTTTACGCAGAAATGGCAGCGAGCGGATGGAAAAATGGCTCATGAGCTTTCACAGGCCGCGGGATACATCGATTGGTTCGGCAAATATCATTATGGCTACATTCACGGCGATACCACGCCGTTCTACCTGGCTGCGATGTACGATTATTGCATGATGACCGGCGATACGGCCTTTGTGCGCGAGAGCTGGGATTCGATCAAACGCGCATACGAGTGGTGCCTGACGACCGACGCGAACAAAGACGGACTAATGGACAACAAAAAAGCGGGGCTTGGCGCGCTGGAGTTTGGAGCCTTAACCAACATCGAAACGGATGTTTATCTCGCTGCAGTGTGGGCGCGCGCGGCCTATGCCATGCAATTCCTCGCAGCAGTTGTCGAACAAGGGACATTTGTCTCCAAGGCAAAATCAGATTTCATGAAAGCGCAAGATACGTTCAGGAAGAAATTTTGGGATTCGGAGAACAAATGTTATTCGTACGCTTTCAATCAAAAGAATGAACTTGTCAAAGAAATCGTCCCATGGAGCGCCGTTGCGTTGACTTGGGGAATCGGTGATTCGGCGCAGAGCGTATCGACACTCGAACGACTGAGCAACGCAGATATGACAACCGATTGGGGCGTCCGGACGATTTCTCAGAAAAGCAAGTATTACGACCCGCTGAACTACAATTACGGCACATCGTGGCCATTTGTCACAAGCTGGGTTGCCGCGGCGATGTTCAAACACCATCAGCTGTTGCAGGGTTACAATCTTCTCCTTGCATCCGTTCGTCATACCTTCGACCATCAACTCGGCGCTGTGGCTGAGGTTTTTTCCGGCAACAACAATATGCCTCTAGGTGAAGCTGTCGCTCATCAAGGATTCTCAAGTGCAGGAGTTGTCTTGCCGCTCGTTCGCGGTTTGCTGGGTCTAGAGGGTAATGCATTGGAGAAGAAGATCAGGTTTGCCCCACAGTTCCCCGGAAATTGGGATAGTGTTGTCATTTCGAATTTTCGTGTCGGCCAAGCATCGTTTTCAATTGCGCACCGTCGATCGAAAGAACGGATCGTCGTAAACCTGAGGTCCAGGAACGCCGCCGGTTATAGCTTCGAGCTTGCACCATCTCTACCAGCAGGCGCGAAGATTCTTTCCTTCACTGTTAACGGAAAGAATGCCACCGGTAACATTTTCCAGTCCAAGCAAGTTATTCGGCCTTCGATGTCGTTGCCCCTGGATGTCGACAACATGCGATTCGAAATCACGTTTGAACCGACCGTCGAAATCCTTCCACCGCTCGTGGAGACTAAGCCGGGAGATCCCAACGTCGGCCTGAAGATTGTCTCAATAAACATTGAGGGAAAAAAGATCCAGGCGGAAGTCGAGGGGCTGACCAATCGCAGGTATATGTTGTCAGCACTGAATCTTGAAAAAGTTGAAAGAATCCAAGGCGCTTCGACGGACGGCAATACCATCGTTATCAAAATGCCGCCCGCCAAATCCGATGAATTTGTTCGCCAAAGGCTTGTCCTATTCACAAAATGAGATATACCGTCAAATCGAATTACGAAAAGAGATAAGTCTACTATGAAACCTCGAACCGTGAAGTACACTCTTATACTAGTTCTATCCTTTTTCTTTCCTTCTTTCAGGCTTTTTTCTCAACAACACAATCCGGTCGCCAACAAAAACTCAATCGTCGTTTCCGGAAACGCAAGGTTTACTGTGCTCACCCCGTGCCTTATTAGACTTGAATGGTCGCCCGGAGGACAATTCGAAGACCGGTCCTCTCTCGTTTTCTTGAACCGCGAACTGACCACTCCTTCCTTCAAAACAAGGATGGAAAACGATTGGCTGGTGATTGAAACTGAAGCTCTCCATTTACGCTACAAAAAGGACGTTGGACAATTCTCCGAAAATAATCTGCAAATCAATTTGCATTATGGCGGCGTGAACACAAGCTGGACTCCAGCCAACAAGGACACTGCAAACCTCGGCGGAACCATCCGCACTCTCGACGGTGTCAAAGGGAGCATCCGCTTGGATCCCGGGCTTGTGTCGCGAAACGGCTGGGTACTTATCGACGATAGCAAGACAGCGCTCTTTGATCGAAATATGGAAATCCCGCAGAAAAGTCAGGCAGAATGGCCCTGGGTCGTCCAGCGCCAAATGACAGAGCAACAGGATTGGTATTTCTTTGGGTATGGCCACAACTATAGAAAGGCACTGACCGATTTTGTCACAGTAGCCGGCAAAATTCCGATTCCTCCACGGTACGCCTTCGGGACATGGTGGTCACGATACTGGCGGTACACCGATGAAGAAATCCGGCAACTTGTTCGTGAATTCGGAATGTATGATGTTCCGCTGGATGTCTTCGTCATCGATATGGATTGGCATCTCACGTTTGACTTGCGCTGGGGAAAAAGAAAGCTGGACCAAGCCGGGCAGATGCTGGGATGGACCGGCTACACGTGGGATAGAGTGCTTTTTGCAGACCCTCAGAATCTTCTCGATTGGCTCCACCAAAAAGGCATGATGGTCCCACTAAACCTTCACCCTGCTTCGGGCATTCAGCCGCATGAAGAAGCGTATCCCGCAATGGCGAAAGCGATGGGAGTGGATCCGACAACGAATAAATTCATCCCTTTCAACATTATCGATAAGAGATTTGCAACTAACTATTTCAACCTGACACTTCGCCCTCTTGAACGACAAGGCACAGATTTTTGGTGGATTGACTGGCAGCAGTGGGACACGACAGGAGTGCGGGGGTTAAACCCAACGTGGTGGCTGAATTATTCATTTTATACGGATATGGAGCGCCAAGGCCGCGCTCGACCCATCATTCTTGCACGTTGGGGCGGCTTGGGGAGCCATCGGCATCAAATAGGCTTTTCGGGTGACGTGATTTCGGATTGGACTTCCCTTGAATTCCAACCATATTTTACATCGACTGCCGCTAATGTCGCTTTCGGATTCTGGAGTCATGACATCGGCGGGCATATTCCAGGAACTGTGGATCCCGAGTTGTACACGCGATGGGTTCAGTGGGGAGCTTTGAGCCCGATTTTGCGTACACACACAACGAAAAATCCCGAGGCCGAGAGGCGTATGTGGGCTTACCCTCCAAAGTATTTCGAGGCGATGAAAGAAGCTTTCCAGTTGCGCTATGCTCTTCTCCCCTACATTTACACGGCTGCGAGAACCTCGTATGATTCAGGAATTTCCATGTGTCGACCCCTGTATTACGGGTATCCCGAGATCGATGAGGCGTATTCCTCCAAGGGACAGTACATGTTTGGCAATGACTTCATGGTTGCACCGGTTGCATCGTCAATGCAACCCGAAAGTCTCTTGACTCGGAAAACGATCTGGATTCCTCCCGGCACATGGACTGATTGGTTTAGCGGCGAAAAAATCACGGGACCAGGGGTCGTCGAGCGCGCCTTTGCGCTAAACGATATCCCGATGTATGTCCGAGCAGGCGCCATCATCCCGATGCAGTCGAGCGAGCAGAAAAGAAGTACGGGCGCGATTGACCCCTTGATCCTGACCTTTATTCCAGGGCTATCCGGAACAACCAGAGTATATGAAGACGAAGGGAACTCTTCTGGCTATACGGCAAAAGACTTCGCGTTTACTCCAGTCCGAGCCGAATGGAGGGAGTCAACGTTATCAATCGAGATAGGCCCGACGGAAGGTAATTTTTTCGGAATGTTGGCAAAACGAGAATATAAGCTTCAGCTAAAAAACACCTGGCCTCCCCGCCGAGTTATGCTCGCCGGAAAGGCTATTCATTATTCCGGAGATCCATCAAAAGTTGGCTGGGATTTCGATGGCTACATACTCACGACGACAATCACGCTGCCTGTGACGGATATTCGCAAGAAACTGGTTGTAAACATAACTCTCCCCTTCCCGGCCGATTCTCCTTTACTAGACGGGGTCCCAGGAATTCTCCGAAGACTGACGACAGCGACTGGTATTCTCAACGGGCTATGGACGAAAGATTGGTCTCCGGACGTGATGATCGAAGCTGCAATGACGGGAACGAGATTAAAGCTCGCTGCGTCAAAAGGCGACTATGGGGCAATCGAAAGTGAGTTGAGGAAACTCCGCACAGTATTGCCAACGTTGCCCGAGGCCGTAAGAGTCCTCGAAGGTGATTCTCTCATAAAGAATCGGGCATTGAATCATCTGAGTAGAATAATCCGCCCGTAAGCTTTTCGTTCTCTCCTTTGAGCACCAGTCCCGGCATTTGTCTATTCTTTCACACTTCCAATCATTATTCCCTCGATGTAAGCCTTCTGCATGAGAACAAAAATGATGAGGACCGGCATGACTGTGAGCACTGATCCCGCCATCATGAGTTCCGTATCCTGGACATGTTCACCCGAAAGAATTGCCAGCGCCACGGGAAGAGTGTACATAGAATCGTCGGTAAGGACGATAAGAGGCCAGAAGAAATCGTTCCATGCGCCCATGAATGTGAAAATTGCCAATGTCACAAGAATGGGTTTGCACAGCGGCAGGATAATGGACCAGTAGATTTTGAATTCGCTGGCTCCATCCATTCGCGCGGCTTCGATGAGGCTGTCGGGAATCGAAAGCGCAAACTGTCGCATCAGGAAAATTCCGTAAATCGTCGCCATACTTGCAACCAGAACTCCCGCATACGTGTTGATGAGGCCAACTTTGTTCAGCATAAGAAACAATGGCAAAGTTGTCACCTGAGCAGGAATAATCATTTCTGCAACAAGTAATCGAAAAATCCTGTCTCTGCCGGCGAACCGATGTTTGGCAAATGCATAACCTGCCATTGAATTAAGAAAGAGAGATATCCCAGTGATAGAAAGGCTTAGCGCGAGGCTATTCACAAGGTAACGTGCAAGCTCCAGCCGGGTGAAGAGATCGACATAATGTTCCACAGTTATCTGCAATGGAAATAACCTTGGGGGAAAGGAGCTCGCCTGTCCAGCAGGCATAAACGAAGCCGATACCATCCAGATGCCGGGTGCAATCGTCAGCACGGCGGCAACGAGCATGATCCCTATGATGAGCGCTTTCTTCACTGTTCCCTACAGAGCGCTCTGCTTCTGCAATTTCGATTGTGCAAGAGAAGCGACAAGGATTATGCCGAAAAGCACAAATGCGATTGACCACAGCCACAGACGAGCGAGCGTGGATTCTGAGTAGCCGTTGCGGTACTGCCTCCTCGGCAACGATACCTCCTGATCATGATGGTCATGCCAGCTTCGGCCAACGATCTCATCTCGTTCGGCTTCCAAAGCCCGTTGAAGGCCCAGTTGCACATGGGCTCGAGCCAAACATCAACGTAGGATCGACTTTCGTTCATATTTGGCTGTGCAAGCTCAAATACTTTTCGCTTTCTCCTGCACAATCATACCCTTCAAAACCTCTTTTCGAACACCAAGGGTCTCTCAACTAATTCCCCTACGCGCTAATTGTCGATTTCCTGATTTCGCAAGTATTCATGGTCAGTTGGCCCAATCACCACAACTTTTCTCTGACAAAATTCCTTGCTATGAGTGGGTTCTTTTGTTAGAATAAGCACCGTACTCACCCACATTTCGGAAAATCGTATGGACACCATCGGCCTTTCCATCATCGACTGGATTATCATCATTATCTATTTCGGGTTTGTGCTGGGGATCGGCGTGTACCTTCGCAAATTTACTCTCAACCAGGAGGATTTCTTTCTTGCAGGAAGAAGAAACTCCTCGTGGGTGGCGGGCTTAGCTTTTTTGTCGGCAAATCTTGGCGCCCTTGAATTACTCGGCATGACAGGCAATACTTTCAAGTACGGAATGTATGTTGCTCATTTCTACTGGATCGGTGCGATTCCTGCAATGCTCTTCCTCGGCATTTACATGATGCCCTTCTACTACAGCAGCAAAATCAAATCCGTACCTGGATACCTCAAGTTACGGTTTGACGA
>JACQPT010000235.1 GCA_016207415.1 Ignavibacteriales bacterium
GAGTGCCTTTGAGCTCGCTGAACGTTACGCCGCTGTCAACATAAATGCCGTCCACCTGATGGAACAGGACGAGACTTCGGGGGCTGACGGCCTCATTCCGATACACTCGACCAGGCATGATTGCCCGAACGGGCGGCTTCTGCTTTTCCATAATGCGTATTTGCACTGGTGTCGTATGCGTGCGCAAGAGAATGTTCGTCCCATGGATGAAGAACGTGTCCTGCATATCGCGGGCGGGATGGTCTTCAGCGAAATTCAGTGCCCCAAAATTGTAATAGTCGTTTTCGATTTCCGGGCCAAAGACAATAGAGAAGCCCATGCCGACAAAAATTCGCTTGAACTCATCCATGGACTGTGTGACCGGATGCCTTGTGCCGATCGGTTTTTGACGGCCTGGAAGAGTGATATCGAATGCGGTTTCTTTCGGCTTCAGCGCCTGTTCGATTTCGTCCTTGATGCGGTTGAACTCTTGTTGGGCGGAGGAACGCAGCTCGTTCAGGGTTTTACCGATTTTGGGCTTCTCTTCTACAGCGACCTCCTTGAGCGCCTCGAAAAGTTCAGAAACCAGCCCTTTCCGCGCGAGATACTTCACGCGCAATGTTTCAAGGTCATCGAGATTCTTGATTCCCTTGATGTCGGCGAAAAATTCCTCCCTTATTCGCTCAATTTTGTCGTGCATAGGATTTGTCATGAATGCCTGGCGGAGTCTGGGAGAGGGGCGTACTCATAACATCAGCAAAAAAAATCTTCCCACAGATCCTCTGCCCTTTTGGGAGTTGAGCCCCGCGAAGCAGTCCTGGACTTCTGTGAAGAAGATTCTGTTTATGCAGTCGCAAATTTGACGATTTCAGCGAACGCCTGCGGGTGATTCACCGCAAGGTCGGCAAGGACCTTCCGATTAATGTCGATGTCCTTCTTGTTCAACCCTGAGATAAGACGTGCATAGGAGGTGTTCTGCAGTCTTGCGGCCGCGTTGATGCGTGCAATCCACAACTGGCGGTACTCGCGTTTCTTTGTCCTTCGATGCCTGTAGGCGTGCGAAAGCGCCTTTTCCACATGGTGCTTTGCTACCGTGTAGACTTTGCTTCTCCCGCCCCAGTATCCCTTGGCTTGTTCGAGAACCTTCTTGCGTCGGCGGTGCGACGCGACTTTGTTTTGTGAGCGTGGCATTTCTGTTGCTTCCTTTCTTTATGCTAACAAATGTCTTTTCATTTTGTAGGCTTCGGTGTTAGCCACGAGAGCAGGCTTCCTCAAATGTCTTTTCCGCTTCATCGATTTTGAGGTAAGGATGTGGCTGCGAAAGGCCCTTCGTCTCTTGAACTTCCCGGTTCCGGTGACGTGGAGTCTTTTTGCCGCATTACGACGCGATTTCATTTTTGGCATGAGGATCTTCCCTGTTTATTCTTTCGTCTTTTTCGATTCCGATTTCTTTTTTGATTTGTCCGGTACATAGTACGCCACCATCTGTCTTCCTTCCATTTTCGCCGTCTGGTCGATCTTTGCTATGTCTGAGAGCCTCTCGGTAAATTTGTCAATCATCTGATGGCCGAGTTCCTGATAGGTAATTTCCCTCCCTTTGAAAACGACGGCAGCCTTCACTTTATGACCTTCCTCGATAAACCCTCTCGCGTGCCGGACTTTGAATTCAAAATCATGCGTATCCGTGTTCGGGTGAAAGCGAATCTCCTTCACCTGTGTGATGTGTTGATGTTTTTTCTGATGCTTTTCCTTTTTGGCAAGCTCGTACTTATATTTCCCAAAATCCATTAGCTTGCAGACGGGGGGTTCAGCGTTCGGGACGATTTCGATCAAATCCAGGGCTTTTTCTACGGCGAGTCTTTGTGCTTCCTTCACCGGCATGATTCCCAGCTGCTGTCCGTCGTCTCCGATCACTCTCACTTGGGGGGCCCGAATTTCAGTGTTAATGCGTGCTCGCTCTTGCTTGATAAATGTGTTCTCCTATGCGGTGAGTGATTTGCTGCGAATTGCGTCCAGCGTCTTTTTGAGAAACGCGTCCCTTGCGAAGGTGCCAAGGTCGCCTTTCTTGTGCTGTCGCACGGAAACGGTGTTGCCGGATTTTTCTTTGTCCCCTACAACCAACATGAACGGCACTTTCTTTGTCTCCCAGTCACGGATTTTGTAATTCACCTTCTCATTGCGATCGTCCAGCTCAACACGGACTCCCCGGGAAGAAAACTCATTTGTTACTTCCCTTGCGTATGACACATGGTCGTCGGTGATCGGCAGAATAGCGACTTGAATCGGCGCGAGCCACAACGGGAATTCTCCCGCAAAATGCTCTATGAGAACTCCCATGAATCGCTCCAGCGACCCAAACGGTGCACGATGAATAACTACAGGCGGGTGCTTTTGGCCATCGCTGCCGGCATATTCCAGGTTGAACCGTGTCGGCATGACGTAATCGACTTGCACAGTCCCCAGCTGCCAGGTGCGCTCCAGCGCATCTCTTACCATGAAGTCGATCTTTGGACCATAGAAGGCAGCTTCACCAATGGCAATATAGTAATTTAGTTTCATTTTGTCAGCAGCTTCCTTGATGTTCTGTTCGGCCTGAATCCAGAGCCCTTCTTCTCCTCCGAATTTCTCCATGTTCTTGGGGTCTCGAAACGAAAGCCTGGTCTTGAAATCTTGAAAGCCGAGCGTCTCAAACACAAGCTGAATCAACTCGATTACGGCGCAGAGCTCGCCTTTGAGTTGATCCTGACGGACAAACATATGCGAATCATCAACGGTAAACGACCGGACCCGGATCAAACCGTTGAGCTCGCCCGATTGTTCATACCGGTAAACAGTGCCAAACTCGGCCAACCGAATCGGCAAATCACGATAACTTCGCGGCTTTGAGGCATAAATTTGAAAGTGGTGAGGACAATTCATCGGCTTCAGCAGATACTCTTCATTCTCCACCTGGATCGGAGAAAACTGACTGTCTTTATAATACGGATAATGCCCGCTGGTTTTGTAGAGATTGATATTACCAATGTGTGGTGTGACGACGGCCTGATATCCCCTTTTGCGCTGTTCATCCCGGAGGAAACCCTCAAGAGTTTCACGGACAACGGTGCCCTTTGGAAGCCATAACGGAAGGCCTCCACCCACTTTTGGCGTCAACAAGAACAGCTCAAGCTCCTGGCCGAGCTTTCGGTGGTCTCTGCGTTTGGCCTCCTCAAGCCGGAATAAGTGCTCATCAAGTTCCTTTTTCGTCGGAAAGGTGATTCCATAGATTCGCTGGAGCATTTTATTTTTCTCGCTCCCGCGCCAATAAGCCCCAGCCACGCTGAGAAGCTTTATCGCCTTGATTCTTCCCGTAGACGGAATGTGTGGGCCGTAACAGAGGTCGGTGAACGTCCCCTGATGGTAGAAGGTAATTACCTGACCCTTGAGTTCTTCGAGGAGCTCCAGTTTATACGGGTCGCCTTTTTTCTTAAAATACGCGAATGCATCATCCCATTTCTTCTCCTCACGAGTGTAGGGAACATCCCGCCCGACAAATTCATACATCTTCTGTTCAATTCCGGTGAGGTCCTCGCTGGTCAACGTGTGATCGCCAAGGTCAATGTCGTAGTAGAATCCGTTTTCAATAGGCGGTCCTATGCCGAACTTTGTGCCCGGATACAGCGCCTCAATCGCTTCGGCCATGAGATGAGCGGAACTGTGCCAGTACGCGTACTTCCCCCCGTCGTCAGCCCATTTCAGAATTTTGACCGACGCATCACCATGGATCGGCCTGCTGAGGTCCCAAACCTCGCCGTTCACCTCGACGGCCAGGGCTTCTCTCGCCAGACCTTTGCTAATGTTCTCCGCCACCTGCTGACCCGTGGTCCCTTCTGGGAATTCCTTGCGGCTACCATCGGGAAATGTGAGTGTAATGTTTTTCATCAAAATTGGAATAAAAAAATCGGAGAATTCTCCGATTTATGTGCTCAAACCAGTCAATCGAACTTCTTCATTCACTATTCCCTGTTGGATATTCAATATTCAC
>JACQPT010000236.1 GCA_016207415.1 Ignavibacteriales bacterium
CACATGCAAGCAACAGGAATGGTGAATGACCATCTGGTTTCCTGCTTCCGTTACAAGGAATTAGCAAAAACCTAGTATGGTGTGACCGAAGGACTCGAAGTCGTTACCGTGAGCTCATTGCAGACAAGCGGAAACCAACTGTCTTTTTACCATTGCCTTCTCTGCGCTTGAAGAGGGTTTACAGTATTTGCCTTAGTCGCAGATGGATAAGTTCTTTACTTGCAGGAATCACCGCCCCGAGCCGCACCGGCACAAGGTCTGACACGCGTCTGTGAAAACTTCAAAACAAACTGCTCTCAAAGAATTACGCGCAATTCCTGGAGTTGGAAAAAGCATCGCCGTCGACCTTTGGGAGCTCGGTATTCGCTCTGTGAAAGACCTCAAAGGGAAAGACCCCGAGAAGCTTTATACAAAAAGGTGCGCGCAAGTCGGCGTGCGAATTGACCCCTGTCTTCTTTACACGTTCCGCTGTGCGGTGTACTTTGCCTCTCATCGTCGACACGACGCTGAACTTCTCAAATGGTGGAATTGGAAAGACTGAAACCTGACAACCCTTATTTTCTGTAAGCCGCTCATGTTCGATTTTTTCGATTTTACTTGACCAGGCTCGTCATTTCTTCGTACCTTAACCCTCAGAATATGGAATCAAATCCGCCTACAGGCAAACCATACAGTAGTACCCGCCCCTTCACGACGTAGACCGCTTCAAAGCCGGCCTCACATCGTGATGGCGGCCGGTTTTCCTGAGAGTTCACAACAAACAAAAACTTGGCCGTTTTGCTTGATTTCGCGGCCGGCTGGTGCGAAGACCTATGGAAGATTCCCTCGACGCCCGATGTCCTGTCTGCAATTCAATTCTTCTCCGGGTTCAGAGAAGAGGGGAGAGCACGCCTGCGTGGATGTGTCCAGTATGCTCTGGTTCATCGAATGCGAGAAAGGGTCAGATCGGCGAGACTGGCGATGACGACAACGAAAGAATTCATTCCAGAAGAAAGCGGAAAGGAGGTCATCATTTTGGCAACAAAGACTCTGAATCAGTTTCAGCGTGCCGTACGGAATCTTGATGACAATGCGGCGCGTCGTGAAAAACGGCAGCGGGAAAGCTCAGGGAAACGGTATACGACAGAAGAACTTCAGGAATTTGTCCAGCTTTTGTAAAGGATGAAAGATGATTCATTGCAGCAGGTGCAGATTTTTCGCGACTCACTGAAGGCCGGCCCGTCCGATGAACAAAGCGCCATGTTTATTCAACGAGAGCTGCGGCTTGTGTCACACCTCGAGCTTGCCCTTTCGCGGATTCAGGAGGGCACGTACGGTTTCTGCAAATCCTGCGGTAAGCTCATTGACAGAGGAAGGCTTGAGGCCGTGCCTCATACCCAGCTTTGTTTTAGATGCAAATCAGGGTGAAATCTGATTTGTTGGACAGGCTTTAGACACGGAGTGACCACGTAGCTTCGCCACATGCCGTCTTACCGCCCTGCGTTCACGGTTTGACGAACAGCGGCTGGACCCATGCGACGGACCCACCAGAGTCTCTCACGGTCGCCCGCACGTATGCGAGTTGACCGTTGAGTTCGAATTCACCTCGCGTGTCCTCCACTCGTTTCAAGACACGACCCTCATCGCCAATGAATTCGATGACGTACCGGAAATCCGACTCAGGCTTAACGATGACCTCGAGGCTTCGCGGAGTAACAACCACATCTTCCAGAACGACCCCAGTCGAAGCATAGAAGAGTCCTTCCTCAAGGTTCGTCATGATCTCTTTCACATTGAGGACGTTCGCACTCACACAAATCCACCCCCTGCCCGGGTTCGAGCGATCTTTGGCGAATTCTCCCTTAAAGTGATGTGCGTCGTCGACAGCAATGCCGTACACGCGCTTCCCTTCCGTCAGAAGCTTGTCCCAAATTTCCTCGAGTGAAAGTTTGCCTCCTCCTCCCTCATTGTGGACGAGAGGATGTCCGTTGAAAATTTCGAGGAGGCGGTCATTCCTGACATGCCGAAGGACTTCATGGTCGAACGCCCATCGAAAATTCGGATGGTTGATGTGAGGAACTCCCTCTGCCCTCCTTACCTCATCCACATTCTTCTGTATCGTCCCTAGAAGCGTTGAATCTCGCTGAGCTTCCAGGAGATGCGGAATATTCAATCCATTGACGTGAACCGGCTTGGATTGAAACGAAGATGTCAGTTCTTCTCCACTGATCAACAGAAAATTAGAATCGTTGATGTTGTCGAGCTTCGTCGGATCCGTGAAGAAATTATGGTCACTCAGAACGAGAAAGTTGTAGCCATGGCTTTTGTACCAAGTCGCTACGGAATCCGGTCCTGTGTCACCGTCGCTATTCGTGGTATGAGTGTGTGTGTTGCC
>JACQPT010000244.1 GCA_016207415.1 Ignavibacteriales bacterium
CCACGGCAGAGACCAAAAACATGTTCGCATACTCCGCCAAGTAGAAAATTGCGAACTTCATGCCGCTGTATTCCGTATTAAATCCCTGTACTAGCTCGGATTCAGCTTCGGGCAAATCGAAAGGCGTTCGGTTGACTTCAGCAAGGCCGGCGAGAAAGAGAATCAGAAAAGTGACTAAGGTGAACGGAAGGAGGAGAATCTTCTGCAGCGTCGGCATCGGCCCGCCAAAGAGAATCCAATTCTGAATTCCGCCGTCCTGGAATTTTGAAACTTCGTTGAGGTTGAGACTTCCGGTTATCATCACTGCAATCAACACTGCAAGCGCTGTCGGCACTTCGTAGCTGACAAGTTGCGCCGCCGAACGCATCGCTCCGAGCAGCGACCATTTATTATTCGATGCCCAGCCTGACATGAGAAGGCCGATGACAACAATGGATGACGCCGCGATAAGATAAAACACGCCGAGGTTGATGTTGCTGCCCATGTAGGCACTGCTGAATGGTATGACGGCAAATCCGGCATACGTCCCAATGAACACGAGGTACGGTGCAAGCCTGAAGAGCGTCTTGTCTGCCGAATCGGGAACAGTGTCTTCCTTTTGAATCAGCTTGAGAATATCCGCAACTGGTTGGAGGATTCCGTGGTAACCGGTGTACATGTACGCAACACGATCCTGGATGTGAGCCGAGACTTTCATTTCGGTGTAAAGAGTGACGAGCGCATAAAGGAGAATAAAGATCAGCGGAGCCGCAGCGCCGATGAGAAACACCAGCACTGGCGTATCCGCGAGCTGATCGCCGATGACCGGAATAAGCTTTAATATTGTTTTGCCGATTTCTTCCATGCTTTTGTCCCCCATCTGAAGATGGGGGCTATGGCATTACTTCCTACCGATCAACCTCGCCGAGAACGATATCCGTACTTCCAACGATCGCAACGAGGTCTGCGATCATGCAGCCGCGTGCGATTTCGGGAACAACACTCAGATTGACAAACGCTGGCGAACGGGCTTTGACCCGATAAGGACTCGTTGAACCATCGCTCACGATATAGAACCCTAGTTCACCACGTGGAGACTCCGTGCGCACATATACTTCTCCGTGATCCGGGCGAATACGCTTGGGGATCGCCTGCTGCACATTTCCTTCGGGTATCGACGCAAGTGCTTGTTCAACGATCTTGACGCTTTGTTCCATTTCGCGAACTTTGACGATATAGCGGTCCCAGACGTCTCCAACTTTTCCCATCTCACCTTTGCCCACCTGGACTTCCCATTCGAACTTGTTGTAGACAGAGTACGGGTCGTCACGCCGCAAGTCCCAATTGACGCCTGACCCGCGCAGCATCGGGCCGCTGCAGGCGTAGTTTATCGCCACATCTTTCGGCAGAACGCCGACATTGGCCGTCCGCTTGATAAAGATTTCGTTAAACGTCAGCAGATTATTCAATTCAACAATATTAGGCTTGAAATACCGGCAAAAATCTTTCGCTTTTTCAACGAACCTTGCCGGCAAGTCGTGCGAAACGCCGCCGACCCAGATGTAATTGTAGAGCAATCGTGCACCGCACGTCATTTCGAATAAATCCAGAATCCTCTCGCGGTCGCGAAAACACCAGAGGAAGGGAGTGAAAGCGCCCATATCTATGCCGAAGGTACCGACAGCGATCAGGTGGCTTGCGATCCTCTGCAATTCTGCCATGATTACACGGATGTACTCAACTCTTTGCGGAACTTCGACCTTCAGCAGTTTCTCGACAGCAAGAGCATAGCCCCAGTCGTTGTTCATCGAGGCAAGATAATCCATCCGGTCAGCATACGGAATCACTTGCTGGTAATTCGTCATGTGCTCAGCGTGTTTTTCGAAGCAGCGATGCAAGTAGCCGATATGCGGGATGACGTCGACAACAATTTCTCCGTCCACGACGATTTCGAGCCGAAGAACGCCGTGGGTCGACGGATGTTGCGGCCCCATATTGATGATCATCTCGTCGGTCTTGAGCGTCTTGCCCGTCGAAGTTCGAATGCGGCCCGGCTCAGTCACATAATCGGTAGGGAGAACTCTGGATTCAATCATAAAGGGGAGTCAACCGGTCAGTAGGGGACTTTCATGCCGTTGTAGAACTCGGGGACCTTGAAATCCTTGCGGAGAGGGAACCCTGGATAATCATCCGGGCAGAGGATTCGGCGGAGGTCGGGATGTTCCTCGAACTGAATCCCGAACATGTCATAAGCTTCCCGCTCGTGCCAGTTTGCGGTTCCCCACACTTCGCTCACCGATTGGACATGCGGATTATCTTTGGGACAGCTCGTTTTGAGAACGATCTTATGCTTGCGAACCATGGAAAACAAATGATAGACGACGCCGAGGTTTCCGTCGTTGTAATCCACTCCACTCAGGCAACTCATATAATCGAATTGCAGAGAGGATTCGTCGCGCAGGAAGAACGCAACGGATTTTGTCTTGTTCGGAGCCAGACGAATCCAGGGTTGGGGCGCATCGAGTTTAGCTTCAACAAGATCGTCGCCGAACTTTGATTTGAGCTTGTCGTGGATTTCTTGGGGCGTCATACGACCTGCTTTTTCTTTGCCAGACTCTCTTTTCTCACTTTTTCCTGCAGCTTTATGATTCCTTCGAG
>JACQPT010000238.1 GCA_016207415.1 Ignavibacteriales bacterium
GTTCGGGTTGACACAGCCTCAGTTTGGAGCGCTCGAAACCCTCGGACACCTTGGACCGATGACCATTGGAGAGCTTTGCAAGAAGCAGCTTGTCAGCGGGGGCAACATGACGGTCGTTGTGAACAACCTCGAAGACATGGGCCTTATCAGTCGTTCAACAAGCAAAGAAGACCGTCGTGCCTACATTGTCAAACTGACATCTAAAGGCAGGAGACTCTTTGAAAGAATTTTCGCCGCGCATGCGGAAATTGTCGCGAAGGCTGCAAGCGTGCTTTCAGAGGACGAGCAAAAAGAGCTCAGTCTCCTTCTGAAGAAGCTCGGCACCACCTGTCGCGGTCGCGTGAAGGAAGCATGAAACCGATGTTTCGTCTTAACATTCAACTCTAGACGCCGGCCCAAAGTCGACGTCAATCAATAAAAGGAATCACATGGCAGACTCATTCGAAGAATTGTTCCCTAAGCAGCTCCACGCGTACATGGTGGAATTCGATATACCCCCGCTCTCTGAGGAAATTGTCGCCCTCATTCCGAAACAGCGTTTAGCCGTCGGCGTTATGATGGGGGCCGGGACCCTGTTGAACTACACGCTTTCAGCAGACCGCCGAAAGCTTTGGGCCGTTGTGCTCGGGAAGTCTTCGGAAGAAATTAAAGAAGAGTTGCAGAAATTCCCGCTCACGCGCTTCATGGAATATCGAATTCATGAGCTGATGTTTCACGAAGCTGCGACCGCCGGAATCTCCAAAGTGTCGCTGAACTGAAATACAAAAACATAAGGAAGGAAAGGAACATCATGAAACCGATTTCCATAACTGACGCAACATTCAAAGAGGCGGTTCTCGAGAACGATAAGCTGACCCTCGTTGATTTCTGGGCAGAATGGTGCGGACCGTGCAGAATGATCGCGCCGATCCTTGAAGAAATTGCTTCCGAGTATGCCGCGGACCTGAAGGTGGCAAAACTCAACGTTGATGAGAACCCCGAAACTCCGCAAACATTCGGCATCAGAAGCATCCCGACGTTGCTCTTTTTTAGAAACGGGAAAACTGTCAACAGAATCATTGGATACATGCCGAAAGAAGAGCTAAAGACATACATTGACGGGCTGTTCGCGCTGGTTTCAGCTTGAGAGAACCCGCACAGGCTCCGAAAACAAAAAAGCCAATGTCCAAGCTGATCATGAACGCCTCTTTACCGGAGACGACGAAAATATCGTTTGTTCACCTAAGTGTATCAAATTTATCCACCGCACTGAAGTTCTATCAGGAAGGGTTGGGTTTTGAGAGGATCAGCGAAAGTGAGGGAATTGTTGGACTCGGAAAGAGCCGGGATGGAAAGCCATTTTTGCTTCTGAGCGAGGACAAAACAGCCCTTCCCGCCGTCCGGAGCACACCCGGACTTTTCCATGTGGCTTATGTGTACCCAAACCGCAAGGAACTTGCTACGGCGCTCAAACGGTTATATGAGCACCGGCGGCCCTTTCAAGGTTTTGCCGACCACGGGGTGAGCGAGGCGCTGTATCTTGCAGACCCGGAGGGCAACGGAATTGAGCTCTACGCCGACCGTCCACGGACCGAATGGAAATACCAGGATGGACAGCTCCAAATGACGACTGAGAGCCTGGACATCGAGAACCTCCTCTCGGAACTCTCGAAGGATTCTGAAACGGAAGCGCGGATTCATGCGCTGACAAAGATCGGGCACATTCATTTACAGGTGTCCGATCTTTCCAAGGCTGAGCGATTCTATCACACACTCATTGGCTTTGATATCACACAAAGAAACTACCCCGGTGCATTGTTTGTCTCGGCGGGTGGTTACCACCACCATCTCGGGTTCAATATCTGGAATAGTCGGGGGAGCACCAGACCAAAAGAAAAAGCCCTCGGGCTCGTTCGATACGGTATCGAGGTTGGCGATGCAAAAGCTCTCTCCAATGTTGGTCAAAGCTTGCGCGAGGCGGGAGCAAAAGTCGAAACGTTAAAACATTCTGTAGTTTCTGTCGACTTCGACGGGATAGAAGTAGAGTTCATGTAATCATCAACCATTATGCACAAACATCAATAACAACAAGGACCAGCTATGAAACGATTCTTCTTATTCTCTATGGTGCTGACGATCCCCCTGGTGGCACTGTTTGCCCAGGCACCGGCACCCCAATCTACAGGATGGAGGCTCGACAAGGCGCATTCGAGAATTTATTTCACAATTAAACACATGGTGGTTGCCGAGGTTCTCGGTTATTTCAAAGACTTCGACGTCACGTTCAACGCCACCAAGGACGATTACACTGACGGACAGGTGGAAGCAGTAATCAAAGTTGCGACCATCAACACGGACAATGAGAACAGGGATAAAGACCTCAGGTCATCAAATTTTTTCAGCGCGGACTCATTTCCTGAGATAAGGTTCAAAAGCACGAAATTTGAAAAACTTGGCGACAACAGCTACAAGATTCACGGAAGCCTGACCGTTCGTGACGTTACAAAGGACGTTGTCTTCGACGCAGCCTATAACGGCATGATCAAGACGAGCCGCGGGTTTGTCAGCGCGTGGAAGGCAACGCTTGCCATCAATCGCTTTGACTATGGCCTTAAATGGAATAGCATGATCGAAACAGGAGGACTGGTGGCGGGCGAAACTGTGAACATTACCGTAGTGCTCGAACTCCGGAAACCCCTTTCTTGAGCCAATGCGTGATCTTGCCGGAAAATCGGGCCGGAAGCCCTTTATTTTTTCTGTCACCTGACATCGACTCCAGAAGTATCTGGCACCTGGTAACGTATGCCTGAATTCACGTATCTCATTGTCGGCGGCGGTATGGCAGCTGATTCGGCCGCTCGTGGAATTCGAACCGTTGACGCGAAGGGTTCCATCGCGATCATCACATCAGAATCGAACCCGCCGTACAATCGGCCGCCGTTATCGAAAGCGCTTTGGAAAGGGGAGCCTATCGACAATATCTGGCGGTCGACGCCGGAATCAAACGTGACAATTCGCCTTCGGCGGACGGTCGTCTCCCTTGATGTGAAGAGCAAAACAGTCGCAGATGATGAAGGAATAAGCCACTCGTTCCAATAGCTCCTCCTCGCGACAGGAGGCTCAGTTCGGCGTCTGCCCTGGGATGTCGACGGGATAATCTATTTTCGGACGCTGGAAGATTACCGCGCCCTCCGCAAGCTTACCGAGACGGGCAAGTCATTTGTGGTCATCGGCGGAGGGTTTATCGGCTCGGAAATTGCAGCCGCGCTGGCAATCAACGGCAAATCGGTGACGATGATAGTTCCCGAAGACGGGATCGGAGCCCGCGTGTATCCCCCACGTCTTTCACACTTTCTCACTGAGTATTATCGGTCGAAGTCTGTAACCATCATGAACAAAGACGGGGTTGAGAATGTTAGAAAAGACGGCCGCACGTACCTTGTCCGGACGAAAAGTGGAACCGAGATCAGAGCTGATGGCGTTGTGGCGGGCATCGGCATCGAGCCGAACATTTCCCTGGCGAAGTCGGCGGGAATACAAGTGGACAATGGCATTGTCGTGGATGAATATCTCCAGACTTCGCATCCCGATGTCTTCGCAGCAGGAGACGTCGCGAGTTTTTACAGCGCCGCGCTGAACAAGAGAATCCGCGTTGAACATGAAGACAATGCCAATACGATGGGTGAAATGGCGGGGAAGAATATGGCCGGGCAAAGGATTGCCTACCGTCATTTGCCGTTTTTCTATTCCGACCTTTTTGACCTGGGGTATGAGGCTGTCGGCGAGCTGGACGCGCGTTATGAAATCGTTGAGGATTGGAAAGAAGAATTTCGCGAAGGAGTTGTGTATTACCTGGAAGCGGGAAGGGTTCGCGGCGTACTGTTGTGGAATACCTGGGGTCAGGTGGACAATGCACGCGCGTTGATTGCAGAACAAGGCCCGTGGAACAAGGGAAATATCACGGGACGCTTGCCTGCCTGAGGAAGAGATTCATCACGGAAGGATGAAAGAAAGAGAGGAAGATGTGCAAGAGACATTGAGTGTTGCATCGAAGAACGAGGTGCGCATCGGCGAGACATTTTTGAAGAGAATAAAAAGCCTGATGGTCAGCGGAGTAAACGTGGAAAGCATGACGGCAAATTTCGCTTTTCTGGTCATGAGACTATTTGCCGGGATTGCGCTGGCGTTTCAGCATGGCATAAAAAAGATTCCTCCCTCTCCGAAATTTATTGAGACGGTGACAGGGTTCGGTTTTCCCATACCCGAAGTATTTGCTTGGGCCGCGGGTTTCAGCGAGCTACTTGGAGGGTTGTGTCTGGTAGTCGGCGTCGGCACAAGACCGGCATCATTGTTTATCTTGATCACCATGTCGGTGGCGGTCTTCTTTCGGCACGCAAGCGACCCTTTTGCACAGAAAGAATTAGCCATCCTCTACGCGACGATATCGTTTTGCTTTCTCCTCGTCGGGTCGGGCCGCTTTGGAATTGACGATTTTCTGCGAAGGCAGTCTGTGCCGCAAAAGGAATGAGGCTATTCCTTTGCCGCTTTCAGTTCCTGGTGTGTCTGGTCGTGGCCTTCGATGGGCTCCAGGTGGGAGACGATTGTGACAGGAGTCGAGAGGGAGGATTTAATGGCTGCTTCAATCTCTGTAGCCTTCCAGTGTGCATCCTCGATGAAGGACCCTTTCGGAAACAGGAGATGGAAATCGACCCACACCGAATTCCCTGTGCTTCGGTAGCGCAATTCGTGATATCGCAACCCGCGTTTTGAAGTTTCAGCCTCGAGAACGGTGCGGAGGCGTTCTTCTAATTCGGGATTCGCCTCGTCCATCAACCCGCCCACCGATTGACGAATGAGTTTTCCTCCCGACCACACGATGTTGAGAGCGACAAGAATCGCAAGCATCGGGTCGAAAGCGAGCCAACCCGTCCACAGGGTGAGCAGGAGTCCTGCCACGACGCCAAGACTGGTCCAAACATCTGTCAGGACATGTTTTCCGTTGGCGACGAGAATGAGCGAGCTGAATCGCTTCCCCTGCCAGATGAGGAACGCCCCCAGGCTGGCATTTATCAGAGCCGCGCCGGCAACAAATAGCATCCCAGTATCGAGATTACGAAGCTGGGGTCCTGCGATCCAGCGAGAGATTGCTTCGTACATGATATACACGGCTGCGATGACGATCATCATGCCTTCCCATCCCGCCGAGAAGAAGCTGATCTTGTCGTGGCCGTACGGGTGGTTCAGATCGGCCGGTTTCAGGCTGAGAGAAAGGCTGAAGGCTGCAAACGCGACAGCGACAATGTGCACTACAGATTCCGCGGCATCTGAAAGAATAGCCGAAGAGCCGGTGATCACCGCAGCGTAGGTTTTGCCGCCCAGCATGAGAAAACCCATGACGAGAGACAGACGGATGGCAAATTTCTGCTGAGCGACGGAATGAAGGTCCAAAGAAACAATTGAAGGCTGCATAACTCAGATGCGGACGAACCACTTCTTCCGATACATCACCCACGCAATGAGAAACAACAGCACGACATAGAAGATCGAGTGGAGAAAGGACGCAACCATCGGGTCGGCGAGTGAAAGGAAAAATGTGCTATAGTAAAAGGCCTTCAGCGTGATGACGGTTCCCTCTGCATCGGTCCATTTGATAAGGGTCGAAAGACGGCCAAAAAGCCCCGCTAGAAAGAATATCGTCAAAGCATTCAATCCGTAAATCTCGAACGGCTTCGACCATTTCTTAAACCCTTTCACATCGATGATCCAATAACAGAAAGCGAAGCAGACCAACGCCAGTCCGGCCATGAACACCGAGTATGAGCTCGTCCACAGGTTTTTATTGATCGGAAGCCAGTTGTCCATGATAAACCCGACGAGGATAAGCGCGCTTCCAGCCGTAAACATCCACGATGTTTTTTCTTCCTGAGAGGTATTTAGGCGCAGGAAATGACCGGTCAGAACGCCAAACAGCATGGTGGCAATGGCCGGCAGCGTACTGAAGATTCCTTCGGGGTCGAATCCGGGAACCGGCGCGCCTCTCCATGTGTGGCCAGCCAGGAGGTTTGAATCGATGTACCAGCAGAGATTCCCGGTTGGATCAAGCACGCCCGGCCCAAATCCCGGGACGGGGATAAGCTTTACTGCCAGCCAATAGACGCCCAGGAGCGTTACCATCCATCGGATTTGACCCTGGATGCTTGTGGTGAGAAAAATGGCGCTTGAGATAAGGTAGCAGACGGCTATTCGCTGGAGTACGCCGGGAATGCGTATGGTCCCAAAAGAAAAATCATGGCCGAACGCCAGTCCAAAAGGAAAACCAGCCAAGAACAATCCAAGACCAAAAATGACTGCTGCACGAATGACCACATGCAGAAAGAGTTTCTTCCTGTCGTCCCCTCGTTCAACCCGCTTCGCAAAGGAAAACGTCATCGCCACGCCGACGATCCACAGAAAGAAGGGGAAAACCGTGTCCGTATACGTCCAGCCGTTCCAGGCGGCATGTTTCCACGGAGCGTAAATGTGACTCCAGTCTCCCGGGTTGTTGACAAGGTTCATCCCCGCAATCGTTGCTCCGCGAAAAACATCGAGAGAGGTCAATCGGCTGCTTGTTGAAGTAAGTTCAGATTTCATAGGAAGTGTGCAAAGCGAGGGCGAATCGGGTGTTGGATTATTGGATTACTGGATTTTTGATTAATGAGTCCTTTTAAGGATTGTAATCAGCAATGTCTTCAAACACCCTGTCATTCCAAGTGCCGTCGTCTTTTTTCTTCTGCAGGCTTTCAACGAGACGAAGGAGCTTGTTTTCCACTTCGTAATGAAGCACATCAATTCTATGAAATTGTTCCTGCGTAATTCGGTTGGTTGTCAAAAGCCCAATTGCCCTAGTGAGAGTCTCTGACAGAGAAGCCAACGATGTGTAGAGGAATTGCAGGTATTCCTTTATTGACCTCCGAGAGTATCCTTCCGAGATGTTTGAGGAGACAGACTGTGCTGCGTCTATGATTTGTGATTTAGACTTGTAATCAGTATTTGTCGGTTCCACGGTTTCCCAACAAGCTCGTGTAATTCAACGGATTTATGCCAAACCTGGAGTTTCATATATCCCCTGTTGATATTCCTAAGTTCCGTGTACTCTGCCATAAGGTCCCCTGGAACATTAATCCATTCATCCAATGATCCAATAATCCTTTTTGCCGTTTTCCCCGCACTCATCCTCCCCAAGCCGTGCCCGATCTCAAGAATACAACGACAAACCATCCCACAAGAAGTGCCGCGAGAATGAGAATGCGCGTTTTCTGTTGCTGCGAGAGACGCATCAGGGCATCAGCTGATTCTTTTTACTTTGCCTTCTTGAAGGTTGTTGCCGGGGGAAAAAGGAGTTTTCCTTCCACCTAGCTCATACAACTTTGGCAGCAGGCTTGTTTCGTTCATGAACATATCGGGTGTAATCTGGAACCTCCCGATTTCCACATCTCCTTCAAAGACGATCACTTCATCCATCCAGGTTTTTCCGGAACCGATCTCTTGCATGATTTCAGCATCTTGCTTAGCCGACCGCAGGAGGAGGGTTGGGACAAACGCTGAGTCAATGAGCCGCACGGCATACTGTGAATCGAACAGCGAATTCAGCCTTTGAAGATTCTCATTCGTGCCCGTGACAAGAACGAGGAGCCGTTTCTTCCTGGCTTCGGCGACCTTTTCTGCTTTACGAAAATTCTGCCACGTGAGGATAAACAACCTTGAAGTGTCCTGAAGCCATTTGACGAAACCGCCTTTCTCGAAGAAGCCCACATGTCGCTTTGTTTCTCTCCCGCCTGGTGTGAGGACGATGTATGTTGGGATAGCGCGTAGACGGTATTCTTTTCGAACGCTATCACCCATCACGGGGTCGTCGAGATTGACTTTTGCGAGCACGTAGCGAGTGCTGAGTATTTGCTGCACGGAGTCGTCAGGAAACACGAACCGTTCCATGTTCCGGCACGGCTGACACCAGTCCGCGTAGACGTCGATAAGGACGGGCTTGTTTTTTGCCCGTCCTTCCTGTCGGGCTTCCTCGAGGCTTAACCAACGTAGCGAACTTCCGGTTGGCCAATTGTCGAACGCCAACGCGGACACAAAAAAGATGGCCCCTACGATGAAGCTGAGTCGCGCATATGTCCTGTCGCGCTGATGCATTATTCAGAGCTCTGGTCCACTTTAATTTTTGTGATGCTCCAGAATGTCAATCCGAGGAAAGCAGCAAGAGCCGCGATGCCCCACAAAATCTCTGTGTAAGGAGTGTGTGAATGTCCTCTCACGGCGCCGACGGCATCAAAGAATCCGCTGGGAAAAACAAACTGCTCCAGAAATACGGCCCACGCGGTATCCCAGAGCGTAAACCCCACATAATAATGTGCTGCTGACGCGAAGATTCCCCAGACCATCAAAACAGCAACGTTCACAACTCCTGGCAGCCAGCAGGAAACAAACGTCAGGATGGCAACGTACGTTAGCGAGATTCCAAAGTAGAGAACACAAAGGGAAATCACTTCCACGGCATCGAATTGCACTGTTACTTTGGAGATGAGGGCGCCTATAACAAGTGGAAGGATGCTGGCAAACAGAATGGTCGTCCAGATGGAACCAAGGGCCGAAATCATTTTGACGAGGACGTATTCCTGACGCTTGATTGCTCTCACCAACAACGTGCGCAGCCATCCGTCTTTGACGTCGTTTGAAATGATGCCGAAACAGAAAAATGCGCTGACGACCGGCACCAGGAAACTCATGGTCTGATGCAACTTATCCCCGATGTCGAAATTTTGCATGAAACGCGTCGGCAGGAGGATGATGAGCGAGCTGATGACCAGGAACAGAAGAGGGGTGATGAGTGCCAGAATCGTCCATTGGCGGCGAAACTCGACGACGAGAAGTCTTTGAAGCGCAGGATTCATGCCGGCGCCTTTTTCACCAAATGTTTGCGAAAAACCTTTTCCAAAAAACCGCGCTTTGCTTTTTTCATTTCGTACTGTGCCACAATTATGCCCTCCTTGATGAAGAGCACCCGGTCGCATACGTTTTCGACCTCCGTCAGGTTGTGCGAGCTGAAAAACACGGTTGTTCCGGAATCTTTCCTGGCCTCAAGAAAATCCCTCAATTCGAATACTGACGGAGGGTCGAGCGAGGCGGTCGGCTCGTCCAGAAAAACGATTTTCGGAGAACCGAGGAAAGCCAGCACAAGCTCAAGCTTTTGCCGCATCCCCTTGGACAAAGCGGACAAAGAAAAGGACGAAGCAGAGTGAAGGTTGAACTGCCGGAGAAGATTTTCGATGTGTTCAGCTGTGCCGTTGAGTCCCTGCAACGTAGCGTGCAGGTCGAGAAACGTCAAAATGTTGAGCGTGGGAGAGCGGAATTGTGAATCTCCCTGATAGCCAATCCACTTGCGTGCCATGAGAGATTCGGGATGCTGGTTGAATAGCAGTGCATTGCCGCTGTCGGGGTCCATAAAACCGAGCAGGATTCTCAGTAACGTTGATTTTCCGGCACCGTTTGGGCCAATAAGGCCGACGATTTCGCCTTTGTCGACAGTGAAGGTAACGGCGTCGAGTGCCCGGACGGGGGACGATGATTTTGCTCTAAACGTTTTGGTTATACTCTGAACGGCAATCGCAGGAATCGCGGGAAGGGCGGTTTTTTTGGTTTTTCTCATCGGTGAGGCAAGGTCAATATAGGCAGATGGAGCAGGAGATTCAATAGAAACGTCTGCATGAGTTGTTACCTACCTTGATACTTAGAGAGTAATTCCTGAAATTCTTGAGCAATCCTCGCTGCACACCTTACAGGTTCGTCAGCAACCGGCGCAAGCAGGCCACGCGCCACACACGGGAGGCATCTGTGAAGCTTTTGTCTCACAGAGTTGTTACACACTGTTTTGTAATATTGCTGTCCTTCCTCAGCCACTCTGTATCCCTGGAATCCCAGACCAAGTGGGTCAAGTACGAAGGCAATCCTGTGCTGGATGTTGGACCACCGGGAAGTTGTGATTACCTCCGTGAAGGAGGTATCGAGTGATACGCCGGACGATGTTTTCACTAGAGCAGAATTACCCGAACCCCTTCAATCCAAGCACAGAGATTCAATTCTCTCTGCCTCAAAAAAGGCACGTGACGTTAACGATTTTCGATCTGTTGGGCCGGGAGGTTGTTACATTGGTTTCCGAGGAGTGGTCAGCTGGTTCTTATTGCACGGGGTGGGATGCGGGAAGGATGTCCAGCGGAGTGTATTTATGTCGCCTGCAAGCAGGAGATTTCGTGGAGACAAAGAAGCTGCTCCTCCTTCGCTAATGCTCTGGAGGATAGATGTTGCTGTGGTAGAGCAAAACAAGCCTCATTCCGTCTATCCCAGATGGCGAAAAACAGTTGCAATTTTGCATTTAAAATGCAAAATTGCAATGTATGACAAGGCCATATCTTAGCCGAACCTTGGAGCCCGTGCTTGCGCAAGCTGCAAAGGATTTTCCGGCGGTTGTGCTGACTGGTCCACGACAATCGGGCAAAACGACGTTACTAAAGCATCTGTTTGGAACAACGCATCGATACGTCTCGCTGGAACTTCCTGACGTTCAAGAAGCAGCCCTTTCTGACCCGCGAGGATTCCTTGCGCTCCATCCCTCTCCGGTGATCTTCGACGAAATTCAGTATTGCCCGGACCTTCTCGCGTATATCAAAGAGGCTATTGACGCACATCGTTCTCGAAAAGGACAATACATCCTTACAGGGTCCCAGAATCTTCTGTTGTTGGAAAGCGTAACGGAGTCGCTGGCTGGCCGCGCGGCGATCCTACGATTACTTCCTCTTTCTTTTCGTGAGCTGTCAGGAGATCCGGACGCAGGACTCCCATGGGAAGGCCATCGTGGAAAACGTAGCGCGCATGTATCGCTCATTCTTTTGTGGCAACAATTGCTCCGCGGGAACTACCCTGAGCTTGCTGTTGAGCCGCAGCGCGAGTTCCGGCTCTGGCATGGAAGCTATGCGCAAACGTACATCGAGCGCGATGTTCGGCTCGTCCGACAAATCGGTGATCTTGCGATCTTCCAAAACTTTCTGAAAACGCTTGCGGCACGCAGCGGGCAATTGCTGAACCTGAGCGATATCTCGCGCGATCTTGGCGCGGCCGTGAATACACTCAAGATTTGGCTTTCAGTTCTTGAAGCCTCTTATCAAGTCGTGGTGTTGCGGCCATATCATGTGAATATTGGAAAACGGCTTGTTAAGACTCCCAAGGTCTACTTCACAGATACGGGAACGCTCTGCTATTTAGCGGGCTTAAAAGAGGCAGACCATGCTGCTTCTGGCCCTCTTGCCGGTCCAATCTTCGAAACTGCGATTCTCTCTGAGATTCTCAAAACGTTGAATCACCGTGGGGAGGAACCTGAAGTGTATTTCTGGCGGATGTCCACGGGAGGCGAAGTAGATTTTATTGTGCGCTGGAAAGGAAAACTCATTCCCGTCGAAGCAAAACTTTCTTCCACGCTGCTCCCCGCAATGGCAAAAGGCATCATCGCCTTCCAAAAGGATCTTGGGAAAAAGGCTGATGACGGGTTTGTGATACATCCGGGCGAAAGTCATCTGCCACTTGCTCCTCGTGTCACCGGCATGCCTTTTGCTGAATGGTAAGCTGGCTCCAGGCAGAGGATTTTGTGGAGACGAAGAAGCTGCTCCTCCTCGCTAACGCTCTGGAGGATAAATGTTGCTGCGGTAACGCATCTTCAAAGGGATTCCAAGAAAAAACCCGTCAGGCGACGGGCTTTTTTGTTGCCTCATCACATGGTTGACAGAGTCAACGGAATTCACGAGATTCTTATCGGCTACTTTTCTCTACGCCGGGGGATATTCCTCTGAAATTTCATTTCTCAATATCTAAGGTCCGACCGCTGCTTTTTGCCATCGCTCTCATTTTTCTCATTGGTGCGCTCATTCTCTCGTCAAC
>JACQPT010000249.1 GCA_016207415.1 Ignavibacteriales bacterium
AAAAAGAAGACGAGGTCTCTTGCCAGAGTGAGCGTGAACACCATCGAAAAGAATCCGAGGCTTACATAACCTACCCACGAGAAGACGTCGAACCAGAAGCCTTCTGCCCTGCTGATATTGAGAATGAACGCAAGCATGGGAAGCACGAACAGCGTGCAGAGGGAAATCCATCCGATGTTCTTCCATTTCCGGCTGAACGATGAGCGGACGATCATCCGCCACGCAACGTAGCCATACCCGACGGCAAGAATAGAGAGGGCAAACAGGAAGAAGAGCAGAAAGTTTAGGATATTCATAGGTTGCTCAGTATGCATCTGCGCAGACAAACGCGTTCATCGTTGATCATCTAACAATCTTGAACCCGAAGTAGCCATTCTGCAAAGCGGCCCAGATTCTCACCCACGTTATCACGAGCATTTCCATTCCGCGCGCACCGGAGATGTCACCGAGATCTATGACGTCAGACCAGCCGAATTGTTTGAGAATGCCCTTCACTTCATCTTTTGCTTTTGCGTCGTTACCGGCGACAAACATCGTGGGGTCGCCGTTGGTTTTCTTTGCGTTGACCATCACTTCGCAGTTCACAATGTTGAGCGATTTTACGACCTTCGTTTCCGGAAGTGCCCTTTGGATTTCTTCTGCCAGGGAGTTTGTATTCGAGAATTGGGGAAGCAATGAGGGCGGCATCCCTCTTGAAAAGTCCAGCGCATTGGTGATATCAACAACGGTTTTGCCCTTGAAGTTCTCCGGCTTGGCCGCTTTGAGGGCATCCAGAGTTCCGGCGCCGTTTGTGCAGAGGAAGACGACGTCGGCAAACTTTGTGGCGTCAGCAAATGTGCCGAGTTTGACTTCTGGTGCATGGAGTGCCACTCACTGAAGGGCGGAGTTCCCATCGGCGTGCGCTCTTTGTTGGCTTGCGTTTTTGCCACGTCGCGTGTTCCTACCATGACTTCGTTGCCCAATTCCGCTAATTTTCCGGCGATGGTTTGGCCGACCACGCCGGTTCCAAGTATTCCGATCTTTTTGTCCATTGTGAGCTCCCTTTAGATTGTATATGTTTTCATCTCGAAGAATAATTCGGCAGATACTGTAGAGACGTATGACAACTATCCGTATTGTTGAATTTTGACGTTTTCTGATGGTAAGTTGCGGGTCGATTGATAAAACGTTTTCTAAGGTAAGGGCTGATTCAATAGTTGTCAACTAAACTGAGAGTTAAGAAGTCGGCGTTACGGCTGAGAGGGGGCTGAGGTAACAACGGATATGAAAAGCTCAAGCAGACACGTGTTCTGGAAAGATCTTGGAGTGTGCCCTTCTGAACGACAAACCGACGGAATCTTACACGACGTGCGAATGATTCTCTTCAGTCCTGATGGGAAAATTGCCTTTAGGGCAAGAGGAGGGAATCAGCTGTGGTGGAAGGTTGTCCAAGTTGGCGCGAAATAAGGCCGGAAGGTGAGGCGACTGGCGAAGGGTGAACCATAACATGACCATGTCTAAAAACTGTACGGAATGGTTCGCCCTTTCGATCCATGAATTCCGGCAATTCCTCGGCTCACCTCTTCAGCACCATCTTCTTTGTTTCAACAAACATCACTACGCCCTTTCCAATTGCCTCAAGCCGATAAAAATAGACGCCAGATGAAACCCGCGCATCCCACTCGGCCTGATACACACCGGCCGGTTGTTCCTCGTTCACGAGTGTCGCCACTTCCCGGCCGAGAACATCGAAGATTTTCAATCTCACTGCACTGAGACTCGGTATCTGATATCTGATTACTGTGTTCGGGTTGAACGGGTTGGGGAAATTCTGAGATAGGGAGAACTCTGTTGGCAGACCTATTGTGAGTTCTTCTACTCCACCGGCCGGGTCTGGAAATGACCGATCATGCTCGACCGCCCCGAGATCCGGACTAGACGATGCTGGACGTGGTCGGACCATTCCTAGGTAATCCACAGTTGGTGCATTGAGCGTTGTGCCACCGACCGATGCACTTATCACCCCTGCCCCGATACACGGACTTCCCTTCGTCAACCGATACAGTGAATCGCTTGGCATGAACATCGGGTCGCTGTTGATGTTACCAATGCCGGTGAGTCCACCCCGAATGTTGTTGTAGCTGCCCGTGACGTTCGAAGTAGAACTGAATTCCGAAGAACTTCCTGGGTTCCACAAAATGTTGTTCAACATTCTAAATGTCAGGGACCCTCGTGTAGCGATGAGGGAGATGGCGGCGCCGCCCGTGTTGTTGGCGATAGTGTTGTTGATCAGCACGTACTGTCCGCTGATGATGTCAAACACAGAACCCGTGGTTGCTAAATTTTCTACAATGATGTTGTTCGTGAACGTGACGCTGGGTTGTAAGGTTGCGCTGACTGAAAGCATGAGAATGGCACTCGCTTTCTGACTCGAATTTGCCCGGAAAAGATTGTTGGCGATGACGACGCTCGAAGTTCCCGTTGGGAGATTTCCGACTATCTGCATACCGCCCCCCTGAGAATAGTTGGCGCCCGTCGCTGAGTTCCTAGCGACCACGTTGTGAGTGAATCTCCCATTCCCAATTACCCACACGCCAGCACCCTCCGCTCCGACGGATATCGAAGCAGTCGATGTTAAGGAATTGTCAGTAATCTGGTTCTGCTCGATAACCCAGCCCATGATCGGTCCGGGATCAGGCCACATTGAAATACCCCCTCCAAATACTCCCTCTGAAGAATTCATTGTGTTATGAGAGATAATGTTGTGTCGCGCCGTCACCCCGCCGGCGGATATATGCACACCTCCCCCGCTTCTCCACCATCCGCTCAGTGGATCGTAGATTCGCGTTCCGCGTCCAGCCTTGATCGTAAATCCCGAGATTACAGTATTGCTGTCAGTGCTGGTACCGACAAAAATCACAGAGGCTGAGTCGGGATGACTGGGAGAGCTGCCATCGACGATTGTTTTTGAAATATGCGACGTATCCCCATCCTGAACAAAGAGGCTCCCCAGAACGATCTTTTTGTTTATCTTGATGTTTTCCGTGTATGTTCCTTCCGCAACGAGGACGGTATCGCCGTTAACGGCGGCATTAATGCCCGCCTGAATTGTAGGCTGATCCTGTGGGACGCGAATCAGGGCCTGCGAGTGACACAGTCCGACGGTCACCGCAAGTGCTGTCAGAACCATAAAGGCTTGTTTCATGGTAGTTCCTCCTGAATTAAGTGATTGACGTGACAAGACTTTTCTATTCATGCCGAGTTTCCCCCGTGAGAATGCCAGGAATCTCGTTGAGTTGTTCCTTCAAGATATATTTGTGAACGCCTGCCTCACGAGCTGCTTTCCGATACCCGGCATCATCATAGTTTGTCAGAATGATAATCTTCGCATCTGGATGAGCAGCAAGTATTACGCGTGAGGCCTCGAGGCCACCAACAGGTTCCATCCTGATATCCATCAGTACCCAGTCCGGCCGAAGGTTTTCATACATTTGAATCGCCTCGCCTCCGTTGCGGGCCTGATACACGGTGTGGCCATCCGGAACATTGCGCAGAATAGTGCGCTTGAATGATTCGCGCATGCGGGGGCTGTCGTCTGCGATGAGGAAGGTCATGTGTGCCGTCCCTCGAGGATGAGTCCTGGTCGGCGAAGATTCATTGTTTTCCGTCTTTCCCCTGGCCGCCTCATGAGTATCTTCAAGGGCAGGCGGGCGTGTATCGTTACAAGAATAGCCAATTGATGGAGGTATCTATTCAAGCCTCTTTCAGAAACTCGACACGATAGCCTCACTGGAACTGTATCGTTCCCCTGAACACGCCGCCGCCTGCGGTCCCGGCAAAGATGGTTCTGCCTTTCACAGCAAGACATCGGACATTGAGGTTCGTCAAGCCATTGTTCACAGCCCGCCAGCTTGTGTCTTTGGCCGTCAAGAGAAAGATGCCGCCGTAATATGGAGCACCAAAAGAGTTCCCATCTGAAAGGGCGAGACTCTCAATCGTTTGGTTCGCCGTCAGTCCCTTATTCAGAGAACTCCAGGTGAAGGCATTGTTGGCAGAATGAAATACGCCGCCATCCGTGCCAGCAAGGAGATCTGTAGCCGACGCGACAAGAGAACGCACCTGCAAATTGGCTAGCCCGGAATTAACGGCTGTCCAGCTCGTCCCGTTGTCGGTTGATCGATAGACACCGCCACTGGAGATCCCAACAAAGAGGTTTATACTGCCTGCCTCTTTGGGACCCACGGCAAGAAAATGAGCCCCTTCATAAGAGCCGGGGCTCAGTTCGCTCCAGTGTGCACCATTGTCACGTGTCATATACACACCACCGTCGGCGTAATAACCACCCAGACCCGCATACACGTAGTCGCCAACCCACGCAAGAGACGTTACCCAAGTATTGTCCCGACCTAATCCCGAATCGACATCTGCCCATGTGCTTCCGCCATCAGATGAGAATGCCGCCGCAGGATCAAAACGATGGAGGCCAGGGCCGACAATGATGTCTCCGCCAGCAATAATGTTTTCACCGGAGACGGCAAGGGCGATTACTGAGAAGTTCGCCACACCAGGACTCAGGACTCTCCAGCTTGCTCCGCCGTCGGTGGAAAGAAATATCAATCCGCCATTACTTCCCGCGTAAAGATTCGTGCCTGAGACCGCAAGAGCCGTAACGGTCACACTGTCGAGGCTGGTTCGCTCCCAAATGACACTCGTTGCAATCTGGGGTCCGAACTCCTCCGGCTGGACAGGTTGAGCTTTCTTGCACGCTAAGAGCGGAAGGAGGAGGCAAAGGGAAAACATGGTTGGTCGTTTCATCGCCCATTCCCTTTCAAACATGTTCGTGTTTTTCGTTCTCTTGATGTCTACAGCTTCACATCACATCTCAGCGCATGGAAAATCCGCCAGGAGAGTCAGACAATCAATGGAGAGAACTGCTTAATCGAAAACGTGAGAATACTCAAATCGTCGTGAGTGGAACTACTCAGGTGATATTTAGGGCAGGAAAAACGGCGGGGTAGCTAACGTCTTGCCTCTGTGGCCTTGAAGAAAACAAAACGCGGAGACACCGAGAACGCAGAGTGGTATTCAGTGTACTTTTGCCTCATCCTCTGCGATCGCCCGCGCTCTCTGCGACTCTGCGTTGTGGAACTTGAATATCCCTAGAGTGCGAATTTGTTCTGTATCGCAAACTCGAGCAGCTTGTTGTGTCCCGTGATACCCAGCTTTTGGCAGATATGCAGGCGATGGTTCTCCACGGTGCGAACGCTCACGAAGATTTTCTCGGAAATCTCTCTGCTGGTGAAATTCTGAGCAACCAGTTTGAGGATAGCTTTTTCGGCCGGGGTGAGGCGTTGAAGCGCGGGGATGGAGGCGGCAAGGCCTTGCGCGTTTTTTTCGCGTTCGATAAGAAGATGTGCAATGGAGGGACTGATGTAATACTGACCGTCTTTGACTGACCTGAGACATGAGAGGAATTCTGCTCTTGCGCTATCCTTCAAAATATATCCGCGCACTCCAAGGTCGAGGGCTACGTTGAAATAGCCGAGATCCCTGTACATCGTCAGAATCACGATCTCCGTGGGCAGAGCTTCCTGGTGCACTGTCCGGGCCACTTCGAGTCCATCCATTTTTGGCATCGACACGTCAAGAACGGCAAGGTCTGGGAGAATTTCTTTGATTAGTCTCAAGGCTTCAGCGCCGTCGCCGGCTTGGCCGACGATAGAAAAATCCTTATCCAGCTCAATGGCTTTTGCAAGACCTTCCCGAAACATCGGGTGGTCGTCGGCAATCACAATGCGCGTCACATGTTCCATGC
>JACQPT010000253.1 GCA_016207415.1 Ignavibacteriales bacterium
AAGCCCACGACTTAAGTCGTGGGCTTAACAAGGAAAGCAGAAACCAAGAACCGTTTCAACGGTTTCATAATGAAGCGAACGCCTTTCATCATCCCGGTCATCATCATTTCACAATTCGCAGGCACTTCCCTCTGGTTCGCCGGGAATGCGATCCTGCCCGACCTGCAGCGTCAGTGGGGGCTCATCCCGGAGTCTCTCGGTGCCATCACTTCGTCTGTTCAATTCGGTTTCATTGTTGGCACCTTGATCTTTGCTTTCTTCGCGATCGCAGATCGTTATTCGCCTAGAATTGTTTTTCTCGTGTTTTCGCTACTCGGGGCGACTTTCAATCTTGGTGTTTATCTCGTCGCGCTTGATTTTGATACCTTGCTCGTTTTTCGGTTTCTGATTGGGGCTTGCCTCGCTGGAATCTATCCTGTCGGGATGAAAATCGCCTCCGGCTGGTATCGCGAAGGACTGGGAAACGCCCTTGGATTTCTTGTCGGAGCTTTGGTCCTGGGGACATCCTTCCCGCACTTGCTCAAGGGTCTCGGCGAGACATTCTCCTGGCAGGATGTGACGCTGGCTGTTTCGGGTATCTCGGCAGCCGGAGGTATCCTGATGTTTGTCTTCGTTCCTGACGGGCCGTATCTCGCACAAGGAACGAAGTTTAATCTTAAGACGATTCCCGTCATTTTTCGCTCGGAAGGTTTTCGCGACGCTGCCTTCGGCTACTTCGGCCACATGTGGGAGCTGTACACTCTCTATGCGTTTGTCCCAGTTCTGTTAGCCACTTATCTTGCCGGCAATCCGTCGGAAACACTGAATATTTCCTTCTGGTCGTTTTGCATCATCGGCGCGGGAAGTATCGGCTGTGTTGCCGGGGGAATCATTTCGAAGAAAACAGGAAGCGCCCGAGTTGCTTTTACTCAACTACTTTTCTCAGCTTTATGTTGCATTTTTTCTCCACTACTCTTTGGCGTTTCCGTTGAGTTCTTCCTTCTCTTCCTTCTTTTCTGGGGAATTGTCGTCGTCGGGGATTCTCCGCAATACTCTGCTCTTGTCGGTCTGAACGCGCCAAAGGAATACGTTGGTTCATCGCTCACCATCATGAACAGCATAGGGTTTTCCATAACGATCGTCAGCATTCAATTCACCACCTATCTCTCAAATTTTGTGCGCCCTGAATTTCTATTATCTTTTCTCGTCGTCGGCCCGATTCTTGGCATTAGATTTTTGTGGCCGCTCGTTCGAGGTTCTCGTGAGTCTGAAGTAAGGGAAGGATCAAACTTGGAGTTGACAATCAAAACTTGAGAGCAACAAAATGATGAAACGCGACCCCAAGATTGACCAGCAATGGTACGAGGCATTGACGCAAACAGAAACGAGCCGTCACAAAATGTTCCATCTCCTGGGATTGCTCCCGTCCAATCCACGATGCAAACTTTGCAACTCTCCGTTCAGAGGAATAGGTGCGATGATTATGAAAGTCGTCGCCAAGAAGAGCCAATCGAGAAAGAACCCACAATTCTGCGACAGGTGTATGTCGTCCGTCGTTCCCGGCGGAGCTGAAATCGAGCTCACAATGCTGTTTGCCGATGTGCGTGGTTCTACAACCCTCGCAGAAAACATGAGTGCCTCGGATTTCACAGGACTGATGAATCGGTTCTATCATGTGGCCACAGATGTGCTTGTCAGGTCGGACTCGTTAATCGACAAGCTTGTAGGGGATGAGATAATAGGACTGTACGTCCCAGGTTACGCGGGCCCCGACCACGCAAACAAAGCTGTACGAGCCGCTCAGGAATTGTTGCGAGCAACCGGACACCACAACGCAAAGGGGCCGTGGCTCCCGGTCGGAATCGGCGTGCACAAAGGAGTTGCGTATGTTGGAGCGCTTGGCGGAAAAGACGGTCTCGTCGCAGACATTACGGCGCTCGGCGACAACGTGAACATCACGGCACGCCTCGCTTCCAAAGCCGGGGCGGGGGAAATACTTGTCAGTGACGCAGCCTGTTCTGCCGCGGGAATCGAGGACGACACGTTGGAACGAAGACAACTGGAGTTAAAAGGAAAGAAAGATCTTGTCGGCGTCAAGGTCATGAAGACCGCAAATATCTAGACTCGGAGACATCGATGGAAAAAATCGAACTCAAGCAGAAGTTCAGCCTCTTCCAGGAACATTGGAATCCCAAGATTGTTGGAGAGCTCAACGGGCAGTATGTGAAGCTCGTGAAATTCACCGGCCCGTTTGTGTGGCACCATCACGACAACGAGGACGAACTGTTTCTCACCGTCAAAGGCAAGTTTACGATGAAACTCAAAGACGGAGACGTCGAGGTGAATGAAGGAGAGCTCATCATTATTCCGCACGGAGTTGAACATTGCCCCGTCGCTGACGAAGAAGCGCATGTTTTACTTTTTGAGCCGAAGACCACCTTGAACACGGGGAATGTGAAGAACGAGAGGACACGAGAGATACTAGGCCGCATTTAGTTTCATCTTTTTCATTGAATAACAAAGGAACCCTGAAATGAAGCTTGGAATTATTATTGAAACAAACGAACCAGAAAAAGCCTGGAATGGAGTACGTTTCGCTAATACTGCTCTCAAACGAGGCCATGATGTCAAAATATTTCTCATGAGCGCAGGCGTGGAAATCGAGAGTATTACTCATGAGAAGTACAACGCAAAGAAGCAGATCGATGAGTTTGTGCAGAACAAAGGCACCGTCCTTGCGTGCGGAACCTGCATCAAATCAAGAAATCAAGCTGAATCAGACGTCTGTCCCATCTCAACGATGACGGACTGCCTGGACATGGTGGAGTGGTCCGACAAGGTCGTCTGAATCTGAATCGACACGAGGGACGAGACAATGGCGGATTGGTTCTTGCGTTGTAATCAAATCTCTCAACTCAACCAAAAATAGAGGAGGAGTGAAAACATGAAAACGAGATCTCTCGTTTCTTTCATGCTATTCTTGTCAATCGGGTCGATTCGGCATGCGTTCTCCTATCCGCCCGCGGTCGGCATCCTGGGGAAAGTAAAATCCTGCGTGAGCTGCCACGTGAACAATGGTCCATGGAAAGATGAAAGCAATATCGTCATTGATGTTCTCGATCAAGCGACAATGAAATCGCTTCGGCAGCCAGATGGGTCGTTTCTTATTGAAACAAAGAGAGGACAACAGAAGACACTTCTGACAGTCATTGGCCAAAGAAACGCCACATCCACTCCAGCGCCGTACAGAAATGCATGGACGTATATTGATCCTGCAAGAGTCGGCACGAACTCGCTCTCGAAGTTTGCTCCTGGGTGGGGCGTCAATCTGCAGATGTCGTGCCGGTTAGTAGGCGACAAGGTGGGAGGTTTCGAAGAGGCGACGATCACTGCTTTGCCAATGACAATTCAACCGCTCGACGATGCAAAAGATGCAGAATTGCAGCTTCAAGTCATGCTGACGAAAGGAGAATCTGTTAAAGGTAATGCCAAAGAAGGAATGCTTGGGAATTATTTTGAACGCAAGGTGATACTCAGAGTGAGTGAATAGATCCTCAATCAACACGGGTTACGTAAGGAACGAGAGAGCTTTGGAGAAACTGGATCGGAATGTGAAGTTGATGAAGTCGAGTTTTTGTCTTCTCTTCCTGTTCGCCTTTTCCCACTTGCACGCTCAACCGGGTTCCATTTTGGGAGTGGTTCGAGATTCTGAGACAAACGAAGCCGTGGTCGGTGCAACGATTAGAGTGGTGGGAACATCCACGGGAACTTCAACGAGTCTCAATGGGAGTTTCCTTATAAGCGGTGTTCCCTCAGGAAATGTCAAACTCCGAATCTCCCACGTCGCTTATCTTGAAAGTCAACTCGAAGTTCACCTAACCTCAAACGATACAGCGCACATCGAAATACTTCTTAGATCTTCAGAGATCGAAGAATCCGAAGTCGTAGTCACCGGCACGAGGACCATGCACAATATCGCAGACGTTCCGGTTCGAATCGAGGTCATCCCTCTGGAGGAAATCGAAGAAAAAGTTCTGATGACGCCTTCAAGTGTGGCAATGCTTCTCAACGAGTCAACTGGAGCCCGCGTGCAGACAACGTCGAGCACAAGCGGAGCGCTCAATCTTCGCATCCAGGGACTCAGCGGGCGATACACGCAAATACTGTTCGACGGCATTCCAAGCTTCGGGGGAATGGCGGGAGGATTTGGGCTGACACAACTTGTGCCGCTGAATTTGCGTCAGGTGGAAATCGTGAAAGGGGCAGGCTCGGCGCTGTATGGAGCTGATGCCATCGCGGGAATCGTGAATTTCTTAACGAAAGAACCGCGTGAAGATTTTGAACTATCGGCGCTGGTCAACGGAACAACACAAAACGGGTTCGACGCCGGTGCATTTGCAGGCCAGAAACTGGACGAGCTCGGTTTTACGATCTATGTTAGCAGAAACACTCAGAAACGATTTGATGTTGACGGAGACAATTTTGCGGATATACCGGAATACGATAAAATCTCCGTCGCGCCCAAAATCATGTATAGGTTTAACGAAAACCTTCAGGGATCGATAAGTTTCGCATATCTTGCTGAAGAAAGGATCGGTGGAGTGCAGAATGCACAACGCATTTCGCTCGGAGCTTTCGCTCCCTATCTGGAACAGGTCAGAACGACACGATGGGATGTTTCGAGTCGTCTCCAATGGACGCTGAACGAGGAAAATTCTGTTCAGCTCAAAGCAGCCGCAATGAATCTCAGGCGAAATGATGTATTTGGCAACCTTCCGTTTAGCGCTGTCCAAACCGTTTTTCATGGCGAGGCAGAATTCTTGACCCAGCAAGGAAGTCACGCAATCTTGATGGGCACGGTTCTTCACGTCGATGATCTAACCGACCGCACGACAGGTTCTCAAACGTCGACAAGTTATACATTCAACGCACCGGGCATCATGGTACAGGATGAAATCAGGTTATCTGAGCAATGGACTGCGCTTTTGAGTGGCCGCACGGATTTTCACAATCGGTTTGGGACATTTTTTACACCGCGCGGATCCGTCATGTATAAGATTTCTCCCGGGATAACGCTACGTCTGGGTGGAGGGGGAGGCTTTAAGGCGCCAACTGCGTTCGTCGAAGAAAGTGAAGAACTTGGATTTCGAAAAACCCGGTTGTCAATCGGTTTGAACGCAGAAAAAGCGAAGAGTGCTTCCTTCGACATGAACTGGCGGACGATCATGGAGCGTGTGAGCGTTACCACGAATTGCGCGATCTACGCGACCTGGATTGACAACGCCGTCATCGCTGATGAAGATTCTCTGATGAATCAAGTCGTTTTTCTTCGTAATGCAACCGGGCTGACGTTTACTCGTGGGGGAGAGGTTCAACTGAAGATCGCCTACGACGATTTCAAGCTCACTGCCGGTTACACCTACACCTATGCGACAAGGAATGACCGCGGCGAGAAAGAAGAACTAGAACTCAATCCCCGGCATTCCTTTGGCGTGGTGGCGATGTGGGAGAATCATGAAATGGGCTGGAAGGTTGGATGGGAATCGTACTGGACGGGGACGCAAAAGTTGGAACGAAATCCGTTCCGCAGATCTTCTCCTGCGTACTGGAATAGCGGTCTCATCGGCGAGAAATCGTTCGGTCAATTTCGTATCTTTGTAAACTTCGAGAACATTTTCGACGCGCGACAGACTCGTTTTGAACGCATTGTTACTGGAAATCCAGAGTCGGGTTCTTTTGACAAATTGCCCATCTATGCGCCGTTGGAAGGACGGGTCATCAACGGCGGAATGCGCGCTGTTCTCTAATGTCGTCAGAATGGAAAATTTTGTAATCAAACAATTCCTGACCGAAAGTTTTTGCGTGAGATTTTTTCCCCTCCTTGGACGAAGCAGGGGCCCCGGCTCTATCGAGGCTGGGGAGGTCGAGGCCTAACAATGAAAAAATTCACGTTTAAACGTAGTCACGCGAAATCCTTTTTCCCCTCCTTGGACGAAGCAGGGGCCCCGGCTTAATCGAAGTTGGGGAGGTCGAGACGCAAAAATGAAAAAATTTACGCTAAAACCTCTTCCC
>JACQPT010000250.1 GCA_016207415.1 Ignavibacteriales bacterium
GAAAAAGGAACAGTCAAGTGGTTCAACGGAGCCAAAGGTTACGGCTTCATCAAGCGCGAAAACGGCGAAGACGTGTTCGTCCATTTCATGGCGATCGTCGGCGACGGCTACAAGACGCTGAATGAGGGTGACGCGGTCCAGTTCGAAGTAGAAAAAGGACCCAAGGGCCTCCAAGCCACAAACGTGGAAAAGGTCTAATTCGCCTGTGACCACAGGAACCCCGGTCAGGATGACTGATCGGGGTTTTTCTTTACCGACAAGGAAATCAACTCATGCAAAAAGGCAAAGTGAAGTTCTACAACGATTCAAAGGGGTTTGGCTTTATCGTCGCAGACACAGGCGAAGAGGTTTTCTTCCATAAGAGCAACGTCAAGGATAGTGGTTTTCGAAACGTCCTCCGTCAGGGTGATGCCGTCCAGTTCGACCTCAAAGTGGAACAACGCGGCAAACGCGCGTTGAATGTCGTCCGTGTATGAGAAAAACGGAAATTTCCCTTCGTTGGTGATCCCGGCTTGATTTCAAGAAGAGTTCCCTGTACCTTGAAACACTGACCGTGCAGAAATAGAGCCGCATACATCAGAAAGCGACGATTCACGTCGCTTTTTTTTTGTCACTCGACTAGATGGAACCGAACAAGCCCGTCCGCGTCCGATTCGCTCCCAGCCCCACAGGATTCCTGCATGTTGGCGGATTACGAACGGCTCTCTATAATTATCTCTTTGCCAAGCATCACGACGGCGTGTTTGTTCTTCGTATCGAAGACACCGACCAGTCCCGCAAAGTGGAGGGTGCTGTGGAGAACCTTATCGCAACGCTCGACTGGGCTGGGATCCATTACGACGAAGGCCCCCACAAAGAAGCCAACCATGGCCCCTACGTTCAATCCCGGCGGCTCGAAATTTATCACAACCATGCTCGACAACTTATTGAAAGAGGCCACGCATACAACTGCTTTTGCACGCCGGAGAGGTTGGAACAAGTGAGGCAAAAACAGATTGCGATGAAGCTGGCGCCAGCCTACGATCGGCACTGCAGGGATCTGCCCACGAAAGAAGTGCGGGATCGTCTGAATGGCGGCGAGCGACACGTCGTTCGCATGAAAGTCCCCGTCAGCGGAGAAACCTCTTTCAACGACTTCATTCGTGGCCGCGTTACCATCGCGCATAAGATTCTCGATGACCAGGTCATATTGAAGTCTGATGGATTTCCGACGTATCATCTGGCGGTTGTGGTGGACGACCATTTGATGGAAATCAGCCACGTCATTCGTGGTGAAGAATGGCTCTCCAGCACACCAAAGCACGTCTTGTTGTATCAGTACTTCGACTGGGTGGTGCCGAACTACGCCCACCTGCCGTTACTCCTGAACCCCGACAAAACGAAGCTCAGCAAGAGACAGGGTGATGTCGCGGTCGAAGAATATCGGTCGAAGGGTTATCTCAGTGAGGCGCTCGTGAATTTCGTCGCATTCTTGGGATGGAACCCGGGCGACGAAAGGGAGATTTTCTCGATGCAGGAACTTGTCAAGGAGTTTACGCTGGAACGCGTTGGGAAAGCAGGAGCAGTGTTCAATGCCCCAAAACTCGACTGGCTGAATGCTCAGTACCTGAGAAGAAAACCCAATAGTGAAATTGCGCGCGTGCTCAAGGAGGAGCTCAAGAAATCGCCCTTTGGACGAAAAGAATATGACGATGAGTACCTCGCGAAGGTTGTCGAGGCCATGCGTGAGCGTGTTAGTTTTGTGAAGGATTTTCTCGAAAAGAGTCCGTATTTTTTTTCAGCTCCAAAAGAATATGACCCGGCGGTCGTGAAGAAAAGATGGAACTCCGGGGCCGGCATTCGTATGATGAAACTGTCCGATGAGTTCGCGAAGCTGCAGGACCCAGGGAAGGAAGACTATGAAGCGGTTCTTGAACGGACCGCCGATACTCTTAAGGCCGGCCGAGGAGACTTGATTCATCCCTTACGACTCGCTGTCTCAGGAATGGGCGCGGGTCCGGGACTTTACGACATCCTCTCCATCCTCGGCAAGGACGAGACAATCCGTAGGATCAACACAGCAATCGAGCGACTAAAGTGACGACGATCGAAAAAGACAAACGGCCGGAGAGAGCCACGGTCAGTGAAGTAAAGCCGGGCGGCGAGTTGCCCGAACGGAAGAGCTTTATTCGCGACATCATCGACGAAGACCTTAAAACAAACAAGTATGGAGGGAGAGTCCAGACAAGGTTCCCCCCCGAGCCAAACGGTTATTTGCACATAGGCCATGCAAAATCCATTTGTCTGAATTTTGGCCTTGCTAGAGACTACAAAGGGTTTTGCAACCTTCGGTTCGACGACACAAATCCGACAAAAGAAGAAATGGAATATGTCGAGTCGATTCAAAGGGATGTGAAGTGGCTGGGTTTTGATTGGGATGGCAGGCTGTTCTATGCATCGGATTATTTTGAGCAGCTCTATGAGTATGCAGCTCAACTCATCAAAAAGGGGAAGGCGTATGTTTGCGACCTTACTGCCGATGAGGTTCGAAAGCACAGAGGCACCTTGACGGAGCCCGGCAAAGACAGCCCATACAGGAACCGTTCTGTCGAAGAAAACCTCGACCTTTTTGAGCGGATGCGCAAAGGCGAGTTTCCTGACGGTACACGGACACTGCGCGCAAAGATCAATATGGCCTCGCCTAATTTGAACATGCGAGACCCGGTGATGTATCGCGTTCTCCATGCATCTCACCATCGAACCGGAGAAACATGGTGCGTTTACCCGACCTATGACTGGGCGCATGGCCAATCTGATTCCATTGAACAAATCACGCATTCCGTTTGCACCCTGGAGTTCGCAGACCATCGCCCGCTGTACGATTGGTTCCTGGATGCGCTTGGTATTTACCATCCACAGCAGATCGAGTTTGCGAGGCTGAACCTGACTTACACCGTTATGAGCAAGCGGAAGCTTTTGCAGCTTGTTGAAGAAGGCTTCGTGAACGGCTGGAATGATCCGCGCATGCCAACCATCTCCGGATTGCGCCGGCGGGGGTACACACCTAAATCTCTCCGGCTGTTCGCGGATCGCATCGGCGTTGCGCGGAGCGAAAGCACCGTGGATGTGGCGATGCTCGAGGATTGCCTCAGAGATGACCTGAACAAGCGCGCACGCCGTGTAATGGCTGTTCTCCGTCCCATCAGGCTTGTCATTGAAAATTATCCAGAAGAAGTTGTCGAGGAGCTTGACGCCGTCAATAATCCCGAAGACGCGTCCATGGGAACAAGGAAGCTTCCGTTTTCGAAAGTCCTCTATATTGAAAGGGACGATTTTCGGGAAGACCCGCCCAAAAAGTACTTTCGCCTTTCGCCCGGAGCCGAAGTCCGCCTTCGATACGCCTATATCATCAAGTGCACCGGCTTTAAGAAAGACGAGAAGACGGGCGAGATCACCGAACTTCAATGCACGTACGACCCTGAAACACGGAGCGGTCTGCCCCAAAGCTCTCGGAAAGTCAAAGGAACTATCCATTGGGTCTCGGCTCAACATGCAGTTGACGCCGAAGCTCGTTTGTATGACCGTCTATTCAATATTGAAGGCCCAGGGGGAGAGGATTGGAGGGACTTCATCAACTCAAAAGCGCTCGAAGTCTTGAAAGGCTGTAAAGTTGAACAAAACCTTCAAAGGGCCAAACCTGAAGAAGTGTTTCAATTCGAGCGCGTGGGATACTTCTGCGTTGATGAAGACTCGCGTAAGGGTAATCTCGTTTTCAACAGATCTGTAACCCTGCGGGACACGTGGGCAAAAATAGAAAAAAAGGATAACTAGGATCTTCCGAAGAATCTCTCGCCAAATCATGTCCTTCGGAAGGTTTGC
>JACQPT010000247.1 GCA_016207415.1 Ignavibacteriales bacterium
TCAAATGATGAAGCCGAAGTTGTAAGTCTGGTTCCCGCCCTTCAGGATAAGGTTTTTCTTTTTTTTCCTCTCAAATTTCCTCTATATTGAAACCGTCGGTAGGACGGCGTTGACGTCGTCCTACGGTTTATCATGCCAAGGCACCTCAACATATTCTTCGTCGGCGATATCAATGGAAAACCCGGCCTGAACCTCGTTTCGACTCTCCTCAAACAATACATCCAGAAATTCGATATTGACTTTTGCGTCGTCAACGGAGAGAATACAACCGAAGGGAAGAGTATCTCGGAAGAAGACGCAAAGGCACTCTTTGGCCTTGGTGTGCACGTCATTACGTCGGGAAATCACTTATGGGACCGATGGCAAGTTAAGAAACTTCTGGAAAAGGAACGAAACCTCTTACGGCCTCTCAACTATCCAAGGGAGAATCCCGGACACGGCCTGATTGTCTACGACTTGAAGGAGAAGGGGAAAGTTGGAGTCATTAACGCGCAAGGGCGCACCTATATGCAGCCAATTGACGACCCTTTTAAGGCAGCCGACTGGGCGATCAGTAAGATCGCAAACGAAACGAAGGTCATTCTTGTCGACATGCACGCCGATGCAACGGCTGAAAAAATGGCTCTTGGCTGGCACCTCGACGGCCGCGTAAGCGCAGTCGTTGGTACACATACGCATATCCCTACGGCGGACGCCAGGATCTTGCCTAACGGAACTGCGTATATCACCGACGTCGGCATGTCGGGGCCGTATGATTCCGTCATTGGCATGAAAAAAGAGATTGCGATTCGCCGTTTCATTCATCAGACTCCGTACAAGTTTGAAATTGCGGAACATGATGTACGAATGTGTGCAGTTCACATTCAGGTCGATTCGGAGACAGGAAAAGCAACAAAGATCGAGCAGGTAATTTTTCCTGCTTTCTAACCGCCATCTAACCCATAAACTCCTAAACCTTGAACTTTGAACCTTAACACATAAGACGATAATCATTGCCATGCCCGCACAAATAATAGACGGCAAGAAAATCGCCGAAGAGATCAAAAGAGAAGTCAAGGATCAAACGAAGAAGCTGAGAGAAACGAAGGGAATCATCCCAGGTCTGGCTTTCATTCTCGTAGGTGAAAATCCTGCATCACAGGTCTATGTGCGGTCCAAAGGCAAGGCGTGCGATGAAATGGGGTTTTACTCGGTAACGGAACGCCGCGCAACCGAAATCGCTGAAAAGGACCTCCTGGCCATGATTGATGAGTTCAACCACGACGCGAAGATCCACGGCATTCTCGTGCAACTGCCTCTCCCAAAACACATCAGTGAACAGAAAGTCATTGAAGCAATCGACCCGAGGAAAGATGTCGACGGTTTCCATCCCATGAATGTGGGAAAGCTCGTGATAGGCGAAGAAACGTTGAAGCCATGCACACCCGCCGGTGTACAGGAACTACTTCTGCGGAGTGGAAATAACCCTGCAGGGAAACATGTGGTCATTGTCGGTAGAAGTAATATTGTCGGGAAACCGGTGGCGAATATCTTGCTCCAGAAGCAGGCCGGCGCAAATGCGGTCGTCACGATTGCTCATACAGGGGCAAAAGATTTGCTCCCGTACACCAAATCGGCTGATATTCTCATTGCCGCCATAGGAAAAGCTGGGGCTGTGACAGGAGAGATGTTAAAGGAGGGCGTCGTCGTCATCGACGTTGGTATCAATCGTGTCGAAGATTCTTCAGCAAAGAATGGCTACCGCCTGGTGGGCGATGTCCATTTCGAATCTGCCAGCAAGGTGGCGAAGGCTCTCACACCGGTGCCGGGCGGCGTTGGCCCGATGACGATTGCTATGCTGATGAAGAACACTTTGAAAGCGGCCTCGGGATAGAAAAGGCCCGGAAAAATAAAAAGGCGATCCAGGGGATCGCCTTTTCTCCTGCATGTTTTCTTCTTGCTTACTTCGCCATCTCAAAACTTGTGTAATGCAAGACCTTCATCCCCCCTTTGTCCTGTAAGGTCCCTTTGACGGTGAGAGTGTGAGCTGCGTGCTCAGCCAGGGCCTCGTTGCCGCCTTTCATTCCTTTCTTGGGGACTAACATATACAGTGTTCCCTTGTCGTCCAAAAGCCCAACCGGGAGACCGCCCTTCATGCATTGGATGGCGCAATCCTGGTGCTCCTCTCCTCTTCCCCCCCCCATGCCGCTGCTATAACATTTGATGTCGATGAGTTCGCCCTTGAGAGTAACATCGGTCCCTTTTTTGTCTTGGGAAGCGGCGATACCAAAAACAAATATGCTGACGAAAAAGAGGAGGTAAACGCGTACTGCGTGTTTCATGGATAAGCTCCTGAAGAATAGATGAAAATGGATTGGGGAAAAATATAAAGAATCGACACGTCATTAACAACATATGAGCCTCGAAAAGTTCCGGTGTTTTGTCTTTCGCTTATCGGGGGTACAGTTCTTCGAAAAGCCCCGATGAGGAGAGTAAAAGTTGAATCTTTCTTCTTATTTCCGGTTTGTCGGCAAGAGTGTACCATCGGTCAAAGAACGTCCAACCCCGGTCTCTCTTCCCGGCGTATATGTATTCGAGGGTTGCTCCGAGCACAAGGCTCAGGAATTGTCCGTCCGGATCCCCGTAGAGGCGGAGCTCAGCGGTGTCGGCGAAATTCTTTACCAGCAGACCAGCCTCTTCAGCTTTGTTTTCGAGAAATTGTGAAAAAGTCATGTTCGCCAAGACGTATCGTCTCTTCACATCGGAATACTGGAAGTAAGCGGTTGGCAGCTGCGACCGCGTGTTATCAAGCCGGTCAAAGTATTCAAAGAGCAGAATCGACTGAGATAATTCTGCACGCCCATCACCGTCGAGGTCTTCGAAACTGATTTCGTTGCCCAATTCTCGAAAATCACTGGATCGATAGAGAGGACGGATGGAGTCTCCAAGTTCAAGCACCCAGGAGTTCCAACAACAACGAGTGCCTCCTGAGAATTGTTGTATGATAAGCTGTTGATTGGCGTTGCCCAGAAGAGAGGCCAATCCCATTTCGATGTATTCTTTTTGGTCAACTGTTTCGGGATGCCGGTAGGGGGTTGTTGCGTTTCTCGAAATCACAACTCCATATCTGCGTGGCCCGGGTCCGGCAAGGAGTTCGGTGCGAACTATGAGGAATTCTCCATAAAAGAGTGTGTCCTCATCCTGAAGAGTGACTTCGCGGTCAGGGATAGTTTCTTCGCCGTTTTCAGAGTGAAGAAAAATCGCTTTTTGAAAAAAATAATATCCGAGGCCTAGAAATAACATTAATGCCGCCAGTCCGACGAAGAGTTTTGCCCATCGAGGCTCTGGTTGTTTGCTCAGGGCTGGAGGGACCACAACAGGTCGTAGTGAAGAGACAGCTGGGGAACGGTGCCTAGTAGGCTTCGACGCGGTCGACGGACTCGCGCCAATCTTCCGTCGTTTTCACGAGACGCTCTGCCAGCATCAAAACCATTTTCTTAGCGAGTTCAGGATACTTTGAAAACAATTCGTCCAAGCTTACCCTGACGTGCAAGAGCATGGTCGGCTCCTGTGCTATGAGTGTCGCCGTGCGGGCAATATTCAGCAGAAATCCAAGTTCACCGATGACAGTGCCTGGCTTGGAGATCTCTGCGACGGAGAAATCGCGTTTGAATACTCCCACTTTGCCGGAAAGCAACACGAACCATCCGTCGGTACGGTCGCCTTCAGTCAGGATCGTCTCGCCTATGCTAAAGTAGAGTTTAACGGAAGGGAGTTGCGAAAAATCTGTGATTCCTTTGCTCATCAACGATGATATTCTAAGTAAATCCTGCTTCAAGGTCAACAAAAGAATTCGAAGACCTGTGATGCGTGACAATCAGTCCATGAACTGTGGGGTTTTTCTGCATCGAGTCTCAATTTGATTCAACTTTGTCACATCCTCAAGGACGTTCGAATCTGATATCAAGGCTCGCTCCGATGAACCGTCTGAGACGATTCACCTCGCCCTCGATACCTGATTGCAGATCCTTCCCTGAGCCCTGGAACAAAGCTATGCAAACGAATGAGTGCTTTTCTTCGATTTCCATCGACCACACTCCTATGATTCTTCCACCTTGAAGAACAACTGGAGAAATCCATCCCTGATTGCGATAAACACGTTTGTAATTCCGGCCGTCGACAAGGTGATCTTTTTGTGCATGCCCCAAGAGGAACGAATCGAAACTCGGCAAGAGACGAATGTTGTTTTCTGACAAGCGGACTCTTGCCATGGTATCCATGTCCTCCCGGCGCAACCATGCCAGCATTGCTCCTGCCGACACTACAGCCAATTCATCTTCCAGCGTCTGCCAGGTTTCTCTCACTTCACCCATCGAAATTCCTGACCACTTGGAGAAATCCTTCGGAGTTGCAGGTCCATATGCCTTGAGGTATCTGCGGATGAGTTCCCTTTTTGCCTCGTCCTCGGCAACTCTTTTCAGGCCTTGCAGCCATTGATCGACGCGTACATATGTAACTTTTTTGTCAACGGGGCGACCGTAACAGATCAGTCCTTCGACGAGTGCCGGGCGGAAGAGTTGTATGCCCCAGGAGAGACTCATGTATTTACTGAGTCCTCGGCTGACCATCGGCAAAAGCCTCTTCGTCAGGTTTTCTTGAGACATCGGGCCATGACGGAGAAGGGCCATTATTGCTTGGTTCAAGCTATCGAGATCTTTTGCGGTTATGCCAAATCTCGACGTGAATCGAGTGAGCCCTGCAAGCCTGCTCTTCTTCAAGGCGGTGATATACAAGACGAAATCAGACGAAGGAATGATGTGGAGTGTCTGGCGCATCAAAGAAGTCCTCACTAGTTCTCTCTTTTTCCAAAGGGCTGAGGAGATCATGGACTTCGAGATCGACGGTTTTCTTGCCGAGAGGGCCATCTCTGCCGCGGACATCAACTGCGCTTGAATGCCGCAAACATCACGGCATATTCTGACAAGTCCTGCGGGCTTTTCATCAACGAGGTGGTGACGCGCAAGACGGAACGCCGAGATCTGACCCGCAGTGAGTGTCATGCAAGCGGCTCGGCTAAAGTGGTAGGTTATTCAAAACAGACGGTGAATCAGAATCGGAATCAAGAAATAAGCCCAGCACATTCCCGCGAATGTCAAGCCCGCAAGCGCACCAAATGACCACAGAGCCATAGGAATCTCCGCCTCTTTCTTTTTTGCGTTTTTTACGGCGAAATGAAGACAGACACCGGCAAATGCGAGCGCCAGCGTAGAGAGAATTCCGACGACGAGCAGGAGTATGTTGTCAAGCACGTGATTGCAGAGATGGATGTATTTGCATGATGTGACTTTCACTGACTGAAGCTGAGGGTCCGGTAACAGGGATTCTTACAGAAAAGGTTGTTCCTTTGCCGTTCGTGCTCTCAAATTCGACTTTGCCGCCATGTTGTTCCACGAGTCGCTTTGTTATCGCAAGTCCCAATCCCGTCCCGCTTTTCTTTCCGGTCGTGACAAACGGTTCGAAGAGCCTCAAACGAATGTGTTCTGGTATTCCCGTACCGTCGTCCTGGACCGTGAAGACGATCGACTCGTTGTGTTCATGCACACCCAGGCGGATGTTTCCCCCGTCCGGAAGTGCATCCTCGGCATTGTTAATGATGTTGATGAGCGTACGCTGGAGGCGATCTTTGTCCATAGAGCACACACGATGACTGTCGATGGCGACGTCGAGCTTGATGTCCCGCTCAAGGAGATGTCCTTCCACCGATGAAGCGATTTCCTCGACGACCAAGGAGACGGGGATGGGCCGTTTTTCCATTCGCACATCGCCGCGTGAAAAATCCAGCAGTTCCTGCGTCATCTGCGACATGCGTTGAATCGCATCCTGGAGTTCTTTATAAAGCTCGAGCCGTTGTTCATCCGCCAGAGGCGTGGATTGAAGCAAGGCCAGTCCCATCGAAATATTTGTCATCGGATTGCGAAAATCGTGGACAATCCCGCTCGCCATTTGGCCGATTGCAGAGAGGCGTTCCTTCTGAATGAGCTCGCTTTGCACCGCCTTGAGTTTGACCTGCATCTCTTCGAACGATGCGGCCAACTTTCCGAGCTCGTCGTGGCCGAATTCCTCAACGAGTTCGTGATCAAGATTTCCTCCGCCGATCACCTCGGTTGCGTGTACGAGGCGGGAAATCGGCCGGGCCACAAACCGCCGAAAAACAAACGCACCTACGATCGTAACAGCGATCGTCAGCGCAATGAAGAATGCAAACGAGCGAACTGCGTTTGCACGGATCGCACCCATGGGATGACTGAAAGGTATTTCCATGGAAGCGGCACCGAGGACGTATCCTTCCGCTACGTCATGACACTGCTGGCATTTTTGCTCCGCATGGAATGGGAGAACAATTCTCAATCGGGCGCACCGCCAGAAACTGAGCGGAACCCCTGAAGAAAACGACGTGACCTGAAAATCTTCATGTCTGTCAGTTGCCGAAGGGTGATGATTGAGGTCGCAGGTCATAACCCAGAGCGAGTCACCGGTCGCGAAAACGTGTTCCACCTGGTCGTTCCACTGATCGCGAAACTCGGCCTATAGGGATGCGCTCGGGCTTGAGGTACATCGGGTCGACGCGCAAGCTGTCGAGTCGGAACAGCACGCGAACATTCTCCAGCTCGCCGGGCCGGCTGATTTGTTTCAGATACCGGTCGTCCACTTCAAAGCGCGTCGTCATCATGTGTACGAGCGGTTTCTTGATCACGCTCGCCTGAGCGTCTGCGGCAACCCGGGCGAGCTCAAGGGTCTGGCGTTCCTCGAATCGGTAGTTGAGATAGACAATCACGGCGAACGATGCGGCGAAAAGCGGAAGGACGAGGATGAAAACTTTCGAGGAAAGTTTCAGACGTTTGAGCATAAGGCTTCCGTAAGGTTTTTCCTTACAGAGAAGTCTGCAACACGGGACGCGGCGAATTAGTTCGCGCTCAGCAACGGCTTCAGCCGCTCGACGAATTCGTCCGGGGGGACAAAACCAACAAGCCGTGCGCCGGTTTCTTCGGTCCCGTCGGAACGCAGGAATACGATCGTCGGCACTCCGGCAATGTTATACTTTTTTCTCAAGGCCTCTGATGCGGGGGAGTCAAAAGAGGTAAGGTCGACTTTCAATCTGAGAAAATCCTTTGTCGACTGAATGACCCCATGATCGGTAAACGTCTTGCGGTCAAGCTCCAGGCAGGGGATGCACCAGTCAGCGTAGAAATCCATCATCACCGGCTGCTGGTTCTCTTTGGCAATCTCGAGTTTGTCCACTGCGTAGGGCTCCCACTCAATGCCTTCTTCACGGAGTGTATTAAGCGTATACAAGCCGAACATGACCGCAACGATCCCAAACGCCAGCTTCACCTCGTGCATCACTTTCTTGGTTTTCCCCGACGGCTCGAGGAACCCCAGATACGCGCCGCCCAGAATGGACATCGCGGGGATAACATAGACTGCCAGCTTTGGAGCCACAGCGAGACAGAAGTAAAAGAGGGCGCCAGTCGTCAACACGACGCCAAAGACTTTTTCAACCCAGGTCAACCAATCACCAGACCGTGGAATTTTTTTCAAGAGTCCGGAGAATGTCCCGAGAATCAAGTATGGGAATCCCAGCCCAAGGGACAGAACAAAGAAAGCCCAGAAACCGAACAACGGATCGCCCTTGAAGCCGACGAATGTTAACAGGGCGATGACGGGCGGCCCGATGCACGGCGCAGCGAACACACCCACCACGAGCCCCGAAAAGTACAGGCCGAGGATTCCCGTCGTTGATGTGCCGCCGAGCCTGCTGGTAAGCCAGTAGGGCATCTGAATCTGATACACCCCGAACGAGCTCAATGCGAGCCCCATCATCAACGCCGCGATTCCTCCCAGCACCCACGGACTTTGTAGCCAGCTTCCGAACAATCCGCCGCCGAGAGCCGCGGTTACGCCAAGAATACTGTACATGGACGCTATGCCGAGCACATACACCAAAGCGCGGGAAACTATTTTTGCGGGGTTTGTTTCCGTTTGTGTACCGAAGAGCGAAACTGTGACGGAGAGCATTGGGTAGACACACGGCGTCAGGTTCAACGCCAACCCGATGACAAAAATGGCTATGAAAGCAACGAATGACCCTTTGGTTTCAAAAAGGGCCGCCAGCTCGTTCTGCGGCTGGACGTCGGTCTGAAAATCCTCTGCGGTGTAAGCCTCGAAGATCTTTTTGTTCACCGCCTCCACGACCGCAGTGGGCTTGACAAACGAGATGGGGATGGCGACACCGATGACGGACGGAGCAAGGCACATTTTGTCATCGCACGCTTGAACACGAAGGCTTCCTTTGAGCGTATCCGCCGACCCTGGAAACTTTTCCGACACTCTTACGGAGACAAAAATCGTGACCTCACCCTGATAAACATCCAACGGCTGGTCGGAAAAACCGAGCTTCTCGGTGTGCCCTCTGGGGTATCTGATGTCTGTGATGATCAGGCCTTCTTTCGGCGCGACCTCGAGGGTTGTGGGAATGAGGTATTCTGAGTTCGGACGATGGGAATTGATGTGCCAGCCGTCCGCGATGTTCAGTACCAGCGCAAGCTGAAACGTCGACCCCCTGGCAACCTTGTCTACCGAAAGCTTGTGCTCAACACGGACGTTGTCTGCGCTCGACCTCAGGACGGACGAAAACTCCTGGCTTCTTGAAAACAGAAATACAAGCGATATGAGAAGGAAAAGGATGGCTGCGGTGTTGAGCGTTTGCGCATGCTTCATAAGAGGTCTTTAATTTTGTTTTCAAGCATTTCTCTTGTCAAGAGTCCGACGTGCTTGTCGACGATGAATCCCTTTTTGTCGATGACGAATGATGTTGGAATTCCGTAGATGTCGCCGTACGCTTTCACAACTTTTTGGTCTCCAACTACGATCGGATAGGAGATATTGTGCCTTTTCACAAACGGAGTGATGTCCTGCCAGCCCGTCTCGTCGAGAGAAATGCCAACGATCTCAAGACCCTTGGCTTTATATTTCTCGTACACCTCAAGGAATCCGGGAATCTCTGCTCGGCATGGTCCGCACCAGGTAGCCCAAAAGTTCAGCAACACCACTTTACCCTTCAGTTTCGACAGCGTCAACGATTTCCCGTTTGACAACTTGAGCGAGAAGTTGGGCGCTTTTTCCTTTGACTGAAAAGGGTGAACTGTGGCAGTCAGAAGGAAGAATACGGTCACGAGACGAACGACACTCTTCATAAAAGATTCTTTGTTTGCGTGAATAGTCCCAGCTTCACCTTATGAACAACGAATTCCTGAAAATGAATCCCAAAAAGTGGTAGAGTATATCAAAAATTTCGGTGAATAAAAAATTGAAAAGGTTCTTCCGACAGCGATGTCAGGCAACAGAACGGGCGAGTTTCTTGCATTTCCTTCCAATTACGTGTATACTCATCGCACTGTATGAACTCAAAAAACCGATACGTCATCGGTATGGACGGCGGGGGAACAAAGACGGCCGCGATGTTGGCAGATATGAATGGAGCAGTTCGGATGGAGGTTGTTGGCGGGCCGTCGAATTTTCAAATGATCGGCGTCGAGCGGGCTTCGGATACGCTTTATGGATTGATCGAATCGTGTTGCACAAAAGCTGGGGTTGCCTGTGAGGAAGTTGTCGCTATCGTAGCAGGGTTGACAGGGGCTGGAAGGCAATCGGATAAAGACAGGATGCGGGAAGGTTTTCGTGCTTTTGCAGGTCAAAAAGGCTCCGACCTCGAATCTATTATCATCGAGAGCGATGCCCGGATCGCTTTGGAGGGGGCTTTTCGCGGGAGGCCCGGGATTGTCCTTATTGCAGGAACCGGCTCCATTGCCTTTGCGAAAGATACTCAAGGGACGATACATCGTGTGGGGGGGTGGGGAAGGATGCTCGGCGATGAAGGAAGCGGATATGCAATCGGCAGGGATGGGCTGAATGCAGTCACAAAGCATTTGGACGGCAGGGGCAAACCGACGCTTTTGACGAGTCTTGTGGCCGAAAAATTTGGGTTTACCCCTCAGGAAAGGATCATTGCCGCGGTATATAGAGAAAACTTCGATATCGCCTCCGTTGCGCCGCTCGTTCTGGAGACCGCATCAAAGCGCGACTCTCTTTGCGTGAGAATCATCGATAATGCCGCGGAAGAGTTGTACAAACATGCTCGCGCTCTGACATCCCAGCTGAAGTCTTTAGCGAACAAAAAGGGTCAAAGAATTCCGCTCACTTTCATTGGCTCTCTGGCAGGCGGAGAGAATATGCTGTCGAAGCTCCTGAAGGGAAGGATCTCCGCCAAACTCAAGCGGGTCAAAATCGTTCGTCCCGAAGCGTCTCCCGCCTACGGCGCGGTATTGATGGCATTGGACGCGGTTCGAAAGAGACCTTAGTAATGAAGCCGATCACAGCCATTCTCCGTGGCTCGCGTGAAACCTCGCATGTTTCCATCGGACAATTCAGCAATTCACATCTCGTGGAAAAAATCATTGTTGTCCACGATGGCTCGCTTTCTGGGTCGTATGATAAATGCTTGTTGATTTCTTCTGGCGGATTTTCATCCCGCCAGACTGTCCGCAGGGTTCTCTCAGAGGTCAGATCGACATTTTTCCTGCTCCTCACAGAGTCAAGAGAAGTGGAACTGGCACAGAATGCGCTGGAGCGATTTCTCTCGGTTGCCCATCAAACGGAGGCAGGCATTGTCTACGCAGATTATCTGGAAATCAAGGCGGGAAGGAAAACAGAACATCCGACGATTGACTATCAACTCGGCAGTGTTCGCGACGGATTTGATTTTGGCCCGGTGACGCTTTTTTCCATGTCGGCAGTAAGGAAGGCGTTGAAGAAGTACGGCCACGTCGATGCTGTCCAATGGGGGGGATGGTACGATGTCCGCCTGAAGACTTCGATAGACAACAAAGTCTTTCATATCCAGGAATCTCTGTCAATCAAAAAGGAACCGGATGTACGAAAATCCGGAGAAAAATTGTTCGATTATGTCGACCCTCGAAATCAGGACGTCCAAGAAGAAATGGAGAGGGTTTTCACAAAACACCTCAGGAATATTGGCGCATATCTCAAACCGAAATTCAAAACGCTTCCGAAGAGCCGAACGTCATTTCCCGCCGAAGCAAGTGTGATCATTCCGGTAAGGAATCGGGAGCGAACGGTTGCCGACGCTGTGAACAGTGTCCTCTCGCAACAAACGGATTTTCCGTTTAACGTGATTGTTGTCGATAATCATTCAACGGATGGAACGACCGGCATTCTCCAAGACCTCGCGCACAAACATCCCTCTGTCTGGCATCTTATTCCTTCGAGAAGTGACCTCGGCATTGGCGGCTGCTGGAATGAAGCTGTGTTGTCCGATCACTGCGGGAAATACGCTGTGCAGCTGGATTCGGATGACATGTATAGCGGCCAAGAAACATTGCAACGAATAGTCGAGACGTTCCGGGGTGGTCAGTTTGCGGCCGTGATTGGCTCCTACAAGCTCGTGAATATGCACTTGCAGGAAATTCCGCCGGGCGTCATCGACCATAAAGAATGGACTCCCGACAATGGCAGGAATAACGCGCTGCGTATCAACGGCCTCGGTGCTCCGCGTGCATTTCAAACGTCATTGCTGCGCGAAGTTCTTCTTCCCAATGTGAGCTATGGTGAAGATTATGCAGTTGTCTTGAGGTTGTCGCGGGAATACCAGATTGGAAGAATCTACGAGCCGATTTATCTCTGTCGCCGATGGGAGGGTAACACGGATGCAGCCCTGTCTGTAGAACAGGCAAATCGGAACGACCAGTATAAGGACAGGATCCGGACTATCGAAATTCTCGCCCGTCAGAGAACGAACCGTGGAAGCCCGCGATGAAAACTGAAATCCGCGTCTGGCGAAAGAATGATTTTTCTGATATCCGCCGCGTCATTTGGAATACCTGGATGGACACGTACGGATCTTTCATCCCTGAAGAAGATCTTCGATCTTTTTTTGAAGAATACTATAATGTGGAGGCGCTGGAAAAACAGTTCGAGAACCCTGATGTTGTCTGCTACGTTGCGGAGGTTGAGGGCCGGATCGTTGCCTACGAGCGAACGTTTTTCAACGAGGAGGAGCATCGCGAGTATGTTGCCTCATTGTACGTCATGCCGGAAAATCAAAGTGCCGGCTTGGGTAGACGTTTGATGACGGTAGCAGCCGAAGAAGCCAAAAAAAGAAAACTGGACAAGGTCTGGCTGGGCGTCATGGTCCAGAATACGGAAGCCGTCCAATGGTACAAAAAGATGGGATATCAAATCGTGGAAGAAGCTCCGTTTTCCATGGGCAAGACGACTGTGCCGCATTACATCGGTTTTGTACCGGTTGAAGCCATAGAATCAGCCGCCAGGCGAGCGTTGAGCACGCGGGCATGAGAACGTGATCGCCCGTAAAACATTCGCCGTCTACGATTCTCGTGGGGAATCTCTTGGCGAGCTAGCACTCAGACTGTTGGATGAGCAGAAAAAGTCATGGAAACAGCTTGCGGACGGTTCTGTATCGCTCGATGCCGCACAAGTTCGCACGGTGGAATGTTCCGGTTTCAATGTGAAGCTTCAATGGAATGCGGGCCGCATTGCGAGTACGGCTGCGGAGGTGGACGACAAGAGCATTCGTGGGAGGAAATGTTTTCTCTGTGTGGAGAATCTTCCGATAGAGCAAAAAGGTGTTCTGTTCGATAACACCTACCTTGTGCTCTGCAACCCCGCGCCAATTTTTTCCCGACACTTCACTGTGTCTCATGTGCAGCACATTCCTCAGTCGATCGAGTCGTCGTTCGGGGATTTTCTCGAACTCGCGCAAAAGAGTCCGAGGTTCTCCGTTTTCTACAACGGTCCGAAGTGCGGCGCTTCGGCGCCCGACCATCTGCATTTTCAGATGAGTCCACGGAATGCGATCCCCGTGGAGACTGATTCGGTGGATGCGCGCAGACGCAAAGTCCTCAAGAAATCGCCTTCGGTTGCTTTGCTGGGTCTGAAACGCTATGGCCGTTCTGTGGTCGTTGTGGAGTCGATTGACAAAGACGCTCTGTCGGAATTTTTCGGAAAATTCCTGTCTTCCTGGAAGTGTGTTCTTGGCGTTCCGGAAGAGCCGATGTTGAACATGATTTGTACTTTCCGCGAGATGGTCTGGCGGCTCATCCTTTTTCCACGTGTGAAACACAGGCCCGATGTGTATTTTAAGAAAGGGAATGAACGAGTCCTCATAAGTCCGGCAGCGGTGGATATGGGCGGTCTCATGATTACTCCGGTTGAGACCGATTTTCGTCGCATGGACGCAAAGATGATAGAAGAGATCTTGGATGAGGTCAGCCTCAAGCAGAAAGCACTCGACCAAATCATCAAACGATTGTAAAGGCCCGGAAAGAGATGATTTCTCGCGAGCCGATCATAAAAGTTGGCGTGTTGGAGCACCAGAAGGAGATCAACGGTGTGTTGAATGGCCGCTTTGCACTCAATGATTCCGTTTCGATCGAAGGGCCGTTCAACGTCCGGCGGGACCAGACGGGCATAGCGTTCTCGGCAGCCGGAGTTTTCAAGATTGTGAAACAGGCCGAAATCGTCTGCAAGCCGCTTGACGCTTCATCCTTCGTTTTGAAGGATGTTCAGATAGGTATTCAATTTCATTGGGAACGGAAAGAGGATCAGTCGTTTGCAGGGAGTCTCAACATTGTCTCCGACGGCGACGGGACCCTGGCGGCGATCAACGAGATAGCGCTCGAAGAATATCTCAAGAGCGTGATTTCCTCCGAGATGAGCGCAACAGCTCCCTTTGAACTGCTGAAAGCTCACGCGATCACATCCCGGAGTTGGCTTCTTGCTGCGCTTCAAGGCGGACAAAAGAAAGCTAGAATCCCGCGGCAAGCCTTGTCGGAGCCGGAGGGTGAGATCATTCGATGGTACGACCGGGAAAGCCACAAGCACTTCGACGTGTGTGCAGACGATCATTGTCAAAGGTATCAAGGCATCTCGAAAATCGTCTCCCCCGCGGTCGCGGAAGCCATTAACACAACGCGAGGCATATTTCTGGTGTCCGGCGAGGAAATCTGTGACGCGAGATACTCCAAGGCGTGCGGTGGCTTGACGGAGAGCTACGAGAATGTATGGGAGGAAAAAAGCGTCCCCTATTTGACAACAATTTCGGATTCGCAGGATCAGCATCCGCCGCTGAAAACCGAAGGGGATGCTCAGAAGTGGATTCTTGGAGCGGCGGAAGCATATTGCCATACCACTGACGGGAAAATTCTGAAACAAGTCTTACCCTCTTTCGACCAGGAGACAACGGATTTCTTTCGGTGGAAGGTGGAGTATACGAGGAAAGAACTTGAGGATCTCGTCAAGAAGAGATCAGGCTATGATTTCGGAACCATCATGAACGTTCGCCCGATGCGGCGGGGGTCGTCGGGAAGGATCAGTGCACTGAAAATTGAGGGCACAATGAAGACTCTTACTGTGGGCAAGGAGCTGGAAATCCGCCGGTGGCTTTCGCCATCACATCTGTACAGCTCGGCCTTTGTCGTTGGCACGGAAATAGGCGACGATGGCATCCCGAAGCGGTTTGTTTTCCATGGCGCCGGATGGGGACACGGGGTTGGATTGTGTCAGATCGGCGCCGCCGTCATGGCGACGAAGGGATTCACGGCCGAGGAGATTGTGAAGCATTATTTCAGGGATGCCGAGTTGCAGAAACTGTATTGACTCTAAAGGAATTCCAACAGATCTGAATCGCGATTACAAAAACAGGACAGCAGTTTGCTCAGGAGCGGAGCTCCTTCGCAACTCGCTACTCTTGATTGTGAGGGAGATCTACTCCCGAACAACAAGAATTTCGCACCAATGAGGAAAAAAAATATTGACAACACCTCCTCAAACCTCCTCGCGTAATCCCTGGCTCTGGGTGCCGAGCCTCTACCTCGCCGAAGGCATTCCCTATGCGGCGGTTATGACAGTTTCGGTGATCATGTATAAGAAGATGGGAATTCCGAACGACCAGATCGCTTTTTACACGAGCTGGCTGTATTTGCCGTGGGTGATCAAGCCGCTGTGGAGCCCGGTGGTGGACATTCTTCGAACGAAGCGGCTCTGGATTATCATAACGCAGTTGTTCATTGGCGCAGGACTTGCAGGGGTCGCCCTGACACTTCCGCTGTCGGGTTTTTTCCAGTGGACGATTGTGATTTTCTGGCTCATGGCATTCAGTTCAGCAACGCATGATATCGCCGCGGACGGGTTTTACATGCTGGGCCTTAACGAACAACAGCAGGCGTTTTTCGTTGGCATCCGCAGCACGTTTTATCGTATCGCCATGATTTCGGCTCAGGGACTTCTCGTTATGCTTGCTGGATTCTTCGAGGCCACGAACATTTTTGGCCTCAGCGGCAGCATCCCGGTTGCCTGGTCGATAACATTTTTTATTCTTGCAGGACTTTTCGTTGCCTTTTTTGCCTACCACAAGTTCATCCTGCCGCGCCCGGCCACAGATCAGCCAAAGGTAACCGGAGCTGAATCGAGAGATTTTCTCAAAGAGTTCTTCTTGACGTTTGTTGCCTTCTCCAAGAAGGAGAATATCGGCATAACGTTGGCATTCCTTCTGCTGTACCGGTTTGGAGAAGCTCAGCTTGTCAAGCTTGCATCGCCATTCATGCTGGACACGAGGGAGGCGGGAGGGCTCGGTTTATCGACAATAGAAGTTGGCTTTGTCTACGGTACTGTCGGCATCGCCGCTCTTACACTCGGAGGGGTTCTTGGCGGGTTCGCAGCGGCAAGGAAGGGATTCAAGTTCTGGCTTTGGCCTATGGTTCTTGCCATAAACACACCGGACCTTATCTACGTCTACCTTTCGTACATTCAGCCGGAGGATTATCTTATCATCAATTTAAGCGTGGCGATTGAACAGTTTGGCTACGGGTTCGGCTTCACCGCGTATATGCTCTACATGCTCTATGTTTCGCAGGGCAAACACTCAACTGCACACTATGCGCTTTGCACGGGATTCATGGCACTGGGAATGATGATTCCGGGGATGTTCAGCGGCGACATACAAAAGTGGCTTGGATATCAGCAATTCTTTGTTTGGGTGTGTATCGCCACAATTCCGGGGTTTGTTGTCGCAAAGCTGGCAAAAGTTGATCCGGAGTTCGGAAAAAAGGCTGCCTAACCATGCCCGACATTCTTCATGATTTCCCCATCAACGCTTCAGTCGAACAGGTATTTCAGGCTGTCTCCTCGCCCGAAGGACTCGACAAATGGTGGACGAAACACTCATCGGGACGGCCAATGGAAGGGGCGGAGTACACGCTCTGGTTCGGGCCTGAATATGACTGGCGCGCTGTCGTTTCCAAATTCGTTCCACTGCGAGAATTTGAGCTGAGTATCACTCACGCCGATCGGGATTGGCAAAACACACGCGTCGGTTTTTCTCTCAAAGAAAAAAATGCTGTGACCCAAGCTCTCTTTCATCATCTGGGTTGGCCCGAGCTCAACGAACATTACCGCATTTCTTGCTTTTGTTGGGCAATGTATCTCAGACTCTTGAAAAGATATGTGGAATTCAGCGAGGTGATTCCGTACGAGAAAAGACTCGATGTATAATCCCGCGGCTCAATGAAGGATTTTCGAAAAACACTTTATGAACGGTATGTTTCGACGCTGAAAAGCGACCAACTTCATCGGGATGAAGGGCGTGTGGCTGAGTTTTTTCGGACATACCAACACAGGTTCCTTCCGTTGCTTGCACGCTGCTCTGCGCAGGATCCGATTCTGGAGCTCGGATGCGGCCCGGGTTATTTTCTGGAATTGCTTCGCAGCAAAGGTTTTACCAATGCCGAAGGCATCGATATTTCTCCAGAGCAGATCCGAATTGCGGTTTCACAGAACCTGAACGCCTCCGTGATGGACGCCATCGAGTTTCTGCCGCGTAAACGTGGCGCTTATGCGGCAATTGTTGCAATCGATTTCATCGAGCATTTTTCAAAAGATGAGCTTCTCCGTCTTCTGCCGCTTGTCTTTCGGGCGCTTAAAAAAAACGGCCTCTTTATTGTTCAGACACCGAATGGGCAGGGGCTGTTTCCAGGGCAGGTGATCTTCGGCGATCTGACGCACGTGACGATTTTTGCAGAAGATTCCCTCCGGCAAATCCTCGAAATGAACGGTTTTGCAAATATTCAATTCAAAGAAACGGCGCCGATCCCGGACACGCTCGACGGAAAGCTAAACTCCGTACTGTGGAAAGTTGTCCGCGTCCTTATCAGGCTTGTGCGCCAGATTGAGGCAAAAAATTCCTCCCGGCTGTGGACGGAGAACATGATTGCATGGTGCTCAAAGCCCTGAAGAATGATAACGCTGCTTCGCCGTGAGTTTACAGTGGAGGTAGGACGAGAAAAGGCATGGAACCATCTCGCCCGGGTGGAAGAATGGCCGAGTTGGGCAAGCCACATCAAAAGAATTGAAGTGGCAACGACGGGCGAGATTGGACCGACGTCAAGGGGGATAATCCGTCTTCGAAACGGCGTGAAGTCTGAGTTCACGATGTCCGAGTTCAATCCATACTTCAACTGGAAATGGAAGGGCGCGTTCCTCTGGTTGACGATTCATTACGACCATCTTTTTGAGGCCATAAATGACAATCAAACGAGGCTCGTTTGGGTTGTCGAAGGTGAAGGCTTCAGCGTCTCATTTTTAGGAAAGCTTTTTGCGTTCATCTACAATAGGAACCTGAATAAAGCCATTCCCCGTTTGGTTGATGAAATGAACGCAAGTGTGAGAACCGTTTCACCATGACTGCATGTTGCGAGTTATTTGTCCGCAACATTTGCGAAAACGAGTTAATAGGCGTCAATTATGCCATTGCACACTCGTTGGCGGAGTGCGGCGCCCGCGCGCTTCGATCTTCTTCTCTCAACAGACGAGAAAGCACAATCAAGAGCGCCTCGATACTGATGTCGATTTCTTGATCCTCGTTTGACCATTTGAAACCCAGCTGTGAAAGCCAGGAAGAGATTTCGATGCCAAGACTCGATTTATGAAAGAACAGGTAGCGGGGATCGTTTTCAAGACGCTTCTTGAGAAGCCTTACAAAGCCCCGGGACTGGGCGTCCAACAGCAATTCCACGGCCCAATCCATGTCCTTTTTTTGACATCCGGATTGTAATTTCTTCAAATTGTTCAAGTCGATTCCTTTCTTTACAGTAAAAGTCTTTTTGCTATGTCTTTGAGAGTTGATAATTTTTGAGAAAATGAGGCATGAATAGCTCGATATCTCGCGACTCAGTATGATTCCATCATTTCCCGTGCTAGATCGTCTTCGGAAAAACCGCGTCAAGGGACTTTACTTCTCGGGCGTTGTGGCTATCGTCGTCATAGCCTTCGGTGTAGGGGACGAAGAGAAGAACGATTTACTCTCAAGGGAAACCGTAAATGCGGCAACACGTTTCCTGAATGAGCTTCATCCTCATTTGAAGTTAAAAGCGATTATCCCGTTTGAAAGCGAAGAACGATTCAACTGGCACTTTGTGCCTCGAAGTCGGAAAGGAGTGAGCCTCAAAGAACTCAACGACCGCCAAAGGGATGCTGCTCACAGTTTATTGAAAAGCGCACTGAGCGAAAAAGGATATTCCAAAGCAACAGGCGTGATCGTCCTCGAAAGTGTTTTGCGCGAGATCGAAGGACAGTTTCGGGATCCCGACCTCTACTACCTTACGATTTTTGGAACACCCTCGGAAAGCCAGCCATGGGGTTGGCGGCTGGAGGGACATCATTTGTCGGCCAACTATTCGTCTGTCACGAAGGGGCTTGTTGCAACAACGCCGACGTTTTTTGGTTCTAATCCCGCGCATGTCCGGGAAGGGCCTCATAAGGGACTGAGAGTCCTCAGGCTGGAAGAAGATCTTGCGCGTGAGCTCGTGTTGACTCTCGACAATGCTCAGCGAGCAAAAACAATCATTTCATCGCGTGCGCCTTCCGATATTATCACAGGGTCAGACCGAGAAGCCGACATTGGAAAACAGCGAGGTCTCGCCGCTTCGGATATGAGTCACGACCAACGGGCGATGCTCATGCGCCTGGTGGAGGAGTATATCAACAACTTCCGCAGTGAGATTGCCGATGAATACCTGTCGAACATTGGCAAGGATGGAATCGAAAAGATTCATTTTGCATGGGCTGGAAGAACAACGACGGGAGAGCCCCATTATTACCGGATCCATGGTCCGAATTTTGTGCTTGAATACGACAATACCCAGGACGACGCGAACCATATTCATGCTGTCTGGAGAGACTTTAAGAATGACTTCGGAATTGACTATTTAACCAGACACTACGAATCCAGTCCTCACCACAAAAACCCCTAGCTGACAGATTTTAACCCCGCCGTTTGACAACCAAAACGCCCCGAACGTAGTCTATTGATCATACCCTCAACAATCCGCAAGTCGAAGGAGACCATCTCGTGCGAAAAATCTCAGCGGTGGCGTTGTTTTCGGGCATTCTCTCGTCGTGGGCATTTAGCCAGAATGGCAACGAAACTGTTTCACCTTCGAGCACCACTCGCTCTCACCATGCTTCGCGGCTGGAGAGAGCGTCGGTGACCATTGACGGCATCATCGACGAGGAAGCCTGGCAAAGGACTTCGGCGGCAAACAATTTTGTCCAGATGCGGCCAAACGAAGGATCGCCGGCAACTCAGGCAACAGACGTGCGCGTTCTGTATGACAATGACGCACTCTACGTTGCCGCCCGAATGTACGACAATCCGGACTCCATCATTGGTGAGCTTTTTCGACGCGATGGAGATGTTTTAAGCGATTGGTTCTACGTGCAAATAGACAGCTACTTTGACCGCCGCACCGCTTTTTCCTTTGCCGTGAACCCGGCCGGCGTGAAAAAGGACATTTTGATTTCAAACGACACACAGGAGGACATCAGCTGGGATGCGGTGTGGGAATCTTCGGTGGGGCGAGACGAAAAAGGATGGACCGCTGAGTTTCGAATTCCATTCTCGCAACTGCGTTTCAGTGAATCGGCGGGGGAGCTGACGTGGGGCGTTAATTTTCAAAGGCGAATCGCCCGCAATGGAGAGTACTCCTTCTGGAGTCCGGTCCCCGGCGATGTGGGAAGCTATGTCGGACGATTTGGAACATTGACAGGGATCAAGGGTCTAAGCGCCCCTGCGCGTTTCGAGGTTCAGCCGTACGTCGTATCGCGGTTGAAGCGCTCTCCGGAGCGTAACGCCGGCAGTCCGTATTACCGATCCAACGACTTCTTCGGCAACACAGGCGCAGATTTCAAGTACGGTGTCACTTCAGATTTCACGCTCAGTGGAACCATCAACCCGGATTTCGGCCAGGTGGAAGTCGACCCGGCGGTGGTCAATCTCTCGGCGTTCGAGATCTTTTTTCCGGAGCGTCGGCCATTTTTTGTTGAAGGCTCCGAAATTTTTTCCTTCGGACGAACCCGGAACTATAACAGTTACGGCGGCGGTCAGTATTTTTATTCGCGGAGGATTGGCCGTCAGCCGCAACGCGGCATCGGCGCGGCTTTCGTGGATGTGCCGGACCAGACGACAATTCTCGGCGCGGCAAAACTTAGCGGCAAAACATCGTCGGGCTTGTCGGTCGGTGTGCTCGACGCCGTGACGCAGCGAGAATCGGCGCGTTACATCGATGGCTCGGGTGTTGAGCAAACTGCCGAGGTGGAGCCTTTGACCAATTATCTTGTTGCCAGAGTGAAGAAGGACTTTGACGGCCAAACATTCGTTGGCGGATTGCTCACATCCGTGAATCGTGACCTGAAGGACCCGGCGTTTCAATCTCTCCTGCATACTTCAGCAACGACCGGCGGGGTAGATTTTGAGCATCGGTGGGGAGGGCGAAACTGGCTTCTGGGCGGCTTCATTGCCGGATCTCGTGTTTCGGGAGATAGGACCGTCGTTGAACGAACGCAAAGATCTTCGGCGCGATATTTTCAACGCCCCGACGCCGATTATCTGGAAGTTGACGCAAACACAACGTCACTCAACGGGTACGCCGGAGAAGCGACGCTGATGAAAGTCGGCGGAGGAAACTGGATCGGATCGTTGACCTATCAGGAATTTTCCCCGGGTCTCGAGCTTAACGATATGGGCTTCGCCAGCCTTGCCGACCGGCGCGCGTTCTCGACGTACGCCGAATACCAGGATCGAACTCCCGGACAGACCTTTCGTAACTATGGCATCTATGCATATTCCAACCATGCATGGACATTCGGAGGAGATCGGATGTTTGAAATCTACAGCGGCGGAGCGTATGCAAATCTCCTGACGTTCTGGAATCTCAGCGCCTACGGTTACTGGGGACCGGATGTTTTAAGCGACAAGTTAACGCGCGGAGGCCCTCTAATGACGGTGGTCGGCCAGTATGGGACGGGATTCAATGTCCAAACCGACAGTCGGGAAAAAATTGTTGTTGGCTTAGGTGTTTTTTACAGGGGGGATTATTCCGGGGAGTACGACAAATACATTTCATTCAACGTCAACCTTCGGCCAACGGCGGCTCTACAGATCCAATTCTCGCCTCAGCTTGGCTATGAGCGCGATACCGACATATTCATCACCAGTGTGTCAGACTCCCTGGCGACGGCAACGTTCGGACGCCGTTATGTCTTTGCCGATGTTGGGCTCACAAACCTCTCACTGAACACTCGTGTGAACTGGGCTTTCACTCCCGACCTCTCACTGCAGTTTGTCATTCAGCCGTTCATTCAAGTTCGAAATTTCTCTTTCTTTAAGGAATTCCTTCAGCCGCGGACGTATGACTTCGCGGTCTATGGCCGGGACAAAGGAACGTTGGCGTATGACCCGGCAACATTTCAGTATACAGCCGACCCTGACGGCAATGGACCTGCGGGCACGTTCACCTTCGGCAGCGGCTTTGGCCAGGATGATTTCAGCTTTCGCTCCGTACGAGCAAACCTCGTTCTCCGATGGGAGTATTTGCCCGGGTCGACGATATTCGTTGTGTGGCAACACCTGCGAAGCCATGTGGGCTATGTATCGGACTTCCAGTTCGGACGTGACGCCGGAGATCTTCTTCGCGAGCCGGCGGATAATATCTTCCTCATAAAGCTTTCGTATTGGTTCGGCCGCTAATGAGCTCGAAACAAAAAAGGCGTCTTGTCAACGCCTTTTTTGTGGTTCATTTTCCTCCTCAGTAGGGTGGAGTCCTCTGCCGGGTAATGAATTCTCCCGTTTCTTCAATCACAATAACAAAGCCATCGAGAGTTTTCGGGAGTTGTTTCACGAGTTTTCGTGTCCTGTGATCCACTGTCACCTTTATGCACTGCTTACCTTGCAGCTCGCCAACACTTACTCCAACAACTCCCTTGATTTTCATGAGTCTGTCTTTGATCGCCGCCTGGACGCTTTCGGTTGATTTGGATGCCATCGGTTTTGTTTGAGTTTTTCTGTTTGTTCCGTTGAGGACGCTATCTTCGTCTGCTTTTCTTTCCACGGCGACCGGACGTCCGTTTCTTCCGAGCAGAAGGTTTTTTGGCTTTCGCCGGTTTGAGGTCTTTCTGGGGTCCCTCGACGATCCCTACCATATTGCCTTCCGGGTCAGAAAAAATTCCATACGTGACCATGTTGGGAACCACAGTGATGGGAAGAACGACGGTCGCACCCATACTGACAGCTTTATCGAGGTATTCCTGTGGTTTTTCTACCTGAACGTAAAAGATTACGAACGGCTGCTTGCCGGCTTCGATCTGCCCGATCCCGCCCTGGATCCCCATTTTCAAGCCTGTGTTCACCAGTCCATAGTTGATCGGGTTGTTCGCATCGATCTTCCACCCGAAAAGAGCAGAGTAAAACTCCTGCATCTTCTTTCCGTCCCGTGCGTTGATTTCAAAATGCGTGACAGCGGCTCCCATGGGAACCTCCTTTCTCAGTTCTTTCCTTTGAGTGCCAACGACTGTTTGAGACTAAGCAAGAGGCCGTCGGCTTTGTTTCCTTCGTCTTTTGGTACGAGTTCTTTGAACTTGTCTAAAGCCTCGACTGCAGCTCCAAAATCTTCATTGATGGCGTGGACAAGGCCAAGGTTGAAATACACATTGGGAAAACCCGGTTCGATTTCGGCGGCTATTTGATAATGCGTACGGGCGAGTCTGAAATCGCCTATCTCCAAATAAAGATTTCCAAGGTTGTAATGCGACTCGAAATGTCGCGGGTCGTGCTTCAGCGCTTTGGTGAAGCTGTCAAAAGCTTTCGTCGTCCTGCCCGCCTGAGATTCAAGGATCCCGAGGTTGCAATACGCGTCGGCGATTGAGTCTTCTTCCGCAATTGCTTTCCCGTAAGCATCCGCAGCCTTCGGGTCTCCGCGCTCATCCAACAGGAGTGCTTCTTCGAAGGGGCTGAGGTTGTTCGGAAGGTTTAGAATACGGCGTGACCCCGCAGAAAAGAGATTCAGCTGATCCTTCTCAGGTTTCTTTCTTTTTTTTACGCGCTCGAACCCGAGCTTCGCAGAAACTTGCTGTGTAAATGGAAGGATCTTTGCCATTTATTTCAGGATATCCAATACTTCTTTCAGGTCCCCGTCATTTGGAGCGGGTGTCAGCGAAAGGATCTTGCACAGGATGTTGTAAATATGAACGTTCTCAAACGGTTCTGCGAAGAAGCCTTTTTTGAAGGCAGGTCCCCGCGCGAGAAACAGAGCATGCATGGAAGGAAGCCGCGGGTCGTATCCATGATTTCCACCGGAAAGTCTTCGATTCCCTCCCTGAGTTCTCTTGCGGGCGATAGTCCAGCCATCATCTGCTACGGCGGTCAACGGAGCGATTCTCGGGCTTTTGTTGTAGTGCCATTGTGCAGGGATTTCACTCTTTCTATAAACCTTCAGGCTCGGATGAGCATTCTTCAGCGCATTGAAAACTTTTTCGTCTTTCCCGTCTTCCGGAATGAGCGCCGTAACCGGGGACCAATCCACAACGCGTGAGTCGGTGGAGTCGATGTAATCTTCGAGGTACACGACGCGGTCAGGGCTCAGTTGCGACATTCCATGGTCGGAAACTATGATGATGTTCACTTTATCGAGCAGCTTGCGGTTTTCAAGCCCGGCAACCAGGCGGCCGACGATTGAATCGGCCTGCTCAACGACAAACAACGTTTTCGGTGAATCAGGGCCGGAACTGTGTCCGGCGTCGTCGAGGAGAGCGAAATACAAGGTTATACAAGTCGGCCGATTCGAAGCCGGCAGGTCCAGCCAGGAGAGCACGGTGTCCACTCGTTGGGCGTTCGGAAAACCATGCTCGTATGGCTTCCAGCGGCTTGGGTGCTCGCCATTAATGGGCACTTCCGAGCCAACCCAGAAGAACGACGCGGCGATTTGGCCCTGCGATTCCGCTGTAACCCAGATTGGTTCACCGCCGTACCAACGCGGCTCTTTCGCCACGTCCCGGAAAGCATTGTATGTTGCGTTCAGCTCGGCGTCGAAAAACGTATTAGAGACAATGCCGTGTTTCGCAGGATACAGCCCTGTCACGATCGAGTAGTGATTCGGAAACGTTTTGGAAGGAAAACACGAGATGAGCGCTTTTGCACGGACGCCTTCTGCGGCCATCCTGCGAAATGACGGAGACGATGTCCGGTCGATGTAATCCGGCCGGAATCCGTCAAACGAAATGAGAATAACAGTCGGCTTGAAGTCTGGAGGCTGTGCGAGCGCACAGAGTGCCGCAACAACAAGAAGCAAAATTGTTTTTCGTAATCTCAAAACGTAATTCTTCAATCGCAAAAATGTTCGCTGTTAAACAGCCTTTGCCTTTCGAACCTTTGTCGCTTTCAGCGATTCCTTCTTCTTCGTGCCTTTCGCTTTCTCCATGGGCTTGCGGTGAGATTTTGCCTGGTCGATGCTTTGTTTCAGGGCGGACATGATGTCGACGACCGGTTTCACTTCTTCTTCGACTGTCACGACTTCCTTGCCTTCGATCTTTGCCTCGATCATCTCTCTCAGAGCATCATGATACTTGTCCTTCATGTCCAGTTTTTTCCACGTCGTTGCCATTGAATCCACCAGGTTGCGGGCTAACTTCAGCTGGTTCTTGTCCACGACCTGTCCGTCGAGTTGCGGGACTTCCTTCATGTTGCGCACTTCGGTCGGATAACGCAGCTTGTAGAGAACGATGCCGCCCTCCATCGGAGCAATAAGTACCACATCTTCGCGATCGCGCAGCACAACTTTGCCGATGCCGAACTTTCCCGAGTCCTTCAATGTCTGACTCAGCAAACCAAACGCTTTTCCCGCTACGGCTCCGTCGGGACCGGCGAAGTAGGGAGCTTCATACAGCATCGGACTGACTTCTTTTGCGTTGACGAAGCCTTCGATCTCGATAACTTTGGTGCTTTTCAGTTTAACTTTTTCGAGATCTTCTTTTTCAACGATGGCAAACTGGTCGGGCTCGTACTGGTATCCCTTGACGATCTCTTCGTTGGGCACGGCCTTTCCGCACTTCTTGCATTTCTTCTCGTACCCGATCGGCCCGTTGTCTTCTTTATGGAGCTGGTTGAAGCTGATTTTCTGCTCCGTGTCAACGGCGTTGTAGACTCGTACTGGAATAGTGACGAGTGAAAACCGTATATAGCCTTTCCAGATTGCTCTCATGGCTCCTCCAAGGATTTTTCCTAATATCGCAACTTTTTCCGTTTAATTCTACTTTATGATAATCATCAAGTGCACTTTAGATTGCACGGCAGAATGAAGTTGAAGCAAAGAGCAAGAAACGGCGACCCCGTCATCCGCGCCCATTATTTAAAACAAACCGCCTCAGTTTTGTTTCAGACCTCACCCCTCTCCCCTCAGAGGGGAGGTGAGGTGTGGTCCGTTATTCGTAATCAAATAACTCTTTGTAATGGTCTCGTGAGGCACGTCGGCCCGCCGCCACCTTTGAGGCTGATTTCTTGTCCGTCGTACTCAAACACATCACAACCTACCTTCTCAAGCAAGGCCTTTGTTTTTGGATTACCTTTGAGTAAAACACATTTGCGCGGTGCGATTGCCAGAACATTGCATCCCATCGATTCGAATTCCGCATCAAGTACCTCCACAAGCTTGAATCCCCTTCGGAGCAAGTCATTGCGAAAACCGAGCGGCATCAGCGGCGAGAAAACGAGCGCGAGATCGCGGTCGATTGGACTGAAAATCGACATCAGATGAAACACATCATTGGGCCCTTTGTAATGAGAGAGGGAAACAACTATAATTTTGACTCCAAACGGCGCCAGTATTCTTTGGAGCTGCTCAATCCCCTCAGAGTTTGTCCTGTAAGACTCTCCGACGGCAAGAGTATTGGCATCGACCCAGGCACAGTCTCCTCCCTCGAGTGTTCCAGGATTCTTAATTTGTCCTAGGACCTCAAAGTGATGTTCTGCAAAGAACCGTCTCAGAGCTTCCGGCTCATGGACTCTGGAGGCTTTTCCCATGTTGCAAAGGACCATTCCATGATCGGTGGCGACGGCGGCATCACGGCAATACATGGAGTCGAGAGAGACAGTTTCGTCCGGCGGGAGATGGAACAACGTTGCACCATCGTTTGCCACGATCGATTCGAATTCCTCGAATTCGTTTATTGCTGCGGTGAGGTCGGGTTTTCCGAGAAAATGAAGTCCTCTCCATTGCGCCTCAAGAAGCTGATCGCTGACGAAAGCATCCTTTGCTCTCTTGATGACGGCCGATTTGATCTTTCCGAATTCAGACTGGCAGGTGGTCTTCATCTGCGACCGTTGTTCTTTTTGAACTTCATCGCCGTGTAAAAAGGAACTCCGGCGATAAGCATGATGAACCCCCAATAGACGATTTCCTGACCTGAGCCGACAATGGCCCAAAGTGAAAACATGAATCCAACAAGTGCAACTGAAACCCTGAACCACATCAGACGGGATGGAATGTTCTCCTTGGTCACGAGGATGGCATACGAGGCCATCGAAAACGCATATGGGACGAGGATCGTCAGCGTCGAAAGCAGGATCATGTACTTGTACGTATCGGCGAGAGATTTGCTGAAATTCATGCCCATGAGTGCGGAAACGAGGACGCTGGAGATGACAATCCCGGCAGCGGGGACACCTTTGCGGTTTTCTTTGGCAAACAGCGTTGGAAAAAGTCTGTCGCGTGCGGCTGCAAAAGGCATCTGACCCTGTACGAGAATCCATCCGTTGAGGGCGCCGAAGGTTGCAATGACCGCGGCTCCCGCGACAAGATACCGTCCCGCCTCGCCCCAGATGGAAGCCGCGGCGTCTGCGAAAGGAGCTTGTGAGGTTCGAAGGTGTTCAGGCGATACGATTCCCATGACGGCGATCGTGCTGAGAATGTACACAGCCGCGGTGAGGTGTGTTCCAATGATTGTGGCGCGCCGGACGTTTTTTTCGGGATTCGAGATACTCTCTGATGGTATGGTTGCGCATTCCAATCCAAGAAAGGCAAACAACGTCAGCGTAGTTGTGCTTGCGATTGCACCTACCGATGTCTCTCCGCTGAGGTTGAAGGGAATGAAATGTTCGGGACGAAGAAAAAAAAGTCCCCCAATTCCGATGAACACGAGGGGGAGAATCTTGAGGATTGTTGTCACGACCTGCACCGCGCCGGCTTCGCGAATCCCGAGAGTGTTGACCCAGGTGAGCAGCCAAATGGACGTAAGTCCCGTTACGATCGCGAGCATGCTGTCTGTTGCGAGAGCGGGAATAAACGCGCCCAAGTAACTCACAAAGGCGACAGTGATCGCAGCATTTGCACACCATACGGAAATCCAGTATCCCCACGCTACCAGAAATCCGGCAAAATCCCCGAGGCCGATGTACGTGTACGCATACGGGCCTCCCGTGGTGTGCGGACGAAGTTTGCTGAGCCATCCGTAGACAATGGCCAGAGACATCGCACCAAGCGCCGATACAATCCACCCGACGAGACTGATTCCTCCATACACAGCCAGCGCCGCTGGAAGCATGAAGAGACCGGAGCCTATCATATTACCCACCACGAGAGAGGTGGCTGTGATGAGTCCGACTTTTTTTGGTTGCTCAGGTGGCAAGATTTTCTTTTCTCAAACCTTTTCTGAATCAAATCGGGTGAATTGAAGAAACTAAGGGCAATCGTAGTTCAGACCTCGCCCCTCAAGAGGATTCCGGTGGGTTTCGTTATTTTTCTTATCGGATTCAACTTTGCCCTCTGACGGAATCTATAGCCCACGACCCCCTCCTCACCAAGTTTTTTCAGAGCTTTAGGAGAGGGTTGATTCATCCGCTTTGACTTGTGGGGTAAGGTCTTTATGGGGTTGGCTTTGCGTTTACTGAAACACCTAGGTCTGTGTCTTCATTCACTCGTTGGACAGATCGGGCCGAAGTCTCAGAAACACAGGTTCGCGCAACATCTTGTCCTTGGTCAGCGAGGCGTACTGTACCTCACAAAACAGCTTCGGCTCGATCCAGATGGTTGCGATGTCATCGAGGGTTTTTTGTTTGATGGGTTTCTTGATCTCTCGAAACTTTTTGAGCTCCCGATAGATCGACTTCAGCATGCGGTCGTCGAATCCAGTGCCGACTTTGCCGACATACATGAGGTCGCCGTTCTTTTTCTGCGCAACATGCAGCGCTCCGAAAGCCGAATCGCGGCTTCCTTTTCCCTTCGTGTAGCCGATAATCACACAATCCGCCGTTTGCCGCGTTTTTATTTTCAGCCAGTAAGAACTACGCTTGCCGACAATGTATGGACTGTTACGTTCCTTGGCCATAATCCCTTCGAGTCCCATGTTCTTGGCTGCCTCAAAAAGCTCTTTCCCCTCGTCGACGACCTCACTTACCCTGTAGGGTGTATCCGGACGAACGACATCCTTCAGCCATGCACGTCGACGTATGAGCAGCTCGTTCACAATGGCGCGGCCGTCGAGATACAGGCAGTCGAAGACGTAGCAAACGGCTGGGAATTTTGCCCGGGCTCGAGCGACCGCCCCTTCTGTGGTTTGGTGCATGCGGTTGATGACGTCCTTGAACACTGGTTTTCCCGATTTGTCGAGACAAACTATTTCGCAGTCAAAAAGCGCGTTGGTGGCACGGAATGCCTTTTCGGGAATGAGCAGCTCGGGAAAACTCTTTGTGATGTCTTTATTGTTGCGGCTGCGGATCTTGACGACGCCTTCATCGAGCGAAATCATTGCTCGAATACCGTCCCATTTCACTTCATAGAGATAATCGCCAGAGGTAGGCACCTTTTCGCGGCTTTCTGAAAGCATGTACTCCACGTTGTCCCTCAGAAAATCGATTTGCGGATTGTCGAGTCTCTCGAGCAGCCAGTTCTTGCCGTCTGTCGGGAAAGTTCGATACTCGGCGTTGATTTCTTTGCTCTGAAGACGAAAATAAAATCCGTCCTTCTTTTCTTTTGTAATGACGTACTTGCCCAGCGCAAACACCCACACATCGCCTCCGCCGTATTCGCCTTTCGGAATCTTTCCTTCGAACGTGAGGTAATCCATGGGATGATCCTCCACGTTGACAGCCAGTCGTTTGATGCCTGGACGCGGCGGAAGGCCTTTCGGAACAGCCCAGGATTTCAACGTTCCTTCTTTTTCCAGCCGTAAATCGTAATGGAGCCGCGATGCGTGATGACGATGCACAACAAACGAGTTGCCCTTTCCCGCCGGAACTTTTGGCCCGGGCTCCGGCGTCTTGTCAAAACTTCTTTTCTTGTCGTATGTTTTGAGCGACTCGACAGCTTTTTCTTTTTCAACATGTTTCGGACGTTTCGATTTACGGTCTGTGTGGAGACTCGTTGCATACGCGCCGATCGCTTCCCACGGGTCGCCGTTTGCGATAACTCGTTCGGGAACGGTTTCCAGGTTTAACTCGGCGGGGGATTTGAGGTGTTTAAGTTCTTCCCAATTCAACGGAGTTGAAACCGGCGCTCCTTTGCTCCCGCGGACGCTGTACGGCGAAATGATCGTCTGAAA
>JACQPT010000248.1 GCA_016207415.1 Ignavibacteriales bacterium
GGTAACAACATCGCCGTACAAGTGTTCTCTGATATTCACAAGAAGACAATCATTCTCGCTTCGCCGAAATCGCACCGTAAAATTTCCACTGCGGCGTGTGCTCGCGTTTCAATTCCTGATTTGTCAATATCGCCCGTACCATTTCAACCGGGATGCTGTTGTTCCGCAGAATCGTGTCGTGGAATTCCTTATTGCTCATTCTCCCTGCTCCGACGAGTTCTCGCTGCAACGAACGAAATTGCAGCCCGCCAAGCAGATATGCACATTGGTACAGCGGTCCATACTGGCCGCTAAAAGAGCGACGGACTTCTGCCGCTGCATTCTCGTATTCGTGACCGACCTTCTTCACAAGCAGGTCAATGCATTGCTCGGGAGTCATTTGTTCGAGATGAAAACTCAGCGAGAAGATGATACGCGCGCAGCGATGCATTCGCCAGAAAAGCATGCCGACGCGATTCTCCGCTGATTTTGGAAAGTTCATGTCCCACAGCATAAGCTCCCAGTAGAGAGCCCAGCCTTCTCCCCAAAACGGCGTCCTGAAGATGCCGCGGTAAGGACGATAGCGTTCCGTCATAAACCCCTGTAAATGGTGTCCAGGGATGAGCTCATGATGCACAGTGGCGCGCGAAAAATGCGGATTGTTGCCGCGCATGCTCATCATCTTGGCTTCGTGTGACATGGTATTGGTGGGATAGGACACCTGAATGACTTCGCCGCCCAGGAAGAACGGTGCAATGAGCTGTCGTTCGGGCGTCATCATTTCCATGCGCCAGCTTTGTTTTGCAAGTGCGGGAACGGTCAACAAATCATTGCCCTCAACGAAATCAATTGCTTCCAACGCCAGTTCACGAATCAACTCCGGCTGCTTTCCGGGCTCGACATACAGGTTCTTCACATGTTCAAGGGCTTTGTGCCAATCGCTGCCAAAACCCAAGTCCTGAGATGAGCGGATCATTTCCTTCTCGCACCATTCCATTTCCTTTCTCGCGAGAGCCACAAGCTCATCAGGCGTGTAAGGAATCATTTCATACTTCAACTCGATGAGGAGCGCTTCCCGCCCGATAGGATCTCCCACAATCGCCGTGGGGTCGTCTGTTCTTACACCAACGACTTTTTCTCTCAGAAACTTTGCATAGTCCAGCATCAAGGAATCCATCACTTTGTATGGCTGTCCGGCCCACCAGGTGAAATTCGGGTCGTAACCGTTGTAAAAACCGAACCAATTCTTGAGCATGTTTCTGAAGGACCCGATGGAGGTGTAGGCGCGGTTAGCGACAGTCTTCTTCATTTTTGTGGGCCCTTTCCCATCGCTTTTCAGGCTCGCCTCAAGTGTTTTCTTTGTCTCTTGAATCTGTTTGTTGAGAGTGTTCATCAACACCGCAATTTTCGGCGGGTCCGCAGGCTGCATAAGCCGCCGTGAATCTTCAAGCTCAATAAGATTCGCCGCAAAGGGTATCAGCGATTCCATTTCCGCAAAGCGTTTTTCCTCGATGTCGAGCTGCAGGAGCTCATGGTCGAGGTAGTTCTTGAAGAGGAGGTAGTCGACCTTCTCGTGTTGGTCCAACGATTCGAAATTCATCGAGCGAAGGGCAGCAAGCCATTCGGTATAAAGTTGTTTCAACCGTGCACGGCGAAGGGGGGAATAAGGAGCGCTATAAAATCTGTTGAGACTGCTGCGGTCTGACGAAAATCGCCTGATGAATCCAGCCACTCGACCATCGGGTATGTTCAAATCATCGATATCGAGCCCATCGACCGCAGTGACCGACGTAATAATCGATCGAGGTTCCAGTTTTGTCTGAGAGGAAAGTGTCGATGCGAGAAGAACCGCAGATGTTGTTAGGAAAACGATCTTCATGGTGATTTCCTTACTGTTAACGAATAAACTCAAAACACCCAGGAGAAAGCTTCGGGTTTTAATCGGTGGCATGAATTACTTCAGCCTCTTTGCGGCCATGACATAGTAGCGGTCCACGGTGATATCGTCGCTGGTCGCCGTTTCTCTTTGGTGATGGTCGAGCTTCATCCGCCACTGAAAGAGGTCTGTGAATGTGTGTTTAACTCGGTCGACGAGCTCTGCGAATCGACCGCTTTGCTCGTACTCATCGGCGGCTTCTTTTGTTTCCCAGATCGTGATAGAAAGAGCTTCGGGGTTTTGTCCGCCGGGCATCAGCAAGTACGCATGCCGGCATCCTTTCGTGTCATGCAGCGTCGGAATAATCTCGTGAAGGTACAGAGTTTGGAACTCGTTTTGCTTTTCCGGCTTGAGTTTAACCGAAACGATGCGAAGGAACAAATCTGGCGGGCGGGGGTGGTGGGAGTTGAGATCCCTGCTCATGACGGCGATGGGAAATGCTCTGACCGTCGGCTCTTGAGGAATGGGTACTTGTTCAAGCGTGAGGTCTCGGGAAAGCTCCACTCGCCATTCCGTTGAATCTGCGAGCATGGGTTTTGCTTCGTCCATCAACATGCCGAAGAGGCCGCTCGCCTCATAGGCCGTAGCATGGCTCTGGTTTTCCCACAACGTCAGCGAGATGACTTCGTCAGATTTGCGAACGCTTTGCATGAGGCATGCATAGAGGCAGCCACGAGTATTCTGAAGGGTCGGAACTACGCGGTCATCATAAAACCAGCGCAGGCGTGCCAATTCGGAGGGTTTGGCGTTTGCCTGGACAAGCCGCATGAACATGGAGGCCGCCTCCTTTCTTGGAATGCCTCAGAGGGACAGGGTGAGGCTTCCAAAATCAGTTTTGGGTTGCAGCTAGACTCTGGAAGTCTCAGGGAACATCGACGGTCACTTTTGCGCCGAACCGCTTTCACTGCTGGCGGGGGTTTTCATTCGATCCTGTTTTTGTTTCTCGACCATCTTTGCAACATCGGCAAGCAGTTGTTTCGCGTCGTAAAGAATGCCGTCTTTGACCACCCACTTTACTCCACCGACTCGTTCCGGTTTCCCAGTTTTGTCGTTGAGTTTCACCGCGCCGGTTCCATAGAGGACTTTGAAATTCTGAAGCGGATTCTGGTCAACGATAGACATATCGGCGAGAAGTCCTTCGCGTACGGCACCGAATTCGATTGGCTGTCCTTTCGGTTCATGGAGTGTGAAAGCGCCATTCATAGTTGCCGCCTGAATGACTTCCAGCGGGTGGAATCCTGCTTCCTGCAAGAGCTCGAGCTCGTGAATGATGCCGAAACCATAAGTGCTGTAAATAAACCCTGCATCGGAGCCTGTCGTGACGCGACCGCCCATCTTTTTGTAGTCATTGAGAAGCTTGAACCATACTTGGTAAAAATTTCTCCAGGCGACTTCGTCTTCGGTTGTCCAGTAATACCAATAGGCGCCGTGGTTTTCCCGGCTTGGTTGGTAGAAGTCCATTAGCGAGGGTAGCGTGTACTTGTCGTGCCAATCCGCGTTTCGCGCGCGCATGACGTCACGTCCTGCCGAGTAAATTGTCATGGTTGGGTCGAACGTCGTAGCAAGTTTCAGATGTTCCTGGAGGTACGCAGTCCATTCAGGGCTTCCCGGTGGGTGAATCTTATCCCAGAGACGTGCCACTTGTCCGAAACGCATCTGTTCGTCATTGTTGATTTGATCCAAAGGCCACGGTTGAACGACATAGTCCTTCAAGAGCGCCTCAAAGTGGCCGTAGAAATGTGTCACCGTTCCGAGTCCGAGTCGGGCTGCGTCGATTGCGTTCATCTGGGCGACGCCGGTTTGTCCGAGGTGAGCGGTCGAGCCGAGTCCGAATTTCTTGGCCTCGTCCAGAAGCGCCGCCATAATCTCTGGTCGGCTGGAACCAAGCTTCATTCCGTCAACGCCATTTTTTGCAGCCCAGCGAACCCACTCTCGCGCCGCTTCCGGTGTGCGAACAGGACCTTTGTCCCAGCCACTTCCGGGCCGCTGATAGTTGAAGATGCGAGGAGCGACAATTTCGTTTTTCGCGCTCCGCTCTTTTTCTTTCACGGAAAACGAATTCGGGCCAAGAGAAACGCCGCGGACTGTTGTCACGCCGTGCGCCATCCAGAGTTTGTAGGGATACTCCGCTTCGGGGTTCTTCGGCGGTCCGCCCGCATGAACGTGCATATCGACGAAACCCGGCATGACGTACATCCCGGTGGCGTCGAGCTCAAAATCCGACTTTTCCGGTTTTCGATTTTGCTTCAGAGGGAGCCCGGGCGTACCCGCACCCTGCACGGATTTGATCCGATTGTTTTCCACGACGATGTCCACGGGGCCCTGCGGCGGCGCGCCCGACCCGTCGATCAACGTTGCACCACGAATGACGAACACCTTGAAGGGGCCTTTCCCCTCGTCAGCGCGGCGATTGGGAGCGGGAACAATTCTGTTTTGCTGCTCGTCCGGCGGTGTTTGAAACCCACTCGCCGCTTCATGATTGAGAGCAACAAACGCGCCCAAGAAAAGACAATGCAATCTCTTGCCCATAGGTCTCTCCTTCTCGTTGGTACTTGTGGTGATGATAAAGCAAAGGGGTTGATGAATCAACCCAACAAAGCGTCAAATCGAGTACAGTAACGGGTTCAATTCGCTCGCGGCAACATCGCCCGGTCTTTGGCCTGGATGGAAGACCTCCATGTCTACCTTGCGATGCTCGTTGTCGATCGGCATGATGCGCGTGCCGTCCGCGTAATAGATAATGGTCATGACTTCGCGGCGAGTTGTACTGGAATTCGGATGTGCGGAATGCAGCGTACGCCCTGCATGAAATGTGGCGTCACCTGCATTGATGATTTCGTTTGTATGGAGCGGAAAGTTCTTCTCTTTGATGATTCTTTCGAAGTACTCCTGAGAAGTTTCAGAGATGGGCATTTCTTTGAACGCCCCGATGCGGTGGGAACCGGATGCGAAACTCATCGAACCCATCGCTTTTGTGATGTCGACGAGAGGCATCCACATCGTAATAGTGTGCTCGGTATCGAGGGGCCAATAATAGTAATCCTGATGCCAGGGGGTCGGTTTTCCGCCGGGTTCTTTGATGAGAGCCTGGTCATGATACAAGCGGACGCCTTTTACCCCCATGAGTTCCGCTGCAACCCTGGCAAACCTCCGGGCGAAAACAAACTGCCTGGCCATTTCATTCACACGCCAGACGTTCGTGACCTGCGTGAACATTGCGCTGTAGTCAGAGA
>JACQPT010000026.1 GCA_016207415.1 Ignavibacteriales bacterium
CGCCAGAAGGTACCAGTAAGCATTGTCGTGAGGGAAATCGGTGTCGCTATTGCCGACGCCCTCTCGGATTTAACGCCGGCGTTTCCTCCCCACGGTGGCAGGTGTAACAATTGACAGCTGCTTTTTCCCCCGCGATGTTTTTTACGAGCTTATTCACTTCCGGCAACATTCGCCACATAGCCCGCGCTGTTTTTTTATGACCAATGTCATCGCTTTCCCATTTCCCCTCAACATGGCAGAAATTGCAGTCAACACCCAACCCCGGAGTGAACGCAAACTCCATAACACGCAATACCCTTCCTGCTTGTTGACCTTTGAAGAGATCGATGTTTTTGAACACCTCCTCAGCCGGTAAGCTCTCTTTTCCTTTGATGGCCGCCTCTAACGTGACGAGGTGCTTGTTTCGCTCATGCTGCTGGCTATTCTGGGCAATAAGGAGAAAAGGGACTGCGCAAAAAGCAAGAAATGCGATTGAAAGTCTCACTGGGGTATCCTTTCTTTGTGAATTTGACGTGGGAAGAAAGTGTGAATATACGTTTTAACACTTCTGTTTGTTTCCCTGAACCCCGGAAGGAGTTGGTAGTGGCTCAGTTCGCGGAGCCATTACCAAGGAGTTTCATTCCTTGCTTTTCTTGAGATTTCACGCAACCTTGCGCAAATGAAAATCGGTATTGTCGGTAGCGGATTCGTCGGAGCGACCGCGGCTTACGCCATGGTCATGCGCGGCGTCGGAAGGGAGATTGTTCTTGTCGATGCCAACCGGAGCCGCTCTCTTGCAGAGGCGGATGACATACTCCATGCTGTTCCCTTTTCGCATCAACTGGAAGTGAAGGATGGAGATTTTGGCGACCTTCAGGGATGTCGTGTCGTTGTCATAGCCGCCGGAGCCAACCAACGGCCGGGAGAAACCAGGCTCGAGCTTCTCGGCCGAAACGCCGGCGTCTTTCGCGACGTTGTACCGAAAATCCTCAACCGCGCCCCTGAAGCCATTTTAGTCGTTGCCACTAATCCCGTCGACGTCATGACGCATGTAGCGGCGCAGATCGCTGCAGAACGAGGCATCAGCCCAGGCCGCGTGATCGGCTCAGGTACCACACTCGACACGGCGCGTTTTCGGGCATTGCTCGGCCGCCATCTCGGCGTCGACCCAAACCATGTCCACGCCTACGTTCTCGGCGAACACGGAGATTCGGAAGTGCTGACCTGGTCGCTGGTCACTATCGGAGGGCTTTCTCTGGAGGAGTTTTGCAAGCAGCGGTCAATTCGCCTGGATGAAACCGTCCGGCAGGAAATCGACTTGAAGGTGCGGAAGGCAGCTTACACAATCATTTCCGGTAAAGGGGCAACCTACTACGGAATCGGGGGCGCACTCGCGAGGATTACGGAAGTCATTCTCAGAGACCAGCGCTCTCTCCTGACAGTTTGCACGCCCCTCAAAGACGTGTTTGGCGTCAAAAATGTCACCGTGTCCATGCCACATCTCGTCGGCGGTGAAGGGATACTCTCCACCTTCCCGCCTGTGGTCGACGAGAATGAACGCGAGCTCCTCCGCAAAAGCGCCTCCCTCATCGCCGACGTTATCACTCAACTCAATCAAAGCGGCGCGTGATGAGAAACCTCGTGGCCGATCGCCTGTTTTTCTTCTTGGTGACGTCACAAACAAAGTCTTAATGGTCGCTAACGTCAAGAACATCGCGGACACTCTTCAGAAGAATGCTTGGCGTATACGGTTTCTGAATAAAATCTTTCACCCCTGATTTGAGGATCTCAGATCTTAAATCTGGTTCTAAATATCCACTGGCGAGAACCATTTTGACGGCCTGGTTCCTGCTTCTCATTTCCAGGAAAAGATCGTAGCCGCTGATTTTTGGCAGGCCCATGTCAGAAATCACGAGCGCGATTTCGCCGGATCGTGAGAAGTAAATATCCAGGGCCTCTTTCCCGTCTCGTGCCTCGATAACCGTGTATCCCTTTTCCGCCAACACTTCCTTGACGAGGTCCCGCAGGACGTCCTCATCTTCGACAACGAGGAGTGTTTCTGTTCCACCGCGAACACCCGCGAACTCTATTTTCTTTACTTGGGAAACGTCCGCGATCCCTGACGGGATGGGCAAATAAACGTGAAATGTAGTTCCCGCCTGAGGAGTGCTTTCGACATCGATGTGGCCGCGATGCGCTCCAATCACGCCATACACAACGGCTAACCCTAGACCCGTTCCTTTGCCCAGTTCTTTTGTCGTGAAAAACGGTTCAAAGATGCGGCTTCTCGTCGCTTCATCCATTCCAAGCCCCGTGTCGCTGACGTTGATGGCAAGATATTTTTCCTCGTGAGCGTCCAAAAAGCGCTTTTTGAGATCCTCCCCCCGTATTAGCCTTGTATCGAACGTCAACGTGCCTCCCATGGGCATGGCATCCCGGGCATTGACCGAAAGATTGAGCAACACCTGATGAATCTGGTTCGGATCTCCTATGATCGAAGGTATTTGAGGATCCAGCTTTGCGGCCAAATCGATAGTTCTCGGAAATGTTTCCCGCAAGAGTTTTATCAGCTCCTCGATCACTTCGTTAACCCGGACGGACTCCATTAACGTTTCGGTTTTTCTTGCAAACGTCAGCAACTGTCTCACTAATCCGGTTCCCCGCTCGACCGCGGCAGAAATGGTTTTGGTGCTGTGGGCAAGCTTCTCCGGTTTCTCTCTGTAACGCTCGATGAGAGAGACATGGCCTAGAATCATGGCCAGGATGTTATTGAAGTCGTGCGCAATACCACCCGCAAGCGTGCCGATACTCTCAAGCTTGTGTGCCTGTCGAAGCTGCACTTCGAGCTTTTTCTGTTCTGTGATGTCGACATAGATTCCGTAGATGCCCACGAGTTCGTCATCGATCACGATCGGGTATCCCGTGATTCCCACGTCCACCAGGCTTCCGTCTTTTCTCATTCGCTTCGTTTGACGTTGCACAACGCTGCGATTCTGCGGTAATTTTGATAGCTCCGTACCCTCCTCCTTCAGATACGGCGGCACGACCAAATCATTGATCTTGCGTCCCCTGACTTCGTCAATTGAGTGTTGAAAGATTTCATGGAATGCCCGGTTGGCCGTCATGATCTTATCCTCAGTATCCAGGACGACAATGCCAGCGGGAGAGTTTTCAAACAGCTGCTGGAAGTAGGATCGCTGGAGTTGAAGCGCTTCCTGTGCACGCTTTTGTCCGGTGACATCATGAATAATACCGCGGAAAGCAATAACCTTTCCTCGCTCATCCCACACAGGAGTCGCAGTCTCCAGAACTGCAAGGCGTTCCCCGTTTTTCCTTTTCAGCGTCAACTCGTAATCTTTTACAAATCCTTTTTCCGCCAATTCCTTCTGATATTGTTCTCTGTCCATCGGATTGAAATACAAGTCGGTCGCTATGTCGATGTTGAGGAGTTCTCCTTTCGAAGAATAACCGAACAGTTCGATTCCGGCGGCGTTGATGTCCTGGAATCTTCCCTCGGGCGTACTGATGAACACGACATCTTTTGACTCTTCAAACAGGTTGCGGTATTTTTCTTCTGCGCTCCTGCGTGCCGTGATGTCCCGAAAACTCCAAACGCGTCCCACAATGTTGCCACCCACCCGTTGAGGCTGCGAATATCGTTCAAACACCCTCCCATCCTTGAATTCCAGAATATCGTAGCTCTCTTTTTCGGGGTTAGCGTACAAGTATTTCACTTTTGACAGAAATCCCTGTTGGTCTACCAGCTGATCCACCACAAAGTTCAGGAGGAGATTATCGTCGCGGCTGCGAGTGAACTCTTCAGGGATGCGCCACAATTCAAGGAACTTCTTATTGAAACTGGCAACCTTTCCTTCGACGTCCACGGCGAGAATACCGTCGGCCGTGGATTCGAGCGTAGCCGTGAGCAAAGAAAGTGTATTTTTTAGGCTCTCTTCAGCTCGGTTGCGTTCGGAAGCTTCTAACGCCAATGAAATCATATCAGAAATTGAAGCAGCAAATTCCTGTTCCTCGGGAGCCCATTCTCTCCGAAGGCCTGTATGCTCATGACAGAGAATACCCACGACTCGGCCGTAGAGGCGAATAGGAATATCCAGCATGGAGGTAATTCCATGCGGAACCA
>JACQPT010000021.1 GCA_016207415.1 Ignavibacteriales bacterium
CGCTCGTCCCAGGCTGTGTTGGGGTCGAACTGAACTCCAAGAGTTGTCGCCAGCATGGTTGCTGCGAGGTCTTCGGCATAATCTCCAGCACGCTCGTCTGTCTCGCCGAACGGGTGGTGCTCTGACAAATACCCGTATTGGGAATCTTCCGCTGGCTGGGCCACCCCGATGGATGCTGCGATCAGTCTATTCGGCTCGTTCGTTGCGTTGCGCGCCATGACGCAAAATGTGATGGCACCTGGCTGAAGCAGTTTCAAGCCTTCATCACGAGGTATACGTTTGCAGCCTGGGGGATAAATACTGGAAACAGTGACGATATTGCATTTCTCGATGCCGGCGTCTCTCAACGCGAGCTCGAAAGATTGAAGATAATCCTTGTGCCTGCCTACGCCTTTCGTAAAAAACATCTTTGTTGGAACGAACAATTTCTCATCTCCGCTTAATGTAGTGAATGGACGAACATGCGAGCCGTGATTTATTCATTGTTGCAGTACTTTGAGGAAACGACGCTTTCCTACCTTGACAATGAACTCTTTTTTCTTTGGGAGAGGCGCGTTGACGTCCGTGACTTTTTCGCCGTCAATGGAGACGCCTCCCTGGTCTACCAGCCTGCGGGCCTCACCCTTGGAGGATGCGAGCTGCGCAGCTGTCAGGAGCGAGCCCACGCTCGAAAGACCGTTGCCGGGTTTTAGCTTGAACTCGCGAATTTCATCCGGAAGGCTCTTCTCGACGAATATGCGCTCAAATTCCTCCTCGGATTTCACTGCCGCATCTTCATGGTGGTAAAGCCGGACGAGTGATCTGGCGAGCTTCCGCTTGATGTCCCTCGGGTTGATGTCTTTCTCCTGAAGCTGCTTTTTGATTTCTTTCAAATCCTTGTTTGAAACATCGGTAGTCAGCTCGAAGTAGGTGTAGATCAGCGTGTCAGGGATTCTCATGGTCTTGCCGTAGATCTCCCTGGCGGGTTCATTGATGCCAATATAGTTGTCGAGGGATTTGCTCATTTTTTCCATGCCGTCAGTCCCGGGGAGGATCGGCATGGTGAGTGCAACCTGCGGTTCGAGGCCGTATTCCCTCTGAATTTCCCTGCCCACGAGCAAATTGAACTTCTGATCGGTTCCGCCTAATTCCACGTCGGCCTTAATGGCGACGGAATCCATTGCTTGAGCGAGCGGATAGAGGAACTCATGCACACTAATGGGCTCTCTCGCCTTATAGCGTTCTGTGAAATCATCGCGCTCCAGCATGCGGGCAATTGTGTATTTGCTCGCAAGATGAATAACGTCGGCAAAGGCCATTTTTGCCAGCCACTCGGAATTATAAAGCATCGTGATCCGCTGCGCGGAAAGGATTTTCGTGGCCTGCTCGAAATAGGTTTGGCCGTTCCGGCGAGTTTCCTCCAACGACAATGAAGGCCTGGTCTTGTTTCTCCCAGATGGATCGCCAATCATGCCCGTGAAATCGCCGATGATGAGGATGGCCTGATGGCCAAGATCCTGGAATTGTCGAAGTTTTCGCAGGACGACGGAATGGCCAAGATGGAGGTCGGGCCGACTGGGGTCACAACCGAGCTTGATGTTCAGCGGTGTTTTTGTCTTGATGGATTTTTCGATCTTCTTTGCGAGGCTGTCTTCGGGAATAATCTCCGAAACGCCCCGCTTGACCACATCCATCTGTTCATTCAGAGGAGGGGACAATTCTTATGAATAACTCCTTTTCAGCCGTTTGGAAATATCGCGTTGAGCGTCTCTCTTGGCGATGGCTTCCCGCTTGTCGTAGGTTTTCTTGCCGCGGCAAACGGCCAACTCAATCTTGGCGTATGGTCCTTTAAAATAGACGGAGAGAGGGATGAGGGTAAGCCCTTTTTCGGAGATTCTGCCGTAAAGCTTGCGGATTTGTTTTCTCTGGAGCAACAGTTTGCGCGTCCTTCTCGGGTCATGATTATTGATGTTACCCTGTTCATAAGGACTGATGTGCATTCCTAGCAGCCAGACCTCTCCGTTCTTGATGATTGCGTAACCGTCCTGGAGGTTTGCGTTTCCGTTTCGAATGGATTTGACCTCTGTGCCTTTCAGCGCAATCCCTGCTTCGAACGATTCGAGGATTTCGTAGTCATGCCGAGCTCTTCGGTTCGAAATCACGACACGCTGTTCAGACTCTGCCATCCCGAAAAATTTTTGCATCAAACTTAACGGAAAAGTGAAAAAGAATCAAATAGAAAGAAAAATTTCCTTCAATGATGTCGGGTTGCTGATGTGAAGGATGAACGACTCATCACATTCCGAAAAGCCGCCATCCA
>JACQPT010000031.1 GCA_016207415.1 Ignavibacteriales bacterium
CCCTGATACTCTCCAGCAGTTATCTGGAACACGAAGTCTTCTGGAAATCGGTCCCGATTTCGTTTCACAGCCTCATTAAGCCTGAATGTTGGGATCCCATAGATAGTGGCAAGATTGCTGCCCAAAAGAACTTTTTGTCCGCGCAGGGAAAAGATGCGAGATTCAACCCGCGCCACAGGATATTTCTTCGTGGCTCGTTTTGTCATCTAACACCTCCATTGTCAAAATTCAGCCGTCGCCTGAAATCCATAAATGTATTCGATAGCGTTCTTTGCGGTTTTGTCGATATGCCAGCGGTAGACTCCGCTCAATCGGACAAAGCCCACGCGTCCACCAAGAACCCCGCCAAGCTGTTGATACATGCGTTCGTCGAGGTCGCCTCCCTCCGTCAGGACCATCCTCATGGCATAGCCGAAGCGGGCAAAGAATTCACTTCGTTCATATCCCAGAAGCAAACTCGATCCCGCCAGCGTCTCTGTGTCATCTGTGATAGCAGGACCATCCGTCACCGACTTTGTCTTGATCCAAAAGCTCGAGCCGACACGAGCGTCAATACTCAATCCCTGGTCTGACCGAAAGACATAGTTCGCTGCGCCGTCGAAGGGAAGGATGTTTGCTATAAACCCCCCAAGTTCGTCAACGTCTGAACTGATGCCAATGAATTGCGCCCATGTTGCACCTTGAGACACAGTCGGCAACCGTGAACCGGCGTGAAAGGTAAGACCCTCGGTGAAGCTGTGGATTTCCAGGCCTAATCGAATGTTTCCCACACTTGAATGAGATTCTGAAAAGTCAAATTGTTGGCCGAAAAACTGAGCGGAGAAACTGAACGCCCCGTGAGCGTAAGGAATATCCAGAAGAAGAAGCAATCGGCCGGTCAATCGAACCCGACCGCTCAACCGCGCGAAGTAACCCGATACCTCGCCTGAACCCTTTACTTTGGGCTTCAGATACTCTATCGAAATCTCGTTATCTGTTAACGGGCCCATGAACACAGATTGCGCATAACCAGTATGCGAGGCATTCATCACGACAACGAACGTGGAGAAAGTCAGAATAAGTTTCGTATGCATCTTCGGCCCAATTCCTTCGGCTCAGACATTCTTTTTATCCCTTTTCTTTTGAGCGAACAAATAAGGAAAGGGACTTACGGCTCGTGCGAGGGCGTTTGTTTTCTTGAGGTGAGAACAAAACGGAGAAGTTCAATTGCCTCCCAATTGATGAACAGCGGCTGCGGAGAACTTCGATGCTGACAAAAAGCTAAGAACTATGGCAGGTTATCGCAATACCCCGAACGGGGTATATCCTAAGAGGCGAGAAACAAAGCGGTTACGGTGATTTGGCTAGAGAAGCCGCTGTTTGAGCACTTTTGCCGCAAGGGCGCTGCGCGTGTGCACATTCAACTTCGCATAAATGTGCTTCAGGTGGGTTTTTGCCGTATGGTAGGCAACATTCAACTCTTTCGCTATGGACTCAATCGTGAGGCCTTCCACGACGTACCGGAGAATGTCCTTCTCTCTTTCTGTAATATCACCATCTGTATCCTGAATGTCCTGAATCGGGAACATTCTGAGAAGTTTTTGTATCACGATGGGATGCATCGGCGCGCCGCCTGTCATGGTGGCCTCGATGGCGCTCAGAACTTCGGCAGGAGTGGAGCTTTTTAACAGGTATCCCGACGCTCCGGCCGCAACCGCCCGGATGATGTTGCGGTCGTGGTCATGGATCGTCAGCATGACGATGTGCGAGTGGGGCGAAACCTTCTTCAGCGGCTCGATAGCGTCCAGGCCCCACATGCCGGGCAGCTCGATGTCCAGCAGAATAACATCCGGCTTTTCCGGCTCCTGCTGCAAAAACTCGATCGCGTGTTCGCACCTGGTAAAACACCGGCTGCATCGAATGTTCGGATCCTCGGACAGAGCGGCGGAGAAGACCGTGCAGAACTCTTCGTTGTCGTCAATGAGGAAGACGGAGATGAGTTTTGTCGCTGTAGGTTGCGCGGGTGGAGTGTGCGACACCTGGTATGCTCCCGTCGAAATAAATGATGGTAAGGGAATTCGGTGAAAGTGTCAATATCCGCTGAACACACATTTTTGGCTAAGGGCGATGTTATCGGCTTTGTTTTTGACCTCACCCCACGAGTTCGCGGCCTGCAGTGTACCCTCTCCTAAGCATTGACAAAGCTATTTAATGAGAGGGAGTCATGGGTTTCTTGTTTTTGGCTCGTGGGAAGATCGGCATGTGCCGTGGAGTCACCATTTTCAGAACTTCTCCTCGATTTCAGCCACAGGCTGATTGAGTCAAAATGGCCGGCCCCGAAGGGGTCCCTTCGGGACAGGTGCGTTGAGCCGACAACTGCGGGACTTTTGAGCCAGTGCTCTGATTTCGACGCGCCCCCACATCCGCCGACACACACGCCCTTCGCCGGTAACCTGTCGGCTCGTGCGATGGCGATGGCTGTGGGGCTGGAGTCGAAATTGGTGGTTTGTAATCGTCTCACTCAACTTTTTTCTCCCCTACACGTGAATGAAACCCGCCCGAGGGGAGAATTCAAGAGGGGTCTTACCAACAGATGTGAGACGATTTGCCTTTTCAGCGTGAGCTGATCCGTTGTCCCGGTTGTCGAATCCGATTGTCTCGACATTAAACTTCATAGCACGCGCCTTCCAATTTCGACATTTTCTCCCGCTCTAATAAAATACGATTCGCGGGATGACGTAAAGCGTCATTTCCGTCTACTTTCTTTTCTAAAGAAAGTGGACCCGCCGTCAGGCGGAATGCTTAAACCTTGATCGACTTCACGTCGGGTGCCCCATTTCTTTTTAGAAAAGAAATGGGGAAAAGAAAATCGTCGAAATCGAACCTGCGGTTGGTACCCTACCCGCGTCCCCGAAATTCTGAACTGGTGGCAGACATTGACAGAATTTCAAAAACAACTTTGGCTTCGGGCTATCACCAATACATTCAATGGGGCGAACCACAACATGAAC
>JACQPT010000025.1 GCA_016207415.1 Ignavibacteriales bacterium
GGGAATTCACCATCCCCGTCCATAAAGAACTTGATCTCTCCTTCACCCCACCATCCCGTGTTGTTTACTCCCCAGGCCAGATAAGTCCCCACATAATGTCCCCAGCCCTTGATTCCATCAATGATCGTGTAGACATCTTTGTACGGCAACGGGTTCACACGGCGGAACTGGGCGTGGAAGTACGCTGCATCGGCAGGAATTTCAGTGAGCGTGTAGTCTATTTGATAATACAGCGTCATTTCCTTTTCGTCGATATTCTCAAGCGTGATCGTGCATGACTTGTTAAAAGGCATTTCCCAGTAGCAATTGAATGCACTCCCAGGATTTACACACACGGCCAGCGATGAAAGCTGTGCATACGATCCCCATCCAGATGCAAAGAAATCGCCGACAGGCGCTTCCACTGAGGGCGTCGATTCGTTGTCCCAATAAAATCTGAGGATCGCGTAGCGCCAATGTCCGGTTGGTGTCATCCAAATGTGTTGAATCGAGCCTGGTCCGGAGATCTCTGCAAGCGTAAACACGGACTTTGGTTTGATGCGTACATAGGGAGAAACTTTCCAGCCTTGACCCAGGTCGCGCGCGGCATCTTTAGCCGGCCCATCCGTCGACATACCTGCTTTTCCCTTCTCTCCCGTGAAGTTCTCCGGACTAATGGAACGAGATTTTGCCTTGGATAAACGCGAGAGATTTCCGAGGCCCATGCCAACTCCGTTAAAACCGCCCTGAGATTGAACCTCTTGCTGAATCAACGTGAAAAGAATGAACATGATGAAGATTCGAGTAATGAGTTTCATACAATCCTCCTGAGTTAGACATGGACTTCCGAAGTTTCTCCTTGCTTTATCTTGAACTTCAGAAGTCTTTCCATGAAGATACTTAGAATTTTTCCAGCGCCTTTTGATAACTCTTGAAATCATTATACATCCGTTGAAATACTCCGTACTTCGCATCATGGAATCTGCCGAATTTTCTTTCCGGAGTAATTCTACTCCCGATATGACTCATGCGCACAGAAGCTTCTTCAATCGACGAAAACTTTCCGGCTCCAACTGCCGCGAGCATGGCTGTCCCGACGAGAACTGCTTCGGGCTCCTGAGGAAGCAGAATCTTACACCCTGTGATATCCGCGTGTTCTTGCAGCCACAGTGGGTTCTTTGTACCGCCCCCACAAGCATGAATCCGTCGAATACGATAACCGTGCCTGTTCATTTCTTCAATAATGTGACGAGTTCCATACGCAATTGACTGGATGGTTGCATAATAAAGCCTGGCAACTTTTTCAACGCTTTCGTCGAGGGTGAGGCCGTTGACGACTCCTCGCGCACCCGGGTCGGCGTGAGGTGATCTATTCCCGAGAAAATAGGGAAGGATATTGATGTCTTTGACTATCTGTGGACCCTTTCCTTGCCGACCTTTGATACCCTGCAAAATGCTGTTGAGATAATCATAGACGGATTGTCCGTGCTTTTCCGCTTCCTGTGCGAGTGAAGGATAAGCAGAGTTATTATGGATGACATGATCCAGCAATGAGCCAGTCGCGCTTTGGCCTCCTTCTGTCAGCCAGAGACCCGGGATCATCGCGCTTGGATAGGGCCCCCAAATTCCCGGAATAAAGCGCGGCCTTGCCGAAACCGCCATGTGGCATGAAGATGTTCCGCCGATGAGAGCGAGGATCGTCTGAAGCTGCGATGCCTTCGGAGGCCGATTGAATCCCATGCCCATGACTCCAATCCCCCCCGCATGCGCATCGATGATCCCGACGGCGACTTTTGTCGCAGTCGTAAGTCCGAAATCCTTCGCTGCTTGTTCCGACAAATTGCCAACATGCGTTCCCATCGGCAAAATTCGTGACCCGATTTTTCCCTGGCTCACGAGTGAATCCAGGCCAATTTTCTGAAAGAAACCCCTATCCCACATTCCTTTCTCCCCGTCGTAAGCCCATTTACAAACTGTCGTGCAAAGACTGCGAACGTCAATTCCTGTCGACCGATAAACCATGAAATCGGCCAGGTCGAGAAACTTTGAGGAGTTGTTCCACGTCTGCGGCATGTTTCTTTTCAGCCAGAGTAACTTCGGTGGCTCCATCTCAGGCGACACCTTCTTACCGACGAACCTCAACATGCGATGTCTTGTTGCGTTGATTTCTTCCGCCTCGTGCACGGCGCGGTGGTCCATCCACACAATGATATTTTGTTCAGAACTTCCTGTTGGGGAAACGCTTATCGGCTTATCATCCTCTGCCAGGGCAACAAGTGAGCAGGTTGCATCGAAGGAGATCCCTATGACAGACTGAGGATTGATAGTGCCAGAACCAAGTGCCTCACGGATTGCCAAACTCGTGGCAGCCCAGATATCATCCGACGACTGCTCAACAAAAAATTCCTGTGGTTTCCAAATTTGGATATCTTTTGTCGAGGATGCTGCCATCGATCCATTTAGGTCAAAAACCCCGGCCCGCACACTTCCTGTTCCGACATCGACTCCTATGACGAATTCAGTATTCATTCGGCGAGCAACTCGCCTCCTTTGTCGATGTTCTCTTTCGTGAAGACACGAGATGGAAGCGTGATTTCTTTCGGCACGATTTTTCCTCGCAGAATTTCAATTGCGGCTTCGACTGCTTCTCTCCCGCCCGTCGGGTATTCGAAAGAAGCGCTGAGGATTCCCTGTTTCACATAGGTTTGTCCTTCGTGGGGCAAGGCATCGATACCGACAAAGAGGATGTTACCCTCTCGTCCCGCGGATTTTGCCGCGAGATAGGCTCCATGAGCTCCTGGGTCATTGTGAGCATACACCAGGTCAATTTTTTCGAAGCGGGCAAGCGCTGATTCCATTTCCTTTCTCGCGTTGGGCTCGAGCCACTTCATGTCTGCTTCAAAGACTATTTCAATCTTCATCCCCTGAAGTGATTCGCGGAATCCTGTATGACGATCCTGCCCCGGAGTTGACGTCATCAAGCCCTTGAGCTCAACCACATTCCCTTTTCCTCCGAGTTTTTCCTTGACCCACCTCCCCGCGGCCCGGCCGATCTTCTTGTTGTCTGCTCCAATAAAACATGTGTAGTCATCACCAAGCACCCTTCGGTCAATCACAATAACGGGGATCCCTTTTTTGAACGCGTCCCGGACCGGTCCTGCGAGCGGCGCAGCTTCTTTGGGAGAAACAAGGATTGCATCAACTTTTGCGCTCACGAATTCTTCGATGTGGGCTCTCTGACGCAGATTATCATTCTGAGCGTCTTTAAAGATCACTTTGATCTCGGGGTGACTCGCTGCTGCTTTTCGTATGTCTGCATTCATTTGAACCCGCCATGGCTCTCCAAGATTGCATTGACTCATTCCAACTGTCCAGCTCGACTTCTGGGCCCAGACCGGAAAGGTCATACACAAGAAGCAGAATGTTCGAATACTCAACAACAAAATGTTTTTCATGTGATATCTCAACGAGTAAAAAATCTCAGGTGGACCGTGTTTGGAAACCACTGAAAGTGGATTAGTCTTAACGAGTTTGAGGTGGTAAACCCACGACTTTAGTTGTGGGTGTAAGTAATCACGCAAAATGGTTACATTCTCACATTCTCTTCATCTGAAAAAGCGCTGCAACAACAATAATAAGGCCTGTCAGCATCAATCGAATTTCCTCGCCAACGGCATTGATACTCAGGATTTTTTCCAAATATCCAATAATAAGGATGCCAAACACTGTCAGGCCGATGGTTCCTGTTCCACCGCGTAAACTCGTTCCGCCGATCACAACCATGGCGATGGCAGACAACTCGTACGCGACACCAACTTCTGGGTCACCCTGAAGTTCTTGCGCAGCCTGACAGATTCCCGCGACGGCACAGAAAAGGCCGCTCAATCCGTATGCGGATATTTTCATTCTTGTTAGCGGAATTCCCGCATACCAGGCCGCTTCTTCATTACCCCCGATTGCATAGAGATGGCGTCCCCATGACGTGCGCGAAAGCAGAATCCAACATGATACGACGCAAACGGCCAGTATCAATGTTACTGTCGCAAGATTATCCCCGAGAATACGCGCATTAAGAACATCAAACGAACGAGGAACTTCGACATACTGATAGATCCCGTCGGGTTGCTGAATTGCCGTGGAAATCTTTTGACCCCCAGAGACCAGTTTTGCAACACCCCTTGCAAAAACCATCATCGCCATCGTCGCTATGAACGGCTGGATCTTAAACCGTGAGACGACTCCCCCCGAGATCATGCCACACAATGCACCAGTTAAAACAGTCGCGATGAGGGCAATCCCTGTGGGCCATCCTTGGTGGATCGTGAAAAGGGAAAATAAGACGGCCGCTAGGGCCATCACACTCCCCACGGAGAGGTCGATGCCGCCGGAAATAATGACCAAAGTCATTCCGCAGGAAAGGATTCCGTAGACGGAGATTTGTCGCAGCAAATCCCGATGAGTTTCCCATTTGAGGAAAGTCCCGTCAGCATGAAAAACAATGCCGACAACGAAAACGAGAAGCAGGGACATGCCTGCACGGACAGCAGGCCGGCCAAGAATCACCTTATTCCAATGACCGGAGGTCACGACTCGATGCCACAGAAACTTACTTTGAGTCCCAGTTCGTTCATCGCGGCCGCTTTGGCAAACATACCGAACCTTGCGCTGTCGTAATCCGGTGCATACACAACGTGAATATGATTTGATTTATGACGCGCCATCATCTGGTCCCGCGTCACTCCTTTAACCACTGCATGCATGATTGGCCACTGTGGCGTGGTCACTTTCCAGCGCTCCTGTGTCTCCGCGGCCGGCAATTTGACGACCTCGGCCATGCCCGTATCGTAGTTCAGTTTTCCCTCCGCGACAAAGACTCTGCTCCAAACGACATACCCCGGCTTACTCACTCCTTTGAGCGTTCCACCCCCCAATCGAAAGTACATTGGAGGCTGTCGTTCACTCGTCGCACCATGGTAGCCGTCGATAAAATGCGCAGGCGGAGCCGCACCTGAGATTTCAAACACCCACACGAAATCATCGACGCCGTTACCTTTGTAATGCCTTCCCCAGCGAAGATCGTGCAATGTGTTTTCCGGCGGAAAACCCAATTGGCTCCACAGCTTGTATGTTACGAGCGCGTCCAGCCCTGCACATTCATCGACTTCGTTAAAATGGGGCAAAGCCTCTCCTGCAAACAACTCCTTGTCATTTCCCTCTGAATAGACGGGAGGCCGGTCTCGATTATTGAGAATACCCTCGGCAAGGTCGGAAGCCGGTGTCAGGTCTTTAAGTCCTTGCTGGTACTGAATACCGATCGCCGCGCACCCAAACTCATCAGCGAGTCGTACTGCCGCTACATACATCTTGCACTGCTCAAGCACCTGTCGCTCCGTAAGCTCAGTTTCTTCTTCATGGCCAAACTGGAATTTCAGTCCCCGCCCGATCAGCCAGTCGTAAACCGCTTTTGCTTCATCATCTCTCACCTTCAGCATCCCGGCGTACAGTGTTGACTGACTCAATCGTTCCTTGAAAACTCCGGTTGGATGAAGTAGCTCGTCCGGAATAATTGCGTTATACATGCCCATGCATCCTTCGTCGAATACTCCGAGAATCGCTTTGGTGTTTCTGAATTCCTCGGCGAAACTCTTTCCAATTTTCTTTGCTTTTGCAGGAACACTTGGTTTCTTGTAAGAAACCACGTGGCTCGTGTTATGCTTCACAACACCGGATTTCATCCAGGTTTTGAGTCCCCTCATAAAGAACACATCCGTAAAGTCTTCACTCCACAACGATGAGTAGCGCACGCCGGCTTTCGTGAGCGACGCGTTCAGGTTTAACAGCCCGACAAGGCCGGGCCAGGTGCCGCTCCAATTCGCAATCGTCAGGATTGGGCCTTTGTGTGTAAATATCCCTGCGAGAATGTGGTGACTATACTGCCACACAGCTTCTGCGACGATGAGCGGCGCTGTTTTCGGAATGGACTTGAAAACCTCGATTCCGTAAGCCTGACTGTCGATAAATCCGTGTTTCTTCTTGTCATCATAGGAATGAGCGCGCTTGACATTGCCGCCAAGTTTCACCACAGCGGCATTGATCTTCTGTTCCATCTCCGCCTGAGCAGGTTCGCAATTTTGATTCGCTGCAAGTCGGAGGTCTCCATTAGCAACAAGAAAGAGAGTTTTCATTTATTCCACCTGCATCAATTATAAGACAGCCCAAAGCAAAGAAAAGAGAATTGTTCCGTTGGGATGTGCGAAGGAAAAAGTTTCGGGGCTAATGTAGACAATTCAAAGTTCTTTTACAATCCGGCTTTTTAGGAATTAAATGATTCTTCGTCGTCGTGATTTCTCATTGCATCCCACATAGCCATTTCTTAGCTTCAACTCATGTCTGTGCAGATTTCCATGAATATCGACGAGTTGATTCGAGTGTACCGAGATGGACTACTGCACGATACACTCCCATTTTGGATCCCACGCTCGGTCGACAGAAAACACGGGGGTTTTTTCAGCGCGCTCGACCGAGACGGATCCCTGCTCCACACTGATAAATCCGTTTGGATCCAGGGCCGTTTTTCCTGGATGCTCGCAACCTTATACTCAACCGTGGAAGAACGAGACGACTGGTTAGACCTTTCACGACACGGGGTAGATTTCATTGAGAACCATTGCTTCGATTCCGATGGCCGCATGTTTTTCTGGGTTACACGAGAAGGCAAGCCTCTTCGCAAGAGACGCTACGTCTTTTCGGAGATATTTGCTGTCATGGCGTTTGCAGCATACGGCAAAGCTTCCCGGGATTCGGCCTGGACCCAGAAAGCCCTCGCATTGTTTCAGAAAATCCACACGTATCTAAAAACGCCCGGACTGCTGGAGCCAAAAGTGATCCCGAAGACACGGCCAATGAAAGGCCTGGCAATGACGATGAGTCTGATATCTGCCGCGCAGGCACTTCAAGACGCCATGGCAGATCCCTTTTCAAGACAGGTAGTCGATGATTGCGTCGCCGAGATTGAGCGAGATTTCCTGAAGCCGGAATTCCGATGTGTTCTCGAAAACGTCGGACCCAAAGGAGAGTTTTATGATACGCTCGACGGTAGACTTGTTAACCCTGGCCATTCCATAGAAGCCGCATGGTTTATACTTGATGAAGCCCGGCGGAGGAATAACGATGCCCGTTTGATCAAACTGGGCACCACTATAATAGACTGGTCGTATGAAATTGGCTGGGACCATGAGTTTGGAGGGCTTTTGTACTTTCGCGATGCAAGAAATCTTCCGCCGACCGAATACTGGCACGACATGAAATTCTGGTGGCCGCATAACGAGGCCATCATTGGCACGCTGATGGCTTACCAGCTCACGAACAATGCTAAATATTTGGACTGGTATAAACAGGTTCACGATTGGGCGTATGCCCATTTCCCGGATTCGGTACACGGTGAATGGTTCGGTTACTTACACCGGGACGGATCGATTTCCACCCGCGTGAAAGGCACGATGTGGAAGGGGCCGTTTCATCTCCCGAGAATGCAATTGTATTGTTGGAAGATGCTTGAAACTCTCCCGAAGTCCGGTCAATAGCGAGAGCTTGTGAGGGACGATCGGACTTTTGCTCGTATGAGGCGTTGTTCCACACGCAGCCAACGCGGGAAATGGAAAAGGGGTCGAATTGAATGAACATTCACAGGACATAAATGACACTCCAAAACCTTCCAACTGCGGAAGATATCGCCTTCTACAATAAAAACGGTTATTGGCTTAGTCCGAAGCTTTTTAGCGACAAAGAGCTTGAGCAGTTCCGGGAACACCACGCCCGCGTTGTTGCCGGAGAGTATGAAACGAAGCGACCTCCATTGAGTCGCGATCCCGAACCCGGCGATACATCAAAGTTAGTCCAGGTGAACAACGCCTACTGGACAGATGCAACCATTGCGAAACTCACTCTTCATCCTCTTATTGGACAAATTGCGGCGCGACTTTCCGGAGTTCGCGGGATTCGCCTTTGGCATGACCAGCTGCTGTACAAACCTCCGCAAAGTGGAAAAGCAGGCAACATCGGCTGGCACCAGGATCTGGGCTACTGGAAGTGCCTGGATAAAAGCAAGGCAATTACTGCATGGGTTGCTCTCGAAGATGTAGACGAAGAAAACGGCTGCATGGAGGTTGTTCCCGGAAGTCACTTGTGGGGGCCTTTGGGCGAGGACCATTTCTATCATCAGGACGTTGAAGAACAAATCAAACGGATCGAGGAAAAGACGGGACAGCGGTTTTCGACTGCACCGTGTGTGTTGAAAGCCGGCTGCGTTAGTTTTCATCATTGCGTCACGATCCACGGCAGCCGGGCCAATCTAAGCAGACGCCCGCGAATCTCTCTGGCGATTCACCTGATTGCCGATGGGACTCGATATAAAGCGGGAACCACGTCCGACGACCACACAAGCAATACCCTGCTTCATCCGGCGGATGGTGAACCGTATGCCGGCCCATATTTCCCCGTGCTCTTCCGCGAAGGGGAGCCATTCGCAAATATCTGGATAACAGCAACTTAAAAAGCTTTTCCCACTCACTTCCCCCTCAACGCGAACATTGTGCGACTGACTTGGATTGACTGGAGTTCCATTGCGCTGTATGTTATAGCCGCAATCGGCATCGGCCTGATTGGCCGTGGCCGTGTTAGCAAGGTCGCTGATTTCCTGGTCGCGGGAAGACACATCCGTTATCACCTGGGAGTTGCGACACTTGTGGCAACCGAGCTTGGCCTCATTACGATGATGTATTTTGGAGAACAAGGGTTTCGGTTCGGACTCTCTGCCTTCATCATCGGTATTATCTGGGCCGCTGCGTACTATGTAATCGGCCGAACCGGTTTCGTCATCGATCGCATTCGGAAGCTCGAGCTCTTCACAATAACAGAATATTTCCAGCTAAGGTACTCAAGAGGCGTACGTGTCCTCGGCGCGGTATTGTTGACGATTTCTGGTATCCTGAGTCTTGGCGTATTCCTGAAACTCGGCGCAGTGTTCATCGTGCATTTCGTCAACATCCCGGAGACTCTTCTTCACATCACGATGTCGGTTTTGGTTGTTGCTGTTCTCGTGTACACAGTCCTTGGTGGAATGTTATCGGTGGTTTTGACAGACTATGTGCAATTCGTTATTCTCGCGGTCAGCATGGCAGCAACAACGATCTTTGTGCTGATGCAGCAAGGCGGGCTGGACTTCTTCGCGAGGGTTACAGCTACGTATGGAGCACAAGGCCTGGACCCGTTCGTTCAACCGGAGTACGGTTGGTCGTTCGTCTTCTACTGGTCGATCTTTGCAATTTCAGGTTGCATTTTATGGCAACCGGTCGCTCAACGCGTGTTCGCGACACACAGTCCCGAACTGAACCGGTCGATTTTCAAAACAACGAGTGTCATGTTCCTCGGAAGAGCTTTCTTTCCTATCGTCTGGGGAATAGGAGCGGCGTTGTATTTTGGCGTCAGCTCGGACGCAACAGGCGGAATGCCGAAGTTTCTGGCTGAGATTCTCCCCGTGGGCATGCTCGGCATTGTGGCTGCCGGAATGTTCGCCGCAATGATGTCAACGGACTCCGGCTACATTCTGGCCTGGAGCAGCATCATCGTCAATGACCTTGTCATTCCTTTGAGAAATAGAACTCTGTCCGATAGCCAACGCATCCTTTGGACGCGAACGGCAATTCTCGTTATCGGTGCATTCATGCTTGTTTTTGGAATTTGGTATGAGTTGAAGGAAACCGCTTTTCGTTATCTTCTGGATGTGACAACGGTATACTACGCCGGTGGACTGGCTGTGCTGGTAGCCGGCTTGTATTGGAAGCGCGCGTCGACAACGGGAGCCTATACGGCATTCATCCTTGGAGCGCTTCTGCCACTCACATTCGTGATTGAGGATATGATCCTTCAAGCCCGGGGGTCGACTTCAGGTGGATACATTGCTCAACTTTTCTTGCCGAATGTACGCGGCACTTTGAGCTTCGTTCTTGGATTTGTCGGTATGGGCATCGGGTCCTTCGTCTCGCCTGACACCCAACAGTCGACATTGCAACAGACTGGAGAAAATCGATAATGATGGAATTTTGGGAACTCGCCTGGATGTTCGCCCTCGCTCTCGGCTTTTTGGGTTTTTGTTTCATTTCATACAAAGTAGCTGTCCGCGGATTTTCAGAAATTCGAAGTTTGCTCGATCAATTTAAACGTCAATCCCGGTGAGAGGAGTTACCTCTAACGACCTAGGCAATAGGAGTCCACCTCCACCGATCTAGTGAGGAATAACCAATGAAACCTCTTCGCGAACTCTTTTTCTTAACCGTTGCATCATTTTTTTTCCATCCCACAGTCTTATTGAGTCAGCTTTCCCATCCCCGGCTTATGGCGGATCAAAGCGAAATCGTAAAAGCCAAAGGTTGGGTCAAAGACTACACCTGGTATCGCAACATCGTCGAAGCGCATAAACGCGATGTCGACCGCTTTATCCAACACCCAATTTTCGTCTCACCGGTAAAGCAAACGTACCAATACAAAATGTACGCTTGCCCGAAGCATGATGTCGAACTCTTGTATGAGGACAATCGGCCATACGAACATCGTTGCCCCAAAGACACGACGGAAACCTACAGCGGCGGCAAGTATGACGCTTCATGGGCCGGATGGTACAACCGCCTGCTCGCAACACGTCTCGTGTGGATGGGCATTCTTTACAATCTTTATGACGACGCACGCTATGCCGCCGCCGGCCGCGAAATTCTCGTGCAGTTCGCCGACCTCTATCTGAAATACCCGACCACAAACACTATCCTGGGGCCTGCCCACGTGTTTTTCGGTACTCTCTCGGAATCGTTTTGGGGCGTCGATATGGCCTACGGATACGACTTGCTCTATAACTACAAGGGCTTCTCGGAACAGGACCACAAAACGCTCAAGGAAAAGTTTTTCTATCCGTTGGCATACATTACACAGAAATTTCCTGAGTCAGCTTCCAACCGTCAACTTTGGTATAACAACGTCTCAGCCGCGGTCGGATTTTTGTACGGAGATCAGGCATTAATCGATTTTGCGATGAAAGGAGAGTTTGGCTTCGACTGGCAGCTTGGAGCCGGGTTACCCGAGAGCGGGTTTTGGGCGGAATGGTCGGGTTACCATTATGTCGCCTTGCGAGGTATGATCCATCTCGCAGAAATGGCACGGCACAACGGGCTCGATCTGTATCATCGTGAAATCGCAGGGCGGTCGATGAACAAAATGTTCGACGTGCCGTTCGATCTGATTCTCCCGAATTACGAATTCCCTCGAAGTAAGGACAGCGGCGGAGGTAATATTCTGGAATACGCTCCATACTATGAGCTCGGTTATGCCGTGTATAAGCATCCCAAATATCTTGCCCTCTTAAACCTCACCAAAGTTGTGCGCGGCAAACAAGTCGTGGGAGAAACTTCACAGCTCGGCGAGGCCGATGCCCCGATTACGATGTTCAACCTTGAGCCGGAACTGCCGCGGGAAACAACAAACATCATCCCGGAGGAGAGTAAGAACCTCGCGGGAAACGGGTTTTCCGCCCTTCGAAATGGGTCGGGAAAAGACCGCCGCTACCTTTATCTGGATTACGGCATTATGGGCGGCGAGCACGGCCATCCGGACCGTTTGCAAATCGGTTATTACGCCCAAGGACGTAATTGGATTGTGGACCCTCTCAACGAATCCTATTTCGACCCGATGTTGCAACTCTGGTTCCGTCAAACGATTGCCCATAACACCGTTGTGATCGACCAGACGACTCAAACATGGACAAACGGATATGGCCTCTTTTTCGGCGACCTTCCCGGATTGCAAGTGGCGTCAGGTGGGACAGAAACAGCATACGCGGGCACAAAACTGACACGCACGGTCATTCAGGTTGACGATTATTTCATCGATGTTTTTGATGTGGCCTCTCCGGATAAGCGCATCATCGACTGGCCGTTGCACAGCTTTGGAACTCTTAAGCTGGAGGACCTCAACTTTGTTCCCGAACCCATTGACCGTTTCGGCCATCAGCCGGGAATTCCCGGTTACGACCAGCTGACGGAAATCTCGTCCGCGTTTACAGATTCCTCCTGGAGCGGCGTCTTCGCAGACGGAGGCGAGCATCTCCTCGTAAAAGCAATCGGAGAGAAGAATACACAAGTCTTCCAATGCATTTCACCTCGCATTGGCGGCTTTTACAAACAAATGGTCAGGGACCCGAGACCACTGCCGATGGTATTCAGTCGCCGGGAAACTAACAACACGCGATTTGAACACCTCATCCAGGCTTATGTCGACAAGCCGACTGTGATGAAATTTGAGCGCTCCTCCGACCGGAATTCGTATATCGTTCATCGCAACGATGTGATCGATCTCGTTCGTCTCAATCTCCAACGATCAGAATATAGCGTCATCCGAAATCAGGATGGAAAACCAGCCTTTCTGTGTGCGTTCAACATCAAGGAGTTGAAAGATGCAGGAAAGACTCTTCTCAGCTCGGATTTTTCTCTTTCTAAAATCGAAGCTCGTTGGGATGGGGTAAAACTATCGCTTGTTCTCCCCGACCAATTCAGCTCGGTGACAATCTGGGCGCCGAGTACATCAGCTGTGGAAGCAAATGGCAAGGAACTTCCTTTCGAGCGTCAAGGCGATTATGTCATCATTCGTAAGCAAGGTGATGTCGCAATAGAAGCTATTGACCCTAGCGACAGCACTCTGTATTTAGGCCAAATGAACAAATTGAGATTCCGCGTTTATAATCCGTCGGAGAGTGCGATGGAAGGAAAAATAAGGCTTAGCCTTGTCGCAAACTGGAATGAGCGTGTCACCAGCCAGCTCTCCTGGTGGGGAGGAATTGTCAACCTGAGGTCATTCCACAAAGGAACCATGCAACGCAGAACAGTACCTGCTACTTATGATGTCAATGAAGACTGGATTACGGGAAAAGAATCAGCGACCAAAAAAATAAAAGGCAAGAGCGTGGAAACGTTTGAGATCAGCCTCAATGTTCCTAATAACCTACCGTCCGTCAATTTTGAAACAATTGTATCCTTTGGCTCTCAAAGTATTCAGAAATCTTTTCGTTTATCGGTTCCTGTCGGTGTTGAGTTGACAATGCCCAATGGGACAAAAGAAACGCTGCTGGTTAACCTCAAGAACAACACGCACGAGACGCAGCGTGTGAAGCTGAGTCTTGCTCCACATGAAGCATGGAGCGTTCGCGGTCCACTCCAGAAGTCAATTACTCTGGCTCCCGATGCCACAGAGCGCGTAGCATTCTCAGTTCGACTGAGTGGATATAATGCGAAAAATCAACATTATCCCATTCGGGCGAGAGTCCAGAGTGGAAGCTTTGACTATGAAATGGAACGCGATTTTTATGCAGCGACCGCTCATTTTGCGAAACGGGCTCCCTCACTGGACGGTCGCTGGGAAGGCTGGAACAAGAGGAATCCAGTATTGATCGACGACGCCAATCAGGTTTGCAGGCTCTTAATGGGGAACCAGCCCTGGAACGGCCCTTCTGACCTCTCCGCACAGGTGTATATCACGTATGATAGCGATTATCTTTACGTCGGTGCAGATGTAAAAGATGACTCCCTAGTAACTCACTGGGATTTTCCGCGTATGAGCTATCCGTGGGATACTGACTGTATGGAAGTCGTACTCGACACGCGCACCACATCCGACCAGGGAGCTGAGCCCCCTACGCCAGGATTGTTCCGACAGCTCTCCATGGCAGACTATCGTTCAACAAATTTCGGAGCGGGTGTGTGGAAAGGCGGTGGCGCGGGAGGACCGCTGTTGCCGAAGCCAAATCTTGCGCCGGGAGCCGAGACTTTTTACCGGAAAACTTCCAGCGGATACGCCGTCATCTGTCGCTTCCCTATTGCAACCCTGAACATCCCTGCCAAGCCCGGATACAAAATCGGTTTCGATGTCGCGATGAACGACAACGACGGTTTAAACTATCGGAAGAACCAGCATATTTGGGCGGGATTCAATCAGAATCAATCCTGGTGGGATATGGGGACAATTGGTGTGCTGATCTTTGGAGCGAAGTAACCCTCGGTGGACCTCCCGAAGGTTTCTTGATAACTCAAACCAGGCTTGAGTTTTTAGAAGATTCTAAACACATTGGTCGCTTTCACTGATTGATCGCAAAGTACAAAACCGATTCAACTGTGCCCGCGCTGGAGAAAAGGTGGGGTCCGAACATTTTTGTCCCGATGTCACTCTTTAGACACATTGGTTTCAGGTCACCTCGTGCGATACTGAATATACTCGCATTTGGCCTGCAGCTTGTTCTTCCCATTGAGAGCCAGTCGCAAGGCACCGTTGTTCGTGGCGTCGTGATGGACACCACCACACGCGAGCCCATCCCGTTCGCAAATATCCAAATCATCGGCACA
>JACQPT010000028.1 GCA_016207415.1 Ignavibacteriales bacterium
CCAAGCATCGAGGGGGCGGGTGCAGCCGAAACTCCACCAGCCAAAGCTGTGCAAGAATTTCTTCAGGCTGAAATGGCGAACGACGTGCCGAAGCTGAAAAAGCTGCTCAGAAAAGAATTCGTCGAGATGCTTGAGAACCCCGAAGGTAAGGACGCCGTGATGGGCATGTTAGCTCAGAGTTATCCTGTTGACGAAGTCAAGCAGCTCAAGATTGTTCGCGTCTTTGATTTTGGCGATAGAGCTTGGGTCGAAGGAGTGACAAAACGTCCTTCTAAAGGCAAAAAAGCACCGACTGACGTTACGTACAGGATACGAACGCTGCGCGTCAACGGTGAGTGGAAGGTGCAACCGATGTGAGGAATCCCTGCTGCGACGTTGGTAGGATCATCAGATTTTCCCCGCCAAAGCGACGCAAGGCAAAATAGCTATTTTATTTGGTCTGGCTACTTTATTTTTGAACGCGAAGAAGGTTAATAATCCCCGCGACAAGGAAAATCAAGTTTGCAAGCCACGCCGTGAAGAAAGGTGTTGATGATGCTGGCCGATGATATTGAACAACTGCACCAGGAGTATTGAGCAAGGGATCTCTCCGGCAGACATCGTGTTGAAGACCGGACACACCCAGAATGCAGTTGATCGTGACCTCAAGTGTTACGACCAGGTGTTAGCTTTAGCTCAGAAGAAGAATGATGCCATCTCCATCGGTCAGATCACCGGAAGAACACTCAACACCGTGCGTTAGTATCTCGGATTAGTCAACGACTTTCACCCGAAGCTCAAAGCCTCGTTTCCCAAGGCGGAAAAGACTCCGAAAGTCAAAAAAGCTCAAAAAATAGTAACCGGACAAATGTCCTCATAGTAAATAGAAAGTAAAAACACCGAGGGGTCTGCCGATCCTCATGGTGGGGTGTTGACAAAATAGTCCTTCAGTTAAGACCGCGACAAGCAGAAAAAACACCAAGAGCCGAGTTTTGGTTTTCCCTCCACGTGCTCCCTGTCACAACCTGCCGCTTCAAGCCTCGCCATTTTTAAACAAATTTCGTAATATACTTCTTGCTCGGGGCTCCAACTTAGCTGAAGTTTAGTTGTATTTACACTAGACAATTACGTCGCCCAATGAAAGTCTCGAAAGTGCGCGTCACTCGTGTTGCGCTCTGCGCGATTGCGGTTCTCATCATTGCACCTTCCGGTTTTCTCCACCCTCAAAACAACAATTGGAGAGGGAAAGTTGACTCTTCCTGGAACAACCCTGCCAATTGGAGTCAGGGCGTTCCAACTTCCTCTTCGAGCGTCATCATCAGCGATTCGGGTTTTGCACCGGTCGTTCCTCCACCGGGATCGGACACAGCCAAAACGGGAAACTTGAAAATCCAGCAAGGTGCGCTTCTTTCTTTCGACCCGAATCCTGACCCTGGAATTCTTGTTGTCTATGGCACTGGACAATTACTCAACCAAGGAACAGTGAATCTCGGCGACGGAAGAATCATTTTCAAGAATTCCATCTCATTCCAAAACGGTGGAACATTTGACGCTGGAAGTGGCACTCTCGATTTCCAGGGCGTTGTGTGGAACAATGCATCCGGATCCAATTTTATTCCCGGAACAAGTACGGTGACCTTCAGCGGAGCACAGCCAGAAACCCTGCTCGGGAATATTTCCTTTTATAATGTGCAATTTGAAAACACATCCGGGTCGATTTCACTGAGCGGGAATATCACGATCACCAATTCGGTTATCGTCGACTCCGGTGTGTCGGTCACACTTTCCTCTGGATCGCTCACTTTGACAAGCACTGCGACCCTCGAGATGAGCAGCGGAAGCAGCTTGAACATTCAGGGGGCGTTCAACAACAGCGGCACCATTACGGGTTCCGGGACGATTTCGAGCACCAAGCCGCTCATTCAGAGCCTCGTTGCGCTCAGCACAACAGCAATCGATATTACCTTCAGCGAGGCGGTTGATCTCACTTCATCTCAAACAACGTCGAATTATACGGTGACCAAAAGTATTAGCGTCAGCAGTGCAACGAGGGATGCGTCGAATCATGCGCTGGTGCATCTCACGGTGAGCACAATGTATCAAGACACCGTTTACACGATGACAATCAATAATGTTCTTGATGAAACGGCAACCGACACGATCGCAGTGAATACGCAAAGGCAGTTTACGTATCCGCCGGAGGCATTGCCGGTTCAGCTCGTTTCATTCTCGGCAAGGGCGAATCGACTTGCCGCGGAACTTCTTTGGTCGACAGAATCTGAAGTAAACAATTTCGGCTTCGAGATCGAACGCCGCTCGGTGGGTTCCAACAATTGGACAAAAGTCGGCTTTGTAATTGGCTCGGGAACCAGTACTTCTGCGCGTGAGTACAGCCATGTTGATGCGAACGTGCCATCAGGACGATACGCCTACCGCATCAAGCAAATCGACAACGACGGGACTTTCCAGTACTACGGCAATGCAGAAGTGGAAATCGGTTTGGCGGCGAAGGAGTTTAGACTCGAATCGAATTATCCGAACCCGTTTAATC
>JACQPT010000027.1 GCA_016207415.1 Ignavibacteriales bacterium
ACGATAGCGTGGAAGATTCCACGGGCCATCCAGAATCATCGCCAGCTTCTGAGACGCAAATCCCATATCGTGCGACAAACTAAACCTGCTGAAATCAAGGTCTTCATAGATCTTTTTCCACAGCGTTAATGCTGCAACTCCCGCCGGGCTGTTAAAGAGTACTTTCGTTTGGTCATCATTGAATTCTTCGCCGCCGGCCTGCCAGAGGAAGGGAGCCCACTGGAGATTCATCCAAATATTCAATTCGCCCGAAGCCGGAAACACAGGTACGAAAAATCCGTACTGGTCAACCGTACCGTCTCCGTTCGAATCGACGGTGAGCTTCTTCGCATAATTTCGGAGGTCATCCCAGGTTTGTGGAGGATGGTCCGGATGAATTCCCACTTTTTTGAAAAGGTTTTTGTTATACAAAAGGGCAAGCGATGTCGCCTCCATAGGAAGCGCATAGAGAATCCCTTTCCATTTGCCGGCTTCGAGTGAAGCGGGGAAAATATCTTCAAAGTCTTCCCTGGTCAACCCGTCGGGGCCATTCGTGAAATCGTCCATGGGAAAGATCGCGTCTGCCTGAACGAGTTTGTCAAGGAAATCCGCGTGAATCCAGGAGATGTCGGGGGCGGTTTTGCTCTGCACAGCTGTCACCAGTTTGTGGACCAGGGCATCGCCCGTGGGGACATATTGAGCATGGATTCTTATGCCAGGGTGTTCCGATTCGAATTTTTGAATAAGCGCATTTAAGGAGGGGATCGTGTTTGCGACAAAACTGTGCCAGAACGTAATCACCACCCGAGCGTCGCCAGCTGGTTGCTTTTCGCCACACCCGGCTGCCAATGCGGAGAGTATGAGCCACACCAATGTCGCTGCCAAAGATTTTTTGATCATTTCTCAGCCTGACGGATTGTCGAGAGATAATGCTCAAAGAAATGCGGTGCGTCGACATTCACTGCCACCTCATGGCGTCCTTTGGAATCGGGCGACCAGCGCGTTAAACCCTGATTTTCTCCCTCCTGCAGTTCAATGTCGACAGTTCCCCGCTGAAATTGACAGACGTCGTCAAAAATCGTTGCTGCGGCCAGTGGATCATGGAAGGTTGTGCCGGAAAAATCCTTGAACCAAATTTCGGCAAAATCAAGGATGGGCTGGAAGAGTGGTTCATCCCGGAAAGTGTTGGGGAACTCGTCGGCGCTCATAACGACTTTGCTCGTCACATCAATTCCCACTGACCGGTGCAATTTCACAGAGGAGCGGTAGACAATATCGGACGCGTGAGGATCGCCGATGGCATTCCACTCAAGAGCACTGTAGCCGTCAGGGATTGGCTCAAAAAACCTTCCGCACATCATGACGAGTCTTTTCAGAAGACGGGGAATCTCCGGGTCTTTCGAAAACAACAGGCCGATGTTTGTGAGCGGTGCGATGGTCAGGAGCGTAATTTCGCCAGGATGTGCGCGGATTGTCCGACGTAGAAATTCGACTGCTTCACCCGAAGGAAATTTTGTCTCATGAGCCCAGTTTCCCAGTACCTCCGCCTGCTGCGCAATTTTTTGTTTCAGCAGAACTTTCATTGGATGTTCTGCGCCGGGGTAAATCGGAACCTCCCTTCCCGCTTGCCGACAGATCGCGCTTGCCAGCATCGCACGTTTCTCGGGCTCGCCGGTGACAGTGGTTATGCCGAGCAGGTCACATTCTGGATGGGCCAGCAAATAGGCGAGGCAAACCGCGTCGTCAATGTCGGTACCGATGTCCGTGTCGAGAAGAAGCTTCTCAGTTTTGGAGTGTCCGACGGAACTCATCTGTCAGGCTGTCGATCAACATCATGTCATCCGGCGAGATTTGAAAGCCCGCCGACCCTATAATGTCCTCCACTTGTTTTGCCGTTCTGGCTCCAACAATGGCGCACGTGATTTCATCGTGAGAAAGGACCCATTGAACCGCCAACTGCCCCACTGTTTTCCCGTAGCGAGCGCTCATCGGTCGTAGTTTTTCAACTAATGCAAGGGCATGTGAAAGTGTCGGCTCATGAAACATTGAGCTGCCATGTCTCCAATCATCCGGAGCAAGGCGGTTGATGTCAAACCTTCCGGTGAGAAGGCCCGACTGCATTGGGCTGTAGGCGAAAATCCCGATTCCGTTTCTCTTGCAGTATTCAAGTGCTTCCCTCTCGACATCCCGAACCAGCATACTGTAAGGAGGCTGCAGGGATTGCACGTGGTGGATTTTCATACACTTTTCCAGCATCGACACGTCATAATTGCTCACGCCAATGTATCGTGCCTTTCCCTCCTCTTGGAGACGGACGAGCGTTTCCCAGGACTCTTCGTAAGGAACGGATGCATCCGGCCAATGAATTTGGTACAGGTCAATGCAATCGACTTTTAATCTTCTCAGGCTCTGATGTATCTCTTGCCGAATGCTCTCCGGCTTCGAATTGCGATATGCGTCTCCTTTTCCGTCCGGGACGAGGCCGCATTTTGTAGCAACAAAGACATTCTTTTTGCCTTTAAGCGCTTTCCCTACTACTTCCTCGGAGTGTCCAAACCCATAAGCTGCCGCGGTGTCAATCCAGTTGATACCAAGGTCGAGTGCGCGGTGAAGAGCTTTCATCGATTCCAGATCGTCCACAGCACCCCAGCCATAGATCCACGGTCCGCCGATCGCCCACGCGCCGAAGCCAATTTCGCTGAGGTGAGGTCCATTCTTGCCAAGCTGACGGGTTTTCATGACATCATCCTTTTCGAGAGAATCAAGCTGGAGATTCTGGAGTCAATCTAGAAACTCGGGAATTGAAAATCGGCTTTTGAGCAGGATAGGACTGGGTGTAGGATTCATACATTGAGCGATAGACAGCGAAGTTTGCGGAGCGAGGCGAAGTTGTTTGAACCGGCTTGATTGTTAGCTCTCTTGCACAGCGTGACAGAATGCTTGCAGCCGTCCCTTGGGCTCCATCCTGTACGCGTGACTATGCGCAAACACAACGCCTGAAGTCCCTATTGTCACAGAAACAACCCCTTCGCTCACAATCCCGCTCCCAACAGCTCATGCCGCTTGATCTCCTCCAACGCCGACAACCGGAATGCCTTCTTTCAATCCTGTTGCTTCAGAACCTCCCCTCGAGATGCGTCCCGCAATTTGAGATGATTCAATGAGCTGGGGCATCCATGCGGCCGGTAGATCGAGCACTACAAGCATTTCTTTCGACCAGGTTCGCCGCCGAACATCGAGGAGAGAAGTTCCGGAAGCATCGGAGACGTCAGTTGTATACTCGCCCGTTAAGCGCAGGCGGATGTAATCCTTCGGAAGAAGGACATGGGACGTTTTTTCATATATGCGCGGTTCGTTCTCCCTCACCCAAACGATCTTTGGAGCGGTGAAACCCGGCAGAACCGGATTCCCTGTCAATCTCAGGAGTTGTTGTAAACCAAGTTTTCGAGTAATCGATTCACATTGCTCCCCCGTACGTTGATCGTTCCAGAGAATACAAGGCCTGAGGACGATGCCCTGATTGTCGAGGAGAACCAATCCGTGCATTTGGCCCGAAAGCCCGACACTCTTGATTTCTCCGGCGGACACATTCGATCCTTTCAGAAGCTTACGAAGACAGGCTACCGAAGCTTTCCACCAGTCTTCAGGGTTCTGCTCCGACCAAAGCGGTTTTGGGTTGGACAGGGGATATTCTTCTGTCGCCGTCGCGATGAGGTTCCCTTGTCGGAAATGAGGAGGGCTTTAACTCCCGTCGTGCCAATATCCAACCCTGTGAAGGAAAGCATGGGTTCACGGTTTCTTCACCATGACCGTTACCGAACGCGTTTGCCGTCTTTGAGAAAGAGCATGTCGAAGCCTTTAACTGAACCGTCCGGTTCATAAATGATTTCGGGCGAATACTGCAACGCGTAAGCCCGCCGCATGTTCTTAGTGTTGTTAGGACCTGATCGATGGAAGGACAAACTGGAGAATACGGCAATGGACCCGGCAGAGAAAACGACCGGATATCCCTTTTCAGATCCAAAATAGCCGACGCGATCATTCGAGCCCGGGATCGGCTTGTGTTCGACCTTCACTCTTGTTCCTGCCTTCGAAAACGGAATAATATAGATTGTGCCGTTCTCTTCTGAGACATCGTCGAGTGCGATCCATGCGTTTACGTAGGACCGGTGAACGGTGTCCACATAGCCTGAATCCTGGTGCCAGGGAAATTCGGCCCCTTTTTTGTCCGATCCCTTGACGACAAACTGTTCCCAGAAAAGATAGGCGGTATCCCCGACAGTCGCACGGCAAATCGCTGCCATCATATCGCTGAATATGAACTCGCCAAGCTCCGGCCTGTTCTTGTGTGGCAGGAAAGCAAAATATCTGCTGTTCCTTCTGCTCAGATTGAGCACGTCCGTACCCTGGCGATCCATTTCGTCATCTTGCTCTTTGACGAGTGAATCGCACTGATTATTGAGCACGTTCAGCGTTTCCTGCGGGATGACGTTCTTGAGAATAAAGAATCCTTCATCCCTGTATTGTTTTTTTTGTGCTTCTGTGATGGTGAACTGTGTCTGCGTCAGCATGATGATCTCCTTGTGTGATAAGTTATGGTTCCACTTTTTGCAGTTTCGTTATTCGCCCTCCGATGATCCATTCAACAACGTAAATGTTGCCCGACCGGTCGACAGCAAGCGAGTGGGGACTGTTGAACTTTCCTTCTTTGATGAGCGAACGAGGGTGGTTTGGCCATCCCTCAATCCGACACGATGCTTCATTGTCTCCCAGGGTGCACACATGCCGGTCTCGTGAGTCGAGGACAACTAGCTTTGCCGTCAGCTCGGGAATGTAGAGTTCCTCTCCGTTTGTCTGACATGCACATGGGCAGCTCAGAAAATGCTCGCCAAAGGACCGATTAAATTTCCCATCGGCGCTAAACACCTGAAAACGCTTGTTCCCGCGGTCTGCAACATATAACTCGGACTCGGATTCGCCCTCGCGCGTATCAAAGAAAACCGCATGCGGGCACTGGAAAGCTCCCGCTCCCTCGTCTCCGTTCATGCTCGAAAGGTAATTCCCTCTGTAATTATACCGATGTACATAGTTCATCCCGTAACCATCGGCCACCCAAATGTCTCCATTTCCGCCATGTCTCCCTTCGTTCACCGCTACCCACGTCGGGGAATACTTTCCGGACTGATACGTCGGATGGTTCGGTTTCGCTAGGGTCATCACCGTGACACCGTCAAGTGTCATTTTAACCACCTCGGGTGAATCCTGGTCCGTGAGCCAGAGGTATTCGTCTCCGTCCTCCCGAACGAGTGTCATGCCATGGGCTCCCAAAAACCTGTCGCCCCATGCGTTCAGCAATCTGCCATCCTCGTTGAACACCAACACTGCGGGATTTGCCTGATGAAACACAAAGATTTTCCCGGAATCGGATACGACGACACCATGCGTTCTGCCGTTTTCGCGGCCGGTCGGCGTAGCCGCAATGACAGCCCAGTTGTCAATCCATTCGTATGTGTGTTTGCCTTTTCCTATGAGCATAGCACACTACCAGCGGTAAGCGCTTGGTCCGAAATCTGCTTCATAATAATCGATAGTGACCCTTCCGGAGGGCGCAATGCGGTCGACAAAGGCGCGGTCCTCATCCGTAAGCGATATTTCGAGCGCCCTGAGGTTATCCTCAAACTGGTCCATAGTACGCGGGCCGATAATCGGGCTGGTGATTCCTTTCTGGTGAAGACACCAGCTCAGTGCAAACTGACTCGGCGTGCATCCCTTCTTCTTTGCATACTCCACAATTTGTTCGGCTAGGTTGAATGCTTCGTCTGTGAAATGCCTGTTGTACCATTCGTTTTCCTGCTGCAGGCGCGCATCCGCCGGCCTGGCCTCCCCTTTCCTGTATTTGCCCGTAAGAAACCCGGCTGCGAGAGGAGACCATGGGATGAGCCCCAAGCCGTACGATTGAGCCGCAGGAATCAGTTCCCGCTCGATTCGCCGGTCCAGAATATTATAGGGCGGCTGGTCTGTAACAAAGCGGTTCAAGCCAAGTTCTTTCGAGACCCAGAGAGACTCCACAATCTGCCATGCGCCGAACGTCGTGGTTCCCAGGTAGCGGACTTTCCCTGACCGCACGAGGTCATCAAGTGCACGGAGTGTTTCATCGATAGGGATTTCCGACATGGGACGATGAATTTGATACAGGTCGATGCGGTCGGTCTGAAGCCTTTTCAGCGACTGTTCACACTGCTCAATGATGTGTCGGCGGCTGTTGCCATAGGCATTCGGGTCTTTATCGTCCATCCTAAAATGGACTTTCGTTGCCAGGACAATGCGGTCGCGCTTGCCGTTTCTTTTCAGAGCTTTTCCAACAACTTCCTCGCTGCTTCCCCTCCCATAAATATTTGCGGTGTCTAAAAAATTGATTCCCGCATCGAGAGCGCGGTCGATGACCTTGAACGAATCTTCTTCCGATGTCTTCCATCCAAACATCATGCAGCCAAGGCACAGACGGCTTACTTGAACACCGGTTCTTCCGAGATTTCTATATTCCATTCCTGGTTTTCCTTAAGAGTGTGTTCTAAGGATTTGGCCGCGGGCATCATGAAAAGAGACGGCTCCGCTGCTTCTTCGAATTCTTGCCGCGATTTTTTTCGTCCGAAGTTCTATCCAATCTTTTGATTCCGATTTTAAACATGACCGACGGCCATTCTTTCTCCACGACGAGGCTTTTCCGCAACGCGAACTCACCTTGAGGGTCGAACGTGACTCGAATAATCCTTCAGTGAAGATTTCTACACTCACGGAACCGGCTGGAGTTTTCACGGTAACTCCATTCTCCAAATCGTCGCCAGCCCTTGCAATGCCCGAGGCCGTTACTAGCGAGGTCAACTTCAATTCACTTTTGGTCATCAAACACGAGCTTTGCAAGTAAACTGCCGACCGCAGTCTCACGTCAGGATGGGCGACGACCAGCAAGACATCCGCTTTCAACCTTGGGTCTTGCCCCGGTTCAATCGGAACATCTTTGATCTGAGAGAACGACGGGAGGTTGAGCGTAACGAGAGCAATGAGAAAAAGTCTGACACGCATCGGCAGCGGTTCTTATCGTGGTTTGATGGTCACGTCACTGACAGCATCAATTTACCGGTCGACATTTTCCTTTGTTATAAGCTCGATCCTGGTCGGAATCTCCGGCGGAATTTGCTCGCCGTTTAACACACGCGCGACACTCTCGACTGCGACTCTCCCCATCTCATACGGATACTGAGCAATCGTGGCGTCCATCCGTCCGTCGCGAATGGCGCTTTTTGCCTCGTCAATCGCGTCAAAGCCGACGACAACAATTTTACCGGTTTTGCCGAGAGCTGAGATAGCTTCGACCGCTCCGAGTGCCATCAGGTCATTACAAGCAAAGACTGCCCGTAAGTTTCTTTGCCCCTCTAGGATATTTTGGAACACGATGTACCCCTGGCTCCTGTCAAACCCCGCTATTTGGGAGCTCGCGAGAATAATTCCCGGCTCGCGTTCGATCGCCATTCGAAATCCCTTCAACCTTGAATCTCCCGTTTCGTGGCCGGCTGGACCTTCCAGAACGGCAACCGCCCCTTTTCCACTCAGCCGGCGCACGACATACTCTCCCGCCAAACGACCGCCCTCGACGTTGTCCGAGCCGACAAACCCCGCAATTGAGCCTCTCGCCGCCCGCAACTCAGAGCCGTTCACACGGCTGTCCACGATGATGATGGGAATTCCTGCCTTGTTTGCTTTCAGAATCGCCGGGATGACTCCGCTCGTCCCGTTAGGCGTCAGACACAGTCCCCGCACGTTTGATTCGATGAAATTCTCGACAATCTGCATTTGTCGTTCCACATCCATTTCCCGTTCGGTCGCCTGAACAATGAGGTCTACTCCACTCCTGTTCGCTGCATCCTCGGCTCCCTTTTTCATGTCAACAAAGAATGGATTGTTCAGTGTATTGATGGCAAATCCTATGGTGAATTTCTCCTGAGTCGGCCGACGCTCACCGCAGCCTCCATCGAGCAGTGTCAACACGATTGCAGTTTTTACAAGGAAATGATTGCTCATTTTTTATTTCAGGCTAGTCGAACTTTTCTTTTAACTGAAATATCGACGAACACGGCCATGATGATAACGGAGCCGATGATCAGCTGCTGAACATAGGACGAGACATTGAGGAGATTGAGGCCGTTCCGTAGAACGCCCATGATGAGGGCCCCGACAAGCGTTCCTACGACTGTCCCGATTCCCCCGAGTAGGCTCGTTCCGCCAATTACTGTAGCGGCGATAGCATCAAGCTCATACATCGTACCGGCAACAGCCTGCGCGGAATTTAGGCGCGCGGTCAACAGGACACCCGAAAGTGCACTCAACATACCGCATATTCCGTAAAGAGTTGTCTTCTGCAATCTCACGTTTATTCCCGCCAGAATTGCAGCCTCCTCATTGCCGCCGATGGCGTACGTATATCGGCCCAATTTTGTTCTCGTAAGGATGATGTGTGAAAGAACATAGACGAGAATCATTACGACGACGGGGTAGGGAATATTGAGAATTTCACCCTGGGCAATTCCGCGAAAGCTTGCCTCAAATCCGGAAATGGATCCTCCCCCGGCGTACATGAGTGTTGCGCCACGATAAACGCTCATCGTGCCAAGTGTGACAATAAACGGCGGCAGATGTGCATAAGCAATCAGGGTGCCGTTCACTGCACCTGCAAAGTAACCAATAAATAACCCGGCGAGTAAAACAAAGGGAAGAGGAAACCCCCCATGAACCATGTCCGCCATCACCAGTCCCGAAAAAGCCAGCATTGACCCGACGGAAAGGTCAATTCCCCCACTGATCACAACGAATGTCATCCCCGCGGCAATGATGGCAATGATCGTGCTTTGTTGAACGATGATGACGAGGTTCGACAAAGTAAAAAAGTAAGGGCTGAGCAGAGAAAATGTCAGCGACAGTGCAAGCAACCCCGC
>JACQPT010000029.1 GCA_016207415.1 Ignavibacteriales bacterium
AACCAGGGCATGTCAGTTGCTTGCCCTCGGCTCTCTCTTATACAAATAGGCGGATTCGGCGAGCCTGCTCTGCTTTTCTCCGGTGTTCACGGCAAATTTTCCGCCGCTCCATATCGAGGCGCTTCCGAAATCTCCTTTTTTGTTGAGCGCATAGAACCTCACGTCGAATTTTGGCCTGCCTTTCTCATCGATCAAGCGTTTTTCCTTTGTTTGCCGTGCAATTCGTTCACACGCCATGATACACGCCTGTTCCGGCGACTTTCCCTGGCTCATATATTCGACAATCATAACGCTGCTGCATGATAACAAGTTCGCTTCTCCCCTTCCCGTCGAACCGGCCGCCCCGAATTCATTGTCGACGTATAAACCGGCCCCGAGAATCGGCGAATCACCAACGCGCCCCGGTATCTTGTAGGACAAACCGCTTGTCGTTGTACAACCTGAAATGTTTCCTTTCAAATCTATCGCGTCACAGTTGATCGTGCCGTAGTTGCGAATGTAGGACTTTAAACCCTCGCCGATATCCTTCGATTCAAAATCGTGCGGAGGAAGCCAGTCATCATCCTTGCTGAGGTTCTCTTTCCATTTGAGCCACAGTTCCCGCGACTCTTCCGTTAACAAGTTCTCCTCTTTGAACCCATGAGCCTTTGCAAATCGCAACGCTCCTTCTCCAACGATCAGCACATGGTCCGTCCGCTCCATGACGAGTTTGGCAACCTTCGATGGATTCTTAATATTGCGAATCGAGGCAACTGCTCCTCCCCTGCCGGTTGGGCCATGCATCACGGATGCATCGAGTTCGACGACGCCATCCTCATTTGGTATTCCTCCATAACCTACGCTGTTGTCTTTGGGATCATCTTCGACAATGTTGACGCCCGCAACGATAGCGTCGAGGGCATCGGCTCCTTGCTGGATCATTTCCATAGCTTTGGCCGTCGCTTGAAGTCCATTTGCGCTCGAAACAACGACAGGCTTCACAGCAGCTTTTGATTGCGGAAGAGATGACTCGGAGGCCAGAAGTTTATCGCCGACGACTGCTGAAAATCCTGCTGCCGCAGCGGATTTGATAAAATCACGTCGCCTTATTGAGATATGCATAAGTTGTGCTCCGGTTTGTTATTTGCTGGATTTCATTTTTTCATGAATCCCGCCGAATGCTTTGACATTCGGCAAATACTTTCTGGATATTTTTGCAACAACTGTATAATTCGGGTCCACAACCTGCACCACGTCCACTTCGCCTACTTGTGAACACAATTGGTAAGCGTCCATTTGGTCGAAGCCGAATTCATCTGTCAGCCAGACCACCATTTCTTTGTAAGCGATTCGAAAGGCATCTTCAAGAGGCCGGTAAGAGCCTGTCGTCATAATGTACTCATCATTTTCGATTCTTGGCCATCCGATGGTCTTCCCCTTGATTACGTCGACTTTTACCTTTACATGAAGAGCTGATTCGACTGCCGTTCCAATGATTTCGCCTTCTCCTTGCGCAAGATGCCCGTCACCCACTTGGAGCAATGCTCCATCGACATGAACGGGCAAGTACACCGTCGCTCCTTTTTTGATCAGGTATATATCCATGTTGCCGCCATACGCTTCGGGTGTTACCGTCCATCGTACTTCGCCGCGTTGAGGCGCCGTTGCGATGCATCCGAGAAATGGGTTCATCGGAATCTCGAGAGTCTGGTCTGCAAGTTTCGTGCTCACCGTTCTCTTCTTTTTGTCAACCTTATACCACCATACCTTTTCGGGCAGAAGAGGGTTCAGGAGCGCGGTATAGTCCGTTGTCGTTAAAGCTCCAAAACCTGGATATGCACTGCTTATTGCGTAGTCCCTTGACGGTTCGAGTTCGATAATGTGAACAGCAAGGATGTCTCCTGGTTTTGCGCCCTCAATGAAAAACGGCCCCGTCTGGGGATTATCATGTCCGATTGGCGCTACCTGCGAAGGGATATCTGTCGGCTTCTTTACCGCTCCGTCATAGCAGTCTTCTGTCCATGTTTCGAGAACAGTTCCCGGCTTCAACGTCATCACCGGTGGGTGGCCGCCGAATGTGTATTTGAGTTCCTCATGTTTCGGTATGTATTTGATAGTTTGAGCATTTAAATAAAGACTGGAAACAGATAAGGCCACCATAAGTTTGACGGTCATTGTTCACCTCGACTTTTCTTTTTGGTTGTTGCGTATTCATTCATCAGAAATTCCTTCAGCTCGTCAAACGACGCGAAAAAACGTGACACGCAGCCGAGCACCCAACCTGGGATCTCCTCCAGCTTCCATGCCGTCACAAGATACACAGGTTTCCTGAAATATTTTGCCACGGTAATTTCACCCTTTGTACCTGCCCCTCTGTGCGCTCCTTTATCCCAATAACATATGACGTAATCGGAATTTTTGGCCACCTCTCTCGAATCAAGGTCCACGACGCCGCCAAGAATCTCCGCGAAACGCGAGACATCTTCGAACTTCAAAGCACGAATGTTTCCGTCCGGAAAATTTATACGAAGGTACTCCTCGCTTTCCTTATTGGGATTGAACACAGAGTGCCCAAGTTCAGTCCGAATCCACTGCTCCATCTCGACGCGCCAGTCAGCGCCTTCGTTTGCCGCGTATTCCATGCCGCCGGAAAGATACGCCTTAAGTTTCTTGCGTTTCACATACTCTCCGCAGAAATGTTGCCGTGTGCATGAGCTTGATGTCCAGATCTTGCTTTTGAAGCCCGTATTGAATTTGCACCTGACATCCCGGGTTGCCCGTGAGCAGAATATCAGGCATGATCGATTTTACATGGCCGACTTTACGATCCAGGAGTTTCATCGAATCGTTGTACCGGACCACATTGTAAATGCCCGCGCTCCCGCAGCACCAGCTGGATTCCGGCAGCTCGACGAATCGAATTCCTGGAACCGAGCGCAACAAAGCCCGCGGCTGCTGGCTCACCCTTTGGGTGTGGACGAGATGGCATGCATCGTGATAACTGATTTTGTTGCCATGAATAGACGATAAAAAGGGGCCCGGCCGATCGGGTATTTTCAGTCCAATCATGAACAAGAATTCTGTAATATCCAACGTTTTTTCTGAAATACGTTTTGCCCTTTCAGCAAGATTCTTATCGTCATCGAAAACGTGACTGTATTCTTTCATAAACGCGCCGCATCCGGCTGAGTTCATAATGACGTAATCGAGCGAGTATCGATCAAAGATTTCAATATTCCGCCGCGCCATTTGGCGCGCTCCTTGTCGGTCTCCATAATGTGCCTGAAGAGAACCACAGCACGATTGACCCTTTGGGATGACCACCTCACAGCCGTGTTGAAGGAGCAATTCAACTGTGTCTTCATTCACGTCAGCGAATGCAACATCCATAATGCAGCCGGTGAGAAAACCAACGCGATATTCTGGTTTGGCGATGCGAGAGATAACCTCCGGTAGAACATCGGACGAAAAGTGACTGGAAATCTGAGGGCTCAGAGACTGAACATCATGGAGTCTTTTTGAAAGGAGTTTCAGCAGTCCGGTTTTTTCAAAAAGCCAGGTTATCCCCAGGTAATCTTTCAATCGAAGAATTCTTGCAAGTGATTTGAGTCTGGCTTGGTCGCTGAAAAACCATCGGAGGAAAATTCTTTTGAACGATTTTGACCGGAAACTTTCGTGGCCTCCCTGGAAAATCTGTGCGCGAGCCGCTTCCACTAGCGATCCATACTTCACTCCGGCCGGGCAAACAGTTTCGCAGGCCTGGCAATCCAGGCAAAAATGCATTTCGTCAACGAAGCCATCAGTAATTGCCAATTCTCCGTCCGCAACGGCTTTGATGAGCCTTATTCTGCCGCGCGGGGATGATTTCTCAAGGCCGGTAAGGGCAAAAGTGGGACAATGCGGTAAACACAATCCACAATGCATGCAATTTGTGATAACATCGTAATTCGGGATGTCGACGCCGCGAAAGGCCAATACGACTGGTGCCGCCGCTGGGGATCGAGTCACTTCGGCATCAACGGAATTTGCGAAAGGGAATGACCAACACAAGGCCTGCGATGAATCCTCCGATGTGAGCCCACCACGCAACTCCACCCATGCCCGCTGTTTCATAACCGAGAGAAATGAATCCGTTGAAGAACTGAATCACAAACCACATGCCAAGTACGACGAGGGCCGGCAGTTCGGCAACTTGAAGAAAAACAAATATCGGTATAACGGTCACAACACGGGCGCGCGGGAACATCACCAGGTAGCCTGCAAGGATTCCGGAGATTGCACCGCTGGCTCCTACCGTCGGCACAGTGGAAACAGGGTCGATAACGATATGAACGACCGACGCGGCCAATCCGCACAAGAAATAGAAAATCAAATAACGGCCATGGCCAAGCTTATCTTCTACGTTATCACCGAAAATCCAGAGATATAACATGTTGCCGCCGAGATGAAGCCAGCCTCCATGCAGAAACATTGAACTGAACAGCGAGAAGACGGGAGCAATATGAAATGGCGGACCGCTTACTGTTGCCACGACGTTATGCGGGATAACGGCGTATTGGGCAAAAAACTCTTCCAGCTGCGGACCCAACGACACTTCATAAAGAAACGCCGCGACATTCACGACGATGATCGCAACGTTGACGACCGGAACCTTGTGTGTTGGATTAATATCTCTGAGTGGAATCAAATGCTCTCCTCAGTCTTCTCAAGCCAAAGCAAACTCACCCCCCTTTTGAGCCAAAGGCTCATCAGCCTTTGGCAGACCTTCGCCCTTTGGAAGGGGGAAATGAAAAAGGGGTCGGCTGAAATACCTGAAATATTGGAACCACTTGAAGTTGAAAACAAAAGAAAAACGTTTCTGTGATGGAACTAGTCCATCTTGATCAGTCAGTCAAAAACTCTGCGGCCTGATTACTTAAGTGATACTTGACCCAACCTGCTTGGATTAATTGATTCACCAAGAATTCGCGCAGCCTCTTACGACTCAAGTGTAAACTCCGGCATCAAGGTACTTTTTCAGCTGTTCCTGGCTTCTCGGCATCGGTCCTTCGCATCGTGGCTTCAAGGAAAAGACTTTACCCGGATTCAAAACTCCGTTTGGGTCAACGACCAACTTAATATTTCTCATCATTTCGAGTGCAGGCGGGTCTGTAATTTTTTCGAGGAATTTCTTTTTGGAGAGTCCCGTGCCGTGCTCGCCGCTGATAGTTCCTCCCATTTTCACAGCCGACATAAAGATTTCCTCGAAAGCCTTATGTGCGCGGTCGATTTCGTCCGCATCCCGCTCATCGGTAAGACAAGTCGGATGGAGGTTCCCGTCTCCAGCGTGTCCAAAATTGCCGAAAATGAGGTTATGCTGAGATGCGATCGAGCGGATTCTATCCAGCATCGGAGCTACCTCACTCCGGGGAACAGTTGCGTCTTCGAGAATGGTTGTTGGCCGGACCCTCGCCAGCGCCGAAAACGCTATTTTTCTCGCGCTTCGGAGTTTTGCCGCCTCCATAGGATCCGTCGCCACTCTCACCTCAGTGGCGTTGTGTTTCTTGCAGATTCTCGTAATCGTTTCCTTGTCTTCTTCCACGACAGACGGCCGGCCGTCGACTTCGATTAATAGCAGCGATTCGATCGTCAACGGCAATCCAAGGTGGGCATAGTCCTCAACAGAACGAATCGTCGTATTGTCAAGGAATTCGAGGGCTGCGGGTGTGATTTTCGACGCGATGATGTCGGAGACCGTCTCGGCCGCCTCGGCCAGTTTGTTGTAAAAAGCCAGCATCGTTCTCGATGATTCAGGCTTCGGGATGAGTTTTAATAGAATTTTTGTGAAAACACCGAGAGTTCCCTCGGAGCCCACAAGGAAATCCTTGAGATTATATCCCGCCACGTCTTTTACAGACTTCCCCCCCACCGTCATAATTTCCCCGGTGGGCAGCACAACCTGCATTCCAAGTACATAGTTTTTCGTCACCCCATACTTCAACCCGCGCAATCCTCCGGCATTCTCAGCCACGTTGCCGCCCAATGTGCATATCGCTGCGCTTCCCGGGTCGGGAGGATAAAAGAGGCCTCGAGCCTCTACTGCTTCATGAAATTGTCCCGTGATGACACCGGGCTCGACCCATGCTGCCAGGTTTTTCTCATCAATCTCAAGTATCTTGCTCCATTGATTCATAAGCAGGACAACGCAATTCTCTGTCGGAATCGACCCACCGCTCAACCCCGACCCGGAACCGCGAGCTACGACGGCGAAATTTTCTTCGTTAGCGAGCTTAAGCACCTGTGAAACGTGCTCGACACTCCGCGGTATGACGACTGCATCGGGAAGATGCTTGAGCATGGGCGTCCCGTCGTAGGAATAGGCAATCTTATCCTCTTGCGAATCGAGGAAATTCTCTTTACCAACGACGGATTTAAGCCTGGAGAGAATGCCTTGTTGGATCATTTCGAGAAAAGATATGCTAATATGGAAAGAGAAGCAAGGTAATGGCCGTCCTGCGATCCCCGAAATCAACAACGTCTGTTCATGTAAGATTTCGGAGATCACATTATTTCGGTGATCTGAACAGGAACTTGTGCGGCAAACTTTTGGTTAGTGTAATCGTCTCCACACTTCCCCCTCCCCCCCAAAGAATACTTGAAGGAGCTCTTTTGAGGAAGAATTTGATATACCTCTTCGCCGCTGTGCTTATTCTTGGTTGTGGCAATCGAGAACCCAGCGGCGCGGCCGAAGCATCGCACTCACACGATTCTACTGC
>JACQPT010000033.1 GCA_016207415.1 Ignavibacteriales bacterium
GATATCAGGAGCGTCTGGGACCATCCGTCACACGACGAATAGTGGGCAAACCTGGACTGCGCAGACTAGTGGAACGACAAATTTCCTCTGGTCAATTCACTTCACCGATGGCAACAACGGATGGGCGATGGGTGATGCCGGCACAATCCGCCATACAACCGATGGAGGAGCGGCATGGACTGGACAAAATAGCGGAACAGCAAGTTTGCTTCGCACATGTTCCTTTGTCGATGCCAACAACGGAGCAGCTGTTGGAAACAGCGGGACTATTGTCCGTACGACCGGTGGTGCAACTTGGCCAACACAGTCGAGTGGAACGTCAAATGATCTTTACGGTGTCTCGTTCGTAGACGCACACATCGGGTGGGCTGTGGGAGTGGGCGGAGTAATACTCCACACGGGCAAGGATTCTGTTTTCACGTCTGTGGCAGAGCTCGTTGGCGCGCCAACTCCTGCGTCTTTCAAACTTATTCAAAACTATCCCAATCCATTTAATCCAAGCACCGAGATTCAATTCTCCTTGCCTCAAAGGAACCACGTGACCTTGACGGTTTTCGATCTTCTCGGGCGGGAGGTGGCGACCCTGGTTTCTGAGGAACTCTCGGCAGGCTCTTACAGCGCGCGGTGGGATGCGACGGGGTTTCCGAGCGGAGTGTACTTTTGCCGGCTGCAGGCCGGCGATTTCGTTGAGACGAAAAAGCTCGTACTAGTTCGATAACCAAATCAGAAAGGAGGCATACCATGAAGAGATCATGGAGTGTGCTGAGTACAGTCGGCGTATTTTGCCTGTTCCTTTTCGCGACATGCAAGGAAGAATCGATTACAGAACCACCTCCTCCAAAGTTTGATATCACCGGTACATGGAGCGGCACTTACAGTGACGGTCTTGGTGCTGGAACGCTCAGCTTCAACCTCACTCAGAACGATACTGTCGTGACTGGTACCTATAGTGTAAATGGAGGACCTTATGGCGATACAGTGAATGCTGTTGTATCGCAGAAGAATTTCCAGGGTCAAACGATAGGGACCGTCGGGAATTGCACCTACACGAATAACTTTACGGGTTCTTTTTCGGGAGACTCCAAGGGAGATTCACTGGTATCCACGTACAGCGGATTTAGCAATTGCAGGTCGAACCCATGGTTGGGTGTGTGTAACCTGAAAAAACAATAAAACGCTGATCGAGAATTGTCATTCTTTACGTGATCGAGGAAAACTCCTTAAGAACCAAATTTCTTTTTGAAGTTCTTTGTGTTCCTCGTCGCGCGCGGCGTTTTGATCGGCAGCTACAAGAAAGGAGAGTATCCATGAATCGCCTCAGTATCGTCCTTGTGTTTTCTCTTGGATTCATTTCTTCAAGGGGTTCAGCGCAAGCTGTTTCTCCAAATATCCGCATCCATCCAAATCCAACAGTGCGGCAGTTTGAGACAGCCATAGTCACGCACCCCACTGATCCGAATATCGTGCTCGTTTCAGCAAACGCTATGCACACATCAGGTACGCATGCGAGCTTAGGCTGGTATTATACCGCTGATCGTGGCGCAACATGGACAGGAGGTGACACGTTGCCGACACACACGAACTTGTCGGCGTTCATCGGTGATCCAGCTGTCGGCATTGATAGAGGCGGATATTTCTTTGTCAATGGAGTCGCTGGAACAAGTTCATTCAGTCCAATTGTTGCCCGCTCGACTGACAGCGGAGTGAATTGGGCTCAGACCAATGTACCAAACCCTACCAATAACCACAGAACTCATCTGGCAGTCGACGTGAATTCAAACAGCCCTTATGTCAATAACGTGTACACCGTGTATGCGACGATCCTATCGAGCCCCATCAGGTTCTCCCGATCAACAAATCGAGGGCAAGACTTTTCGAATCCTATTACAATCAACGGAACCGTTGGCAGTCCCGCCGCCAACGCTCCCAACCTTGCAGTCGGTCCAAATGGAGAACTGTACGCGACATGGACGTCAAACGCATCAGTGCGACCGATTGGTTTCAACAAGTCGACGGACGGAGGGCTCTCATGGGGGACACCAACACCCATCCGTTCGATCAGTGATATGGGCAACCTCTCCAAAGGTCCAAATACCATTTCGGGGTTCAGCACACCTGTCATGGCGGCCGACCGTGGCTCTGGTTCCCGGCGAGGATGGATGTACATTGTATATCCAGCAAGAAAACCTACCAGACCGGATATTTTCCTGATTCGATCCACTGATGGCGGTAGCTCGTGGAGCGATCCGGTTAAGGTGAACCAGGATAGCAGCGGTAATGACCACTGGTTTCCCTGGATTAGTGTGAATCCGGCGAATGGTTTCTTGTTTGTTGTCTACTACGACAGCCGGAATTTTCCGGCAAACGATTCTGCTCAAGTGTATATCTCCTATTCGAGCGATGGTGGAGACAGCTTCGATGATATTTTGGTAAGCGATGCGCCATTCTTGCCGGCTGGTGTCGGATCAAACCCTGTCGGGCTGCCAGCTACGTATATGGGATCCTACATCGGTATTTCTGCCTGGGCAGGAATAGACGGTTATGGGGGAGGTCACTGGGTCTGGACTTGCTGGAATGATAACCGGACGGGAATCCATCAGGTGTACGCAGCCCGCATCGACTTCCCGTTAACATTAGTAAGAGAAGTGCCGCGCGAACTGCCAGCAACATTCGCACTGCAGCAAAACTATCCCAACCCGTTCAACCCGAGCACCGAGATAAGTTTCTCCTTGCCTCACAAAAGTTATGTTACGCTGACAATCTTCGATCTTTTAGGACGAGAAGTAACAACACCCGTTTCTGAGGAGCTTTCGGCAGGCTCTTATAGCACGCGCTGGAACGCGACGGGATTTCCGAGCGGCGTTTACTTGTACAGGCTACACGCTGGCGAGTTTGTGGAGACAAAGAAACTCATTCTTCTGCGCTGATCTGCCTTCAGAATTCAATAAGGCGTCCCGGATAGTCCGAGGACGCCTTTTTTTGACTCTCGCCTGTGGATTTGTTACTTTCCCGCATGTTTCGAAGAGAAAACGTCATGAAGCCATTTAACTACTCTGCTTCATTTTTTGTGGTTATCATCCAACTCGCTCTGACATGCCCAGCGAATTCCCAAGCCGCACGGATCACGCTTGACGGCCTATTCTCCGATTGGCAGAGCCTTAACTCGGTATACACAGATTCTTCCGGCGATATCGCCTCCGGTGTTATAGATTTCGGTCGGCTCTGGTGCGCGAATGATGAACATTACCTCTTTCTGAGGCTCGAAGTCGGCGGTGAAATCTTCTTGCAGGATTCGAACATCATCATCCTTTACCTCGACACCGACAATAACGCTTCCACGGGTATTCCCATCGGAGGTATCGGGGCGGATTTGAGGTGGAATTTCGGTCAACGGATCGGTTTTTTTACCACGGGCACAGGTACTAACTCGATCAATCATAGCAAGATCGGACTGATTTCAGCGCCAGTGATCACCTCCACTCAGTACGAATTGGTGCTCAGTCGGCAGGCAAGGCCCGACAGCGTAGAGCCCTTGTTCAGTAGCGATACGATCCGCATCGTGATCACAGACGAGGGTCCCGGCGGCGATCTCTTGCCTGATTACGGCAGTGTAGAGTACGTGTTTGACAATTCTCCACTTCCATCAATAGAGTCTCTGGCGATCCAAAAATTCGATGAAGACCACATCAGGGTTCTTGGCTATAATGTCTTCTTCGATGGGCTCTTCGACCCGGTACGGGTAGCATCCTACACTCGCATTCTCCAGGCGATTCGTCCTGATTTCATCGGCTTTCAGGAGATGTACAATCATACAGCGGCTCAAACAGTTCAACAGGTTCAATCGATGCTACCCCCGGAAGCCGGGCAACAATGGTACGGCTCCAAAGTGGGGCCAGATATCGTTGTGGTGAGTCAGTTCCCGATTGTGTCGTCGTTCGATATCTTTAACTCGGGGAACGGCGCGTTCCTGCTCGACCTCCGCCCGCGGTACGACAGTGACATGTTGCTGATTGTAGCTCATCCACCTTGCTGCCAAAACAATACCGCTCGCCAGAATGAGCTTGATGCGATCATGGCGTTCATCCGCGATGCAAAGCAACCCGGCGGGCTTATCACTCTTGCACCGAACACGCCGATTCTTATGATCGGAGATATGAACCTTGTCGGCTACTCACGGCAGCTCCGCACGCTACTCTCCGGCGAGATCGTTGATACGCTGGTCTATGGACCACGCTTCGCTCCCGACTGGGATGAGTCCGACCTCAGCGATCTCCTTCCCCGGCATCCTGATCGGCCTCTGACATACACCTGGCGCAACGATCTTAGCAGTTATCCGCCGGGTCGTCTGGACTACATGATTTACACTGACAA
>JACQPT010000008.1 GCA_016207415.1 Ignavibacteriales bacterium
AAAACGGGAGGAATGTCAGGGAATGTTTGACAAACGCTTGATTGAAAAAAGGCAAGCTGTCAATACGCCCTTGGCAGCGCGTAAAGGAGCACTTGTCGAAACTTGCAGTAAGGAACTTTAGCTGCGGTACTTCCTGGCGAGGAGGTGATGTTTTGTCATTAGTCGCTGAAAATTCTGGCGGGTCATTCTCGAAGATCTTGCGGCTGCGGTGACATTACCGCGATGTTTGGCCAGAAGCTCTGAGACAAACTGTCGCTCAAACATGTTTAATATATCTGTCCGCGACCTGCTGAATGTTTGACTTGTGATCGGAAGTAAAACTGCGTGATGGGAAGTCGAAGGGAGCGGTTCGGTCAGCGAGTCTGGGAGAATAACCTCACCTTTTGTTAACATGACTGCCCGCTCAATCACATTCTCTAACTCGCGGACATTGCCAGGGTACGAATGCCTCTGGAGGAGGGTTATCGCTTCATTCGAAAAGCCTTTGATGTATTTCTTCAGCTGTTCATTGTATTTTTTTAAGAAGTAGTTGGCAAGCAGCGGGATGTCCTCTCTTCGCTCACGGAGCGGAGGCAGGTTCACGGTCACAACTTTTAGCCGAAAGAACAGATCCTCCCTGAAGTTCCCTTTCTCGACTTCGGTTGTAATGTCCCGATTTGTCGCCGCAATGAAGCGAGCATCAACGTGGATTAGCCCGTTTCCGCCGAGCCGGTCAAACTCGCGCTCCTGCAGAACCCGGAGTAGCTTTTGCTGCAACTGAGGAGAGAGGTTTCCGATTTCGTCAAGGAAGATCGTTCCTCCGTGCGCGATTTCAAACTTGCCAAGTTTCCGGTCAACTGCGCCGGTGAACGCCCCTTTCTCGTGGCCGAAAAGCTCCGATTCAAGCAGCGGCTCCGGCAAGGCTGTGCAGTTGATAGGTACAAAAGGTTGACCGGCGTTGAAGCTGGTTTTGTGAATGGTCCTCGCAACAAGTTCCTTTCCTGTTCCGCTTTCTCCAAGAATCGTGACTGATGTATGGTTCGGCGTCGTCGAAATAGAGCCGATCAGCTTGTAAACTTCCTGCATTGGCGGACTGTTTCCGACAAGCTCATACGGTTCAACCATATCTCCAACGTAGAGGGATTGATGTTCAGAGATTTTCGCGCGCTGCGTGCTCGCCAGAGCTTTGAGCGTCACTTCCCTGATCTTCGCCACGTCGAGCGGCTTTGTGAGATACTCAAAAGCGCCGAGCTGCATCGCTTTGATCGCGGTTTGCATCGTCCCGTAGCCCGTAATAATAATGACGGGCGCTGATTCTTTATATTCCTTCATTCGCTTTAATACCTCGAGGCCGTCCACCTCCGGCATGGTGACATCAAGAAAAATGACGCTAGGATGCTTGGTTGAAATCTTTCTCAGTGCATCCTGACCATTCTTGGCCGTCAAGCTCTTGTATCCCTCGGTTCTCAAAACCTCCCGAAAGGCAAAGAGGATTTTCGGGTCATCATCGACGACCAAAACGGTTGGCTGATTCATTCTTTCTCTCCATTCGGAATCGGTAAGAAAATGCTGAAGGTTGTTCCTTGTCCCTTCGAACACTTAACGCTTACGATACCCCCATGAGCATGCACGGTTTGCTTTACCATCGGCAATCCAAGGCCGGTTCCATTCGCCTTCGTCGTGAAGAATGGGTCAAAAATACGCTCCCTGAGGCTTTTTGAGATTCCCGGGCCGGAATCGCTAATACTGACCACGGCACACTCAGTTCCTTTCAAAAGCACAATTTCCTGACCGTCCTCCCGGTCTTTCGTCCTCTGCCCGACAAGAAGATGGTTGAAGGTGAAATCACGAAACGTTTCCCCCAAAACCGACTTTTTAGCGGTGACGGACACGACTTCCTGCTTCTCCCGATCCGTCTTGGCTTCAATAGCTTGAATGGCATTCAGAAGAATATTGATGAGCGTTTCTTTAAACCGTTGCGAATCAAGCAACAGGAGGGGAAGGCTGGAGTCAAGAGAATTGCTTAACTGGATGCG
>JACQPT010000032.1 GCA_016207415.1 Ignavibacteriales bacterium
ATCAGCAGGCGCATAGAGCAAGGGCGGTGACGGGGGCGCCAACGTCGTAAATCGTCGGACCGATGAATAGGGGCTCATCCCTGCACTATTAGCCGCGTTTACGCGCCAATAGTACGTCGTGTTTGCAGTGAGGTTTGTCAGCACGAAAGACGTATCGACGAGCTGCGAAGAATCAATTGCGGTGGGTGAAAAAGATGAGTTTGTTGCCACTTGAAGCCGATACGAAGTAGCCGCGGAAGATTGATTCCACCTAAGTGTCAGCGGCAGGGTTACCCCAGTCGCACTGTCAGCAGGGGCAAACAGGATCGGCGCTTGAGGAACCGATAGAGTTGTGAACGTCCAGACCGCCGAGAAGCCGCTGGTACCTCCTGCATTGGCGGCACTCACACGCCAGAAATAAGTGGTGTTGCTCGCCAGTCCACTCACAACGGCTGATGTGTCAGTTATTCCGCTATTGTCCAAAACGGTTGTTGAAAAATCCGAGCTTGCCGATACTTGAACTCGATACGAAGACGCTCCGCTTGAACTCATCCAGCGAAGTGTTACAGTGGTGGGGACTCCCGCAGCATTATCTGCGGGCGAGGCTAACACTGGCGCAGAGGGAGGCGCAACAATCGTTGTAAATCTCCAAACTGTTGAGGAGGGGCTGGTCCCTCCAGCATTGGTTGCGTTGACACTCCAGTAGTAACTTGTACCTCGTGCAAGACCATTTACTTGCCGACTTGTTACGAGGAGAGTGGAATCATCAATCGTTGTCACCGCAAACGAGGAATCCTCTGATACTCTGAACCGATATGTTTCCACATTCGAAGCTGCATACCATTGGAAAAGAATATCTGTTAGTTGATTGACTGCATTGTTTACCGGAGACAATAGGTTTGGGATGGACGGTGGAGGAATGATATAAATGAATCCGTCCTGAGTCAGCGGCAACGGCTTCCCCTCATTAAAGAGCATCTGACGAAACTGTACAGCGATGTATGCTCCATAAGAGACCGATGAGGAAATGTCGAAAATGACCTTCACCAGAGTGCCTGTTGATTGAAAACCACTGTCATTCGCGCTGGCAACGGTGATACGATTCCCTGCAACAGAAAAGCTTCCAGTCCATCCATCGGTCAATGTGGTTGACGATTGTATCCCAGTTGCTTTGATCAACGAGGAGTCGAAATCTAATGTCAATTGAAACGCCGTTACCGAATACCCCTGTGTATAGCGATCAATCGTAATGGGAAGCTCAAGAATGCCTCCGCGTTTTGCGTTCACATTCCCAAGGGAGACTTTTGCATCATACAGGTGAATGTCTCCCGTTACACCCGTGGAACCGACGGAATCCCGCACGGTCACTCGAACAACACCGCTTCGCTGAGCAAGAAGCAATCCTGTTGAATCAATCTTTGCCAAGGATGTATCCGTCGTCGTCCAACGATAGGGGGCAATGCCGCCCGATACCATGAACTCAAGGCTATCACCAACGATCAAATCTGAAGTCGATGGATTCACATATAAGTTCTGCAATCCGGCAACGTTTACAGAAGCGTTGACTGTTTTAGGAAAAACATCTTGATTAAACGTCGCTTCCGTCCATTGGACATATGACCCGTAGGTGGAAGACGAAGGGATGCTCACGCGAAGATAGAGTAAGACTCCGCTTCCGGAAAGGGAACTATCACTTGCAAACGCGCATTGAAATTTTCCCCGCGCCAGCGAATTAAACGAAACGGAGGACGAAGCCAACAATGTTCCAGCCACTCGGACGCTGTCCAACACAAACGCGTTCGCATCGAACTGTAGCGTAAAACTCCCAGAGCTGATATTCAAGCCATTCACGGAACTCACGTAGAGAGGCAGCCATTCTGATCTTCCCGCAAAAACTGTTGTATCTCTCAAACTAAGTTTAATGCTTCGAATCTCAATCAAATTATTTGTCGTGTCAAGAATTCCATTCGTATCCCCTGCAACGACTCTCGTAAATCCCTGTTGAAGCGCTTGGAGGAATCCGTTCGAATCAATTGAAGCAACCGAAGAGTTCGTTACAGACCAAAGATACGGCGCCGTGCCTCCGTATGCAGAAAATTGTTGCTGCTCTCCCACCGCGAGCAATGCCTGATCGGGATAGACAGTGATCGACGGCGGTTCGTTAATGGAGACAATTCCGTTGTCAAGAATGACACGTGGCGATCCCTGGTTGAGAAAATTATGAAGCGTGTCCGTAAAAGAAACTTGCACGCCCCCCGGATGAAGAAGATGGGTCCGGACATAAATGAGCACGCCAGTTCCCTGAAGTGGAGTTGTATCGCTTGCCGCCGCAATCGATAGCAGTCCGTTGCTGCCGATGTTGAAACTGTACGTCCAGGGGCCAGTCGTCATCGTTCCTGCGCTCACGACTGTATCAATTGCGAAATAATACGGTTCAAAACGCATCTCCAATTGATATGCGGTAACATTTTTCTCCGTTACGCTGCTATCCACGTAGACGGGGATAAGCAACGTAGTGCCTCGGACGACGGTCGTGTCCGGAACCCGTAATCGCACCTGGGCTTCAAGAGACGAGAAGAGGAATCCCACCAGCAAGAATACCTGGAAATTTCTTCGCGGTTTCATTTTGTTCTGATCAAAGCTCCTGCGTGGGGAGTGAGGTGAAGAATTTTTCTAATGTTCTTCACTTCAGAAGCATCAGTTTCTTGGATTGCGCAAAATTTCCTGCCTGCATGCGGTAATAATAGACCCCGCTTCCAACGAGCGCACCGCGTTCGTCGGTCCCGTTCCACTGAACAACGTGCGTTCCTGCATCCTTCCGTTCGTCCACTAGAATCTTCACCAACTGGCCCAGCGTATTATAGACCGCAAGGCGCACAAGGGAATTATCATCAGGAACTTGATATTGAATCGTGGTGCTAGGGTTGAACGGATTCGGATAGTTCTCAAACAGCTGATAGCTCGTTGGTTTTCCGATGATTTCGATTACCGCGCTCTGAGCTGAGTTTGTCATATCAGATTCATTCGCAAGAACCTGCGTAACGTTAATTGCCGATGACTCGGTCCCACGCGCATCATCCGCGATTTCGAAGATAATGAGAGCAAGAGTGCCTCCCGAAGTGAGCAAGGATGAACTTGCAAGCGCTATTCGCAATTCGCCGCTCTGATTGTCCTTTGCCCAAACAAATGTCTTTCCGATTGCTATGCCTCCGCTTTCAATATCGACGATTTTCATCACGCGCGAGTCGAAGTTCAACACCGCTTGAAGTGAAACAACGCCCGTCATGCTCTCGACCTCCAGTGGAATAGTGAGACGTTCACCGTGTCGCCCACTTCCACTTCCCACTTTGAATACTGCGGAAGAAGTTTTGTGTAACGCTAACACACGTTGGAGTACCATCGCATCAGGATCGCTTGGAGCAGCGCCGGCAGGGAATTTCGGAATAAGGCCGACAACATATTGCAAGATCAGCGAGGCGTCGTATGCCATGATCGCTCCGTTGCCGCTCACATCAGCAACTTGTCGTTGGATACTGTTGAGTGAATCGGGACCGTTAGGAGGATTGACGACGTACTTGAGTATCAATGAAGCGTCATACGC
>JACQPT010000037.1 GCA_016207415.1 Ignavibacteriales bacterium
CCTCAGATCTCGACTCAGCTTTGCTGAGTCGGACGAACCCCGAAGTCCTTGCGGACGCGGTTTTTCCCGAAGGGATCCCTAAACTAGATAGTCTCGCCCCCACAAAAACAACGCGGAGGGTGAGGGACTTGAACCCCCAAGTCCTTGCGGACGCCGGTTTTCAAGACCGGTGACTTACCATTAGCCTAACCCTCCAAAGATCCGTTCTGCCTGCCCGCCATCTTTTTGGCGGGCCAGCTCGCCGAGAATCGTTTGCGGAGAGGGAGGGATTTCCGTCACGCTTTGCGTGACGAGATCTCGACTCAACTTCGTTGAGTCGGACGAACCCTCGATAGCAGTTTCGCACTATGCAGGTTTAGTCCGTTCCGACGCAGTCGGAACGAGATCTCAATCCCGCCTTGCGGGATCGGATCCGTCCATCTAACGGTGGACGAGACCTCGACCCAACACAGTTGGGTCGGACAAACCGCCACCCTCATTCCACCTTGAAACTAGATCAGCTATAAACTTCCTTCCGGTAGGCATCTTGAACCATTTCTCTCTTCTCACCGCTTCAGCACGCGATTCGAATGTTTCTACGTGGAGGAGTATCCACGGTCGATAAGATTTTGTCGACCTTACTCTGCCAGCGTTGTGCTTCTGGATTCTTTTTTCGACATCGTCACTCTGCCCAACATATGTCTCAATCCAGTTCGGGGAGTATAATACGTAAACTGAAAAGCGCATCCTTTCTTGCGGAGAGGGAGAGATTCGAACTCTCGGTAGAGGTTTACCCCCTACGGCGGTTTAGCAAACCGCTGGTTTCGGCCACTCACCCACCTCTCCGAATTGTCTGACAGATACATGCGAAAAATACAGAAAAACGCCGCGAGATGCAATGAAGTTATCCCAACTGAGACAAACTCACACCAGCAATCGTCATCAAACATCCGACAACAAACTCCCCCGTGATCGTGTAATCGAGGAATATCATGGCGAGAATAGTAGCCACAATCGGTTGGCCGTTGGAGAACACGGCAACCTTTGCTGTGTCAATTCGACTCAGCGCGTAGTACCACAGCAGATATCCAAGAACGGAAGTGCCCAGACTGAGATACACGATCCCCATCCAGTCGCCTGCGTTCAACTCCGAAAAAGGAAACGCGGCAGAAAAGTAGATTCCAAACGGCAGGAACAGACCTGTCCCGCAGATCATCATCCCTGTCGTGGTGCTCAGAGCGCCATATGTGACGATAAGCTTCTTGCCAAGGATGGTAAAAAAAGCCCACGCAATAACAGCAATGAGGATCATGAGATTGCCGAACGTGTATTCGGAAGAAAAACTCACTCCCTTTTCGAAGATGACGATTGAAATGCCAATAAAAGCAAGGGCAATTCCGCACGTCTTCAATCCTGTTATTTTTTCTCGCAAAAAAAAATGCGAGAGTAAGAGCACAAAGGATGGCGTGGCAGCGTAGAGAAGGGCGCCGTTTGCAGCTGTGGTGAATTTCATGCCGTAAAGATACAAGTACTGATTTATCGGCACCCCAAGAAATCCTACCAAAAGAAACAACCCCCAATCTCCCCTGTCAATGCGGAGTCGTTTTCCCCTGAGGAAAAAGATTGTGGTCATCGCGGAGACGGAGATGATAGTTCGTAAGAAAAGTATGATAGCTGGGTCAACTTTTCCGACGACAGCCTTCGCCACAATGTGAGTACCGCCTGAAACGAGAATCTGGACGAGCAAAGCGAGGTAGACGTTCATACGAAAAATTCTCGTCAATATAACGCGAAGAGTTGGGAGAAGCCAGATTGAGAAAAACAAAAGCATGGGAATGTTGGCTTCATAGTTTTGAAATCGAGCCGCCAAATTTCCCTCCTATACTGTGCAAACGCAGACGTGGGAGAGGGGCAGTCCCGAAGGGATCCCTTCGGGAGGTGAGGTCAATACCTTTTGTTTTGAGAATTCTCTTGATATATTGTCGCATCGTTGCCTTTCTTTAAATCTCACCATTTTCAACATCGGAGGAAGTATGAAACTCTCTTTCTTTATGTGCTGCACTCTGCTTTTATTTTTCCCGGCGTTTTCCCAGACATCGCCGTTCATCGACCCGAAGGTCGAAAAATACTTCGTCAACGAACTCTCCGGCGACCTTGCGATGGACAACATGCGGTGGCTTGCGCATTAC
>JACQPT010000009.1 GCA_016207415.1 Ignavibacteriales bacterium
CGATGTGACTGATCGCAAGCGGACTGAGGTCAAACTTTCGGCCGCGTTCATCGGCTTTGAGGATCTCGACCTGAACGCTTCGTATCGTTATCGCAACGATGACTTCGCTTCCGACGTTGGACCTGTTGCTCCGCTGGCAGGTACGACGGTTCCGTTGCCTACTCCTGCCGATGCCAACGCGCTTACGCCTGGGAAGCAGCTTGGGTTGCTTGGGGACAAGCGGCAAAATTTCCTTTTGAATATTCAGTTTGTCCCGGCGGAACAATGGACAATCAACACGTTTGTCGACCGCGAGGAAGGTCTCTCCGATCAACGTGGATTGGTTTTCAACGAGCAATTTCGGAATGAGCCAAGCGAACCGACCATTCAGGGGCCCACTGCCCTCGGTCCGTGGACCGATCCCGGAGGTCTTTACCAAGCCCGCACAAAAGAGGCCACGAACACCGTGGGCGTAGGCATCGTGTGTGAAATCATTCCGAGCAAACTCCGGCTTCTCACCGATTTCAGCCTCTCTCTCGCCACCGTGGACATCGAATACTCCGGCTTCGGCTCCGATCCGGCAGAACTTGGACGTGCCTGGGAAACGTTTGCTTTTGGGTTCAACGATCCCGGGACAATCAAGTATAGCCAGTCTGTCGTCAATGCCTCCTTGGATTACAACGTGGTTCAAAACCTGGTGCTTGGTTTACACTATCTTTACAGCCGATACGTCATTCAGGATTGGGTGCAGGAGCCTGTAGGACCGTGGGTTGAGCGCGTGGGAAGCGAGTTCATGCTGCGTGACTCGTCGCGGGACGAACGTTGGGGAAATCGCCTCGTCTCGATGGGGAGTTATCTGGCACCGAGCTACGAAGCACATGTCGGATACTTGACCATGACGTATAGATTCTGACGCAAACATCTCATGAAGTTTCGACGGTTTGTTCATACACGATGGGAAGGGAAACCTCCACTGCCATACTTCCTTGTGCGATTGATGGTCGGTTGTGTTTTTCTTTCGGAGGGTATGCAAAAGTTTCTCTTCGTGGATGAGCTCGGCGTCGGCCGCTTTATGAGGATCGGCATTCCTGCACCGGAGCTCATGGCCCCGTTTGTCGGAGTTGTAGAGATTCTCTGCGGGGTGCTCGTTCTCGTCGGGTTATTCACTCAACTGGCTGCCATACCTCTCATTATTGATATGCTCGTTGCAATCTCCACCACAAAGATTCCTATTCTGATGGAAAAAGGGTTTTGGGCAATGGCACACGAGGCGCGCACGGATTGGTCAATGCTCCTTGGTTCGACCCTTCTCCTCATAGCGGGCGCTGGCCCGTGGTCGTTCGATGCATTCATTTCACAGCGTGGGGGACAATCAACTCAAGAAACACAACCTTGAAAGAACTGGCTCTTCTCTTTTTGAAGCTCGGCACAATTGCCTTCGTGTTGCGTCCTTGAGGCAGTGATTGTTACGCTCAATCTTGCTCATCTCTCCGTGGCGTATGGGTCAATTCCACAACCTTAACCGTTCGTGGCGGGAATTCGACTCTTACTTCGATGGCTGATTTGTACGCACCTGAAACCAATGGAAGGAGTGTCTATGAATGCGGGAATCCGAATTCGGCTTCTTAGCCTGTTCGCCTTTGGCGGTCTTATGGTTTTCTTCCTTTCGACATTGCTTTTCAGCGCCTGGCAGTCGCAAGACGATACGGCCTGGCTCAAAGGGAGTGTCGATGAGCGCTTTCACATCGTAGCGAAACACCTGCGTGGTTTCGACATGGCCATGGTGGAAACAAGTCATCGGTATGCAGAACTTTACTGGGCGGGGAAAGATACCAACTGGGCATACGCGGACTATCAGCTCAAGAAGATTCGTACTGCCGTAGAGAATGGATTGGAGCGCAGACCTAAACGTGCCGCATCAGCACAGACGTTCCTGACGATGGTCATTCCGTTCCTGGAAGAAGCCATTGCGAAGAAGGATACAACAGACTTCTGGAATCGGTTTGGCGCAGTTACTTCAAGCTGCAATGCCTGCCATCAGAATGAAAAAGTGCAATTCATTGAAGTGTCACCTCCCAAAATGCGCTACTCCGTCGTCGAACAGTTTTGAATAATTCGAAGGACGTCTTGACCTCTCGGATTGTGAGATGGACTTACGCGAGCCCACCGGTCGCTTTCCTATCTTGGCAAAAAAGCGCCGTCTTTTTTCTCACAAACGGGAAGGAAACCTTGTTGAATACCTCTATATTGGCGACTGTAGGCAATTTCAACAGCGGCATAATGTTTGCCATGTTTTCCGTGCCATGGTGTCTCTTATGAGAGTTATTCGCGATAACAAGGTGCTTTTCCCACTTGTTCATTTTTGGCGCATAGTTTTCGTCGCTCTCTTCCTTGCGCAAGGCACATTAATATCAATCGTTCGAGCCCAGTCCAAGGCCGATTGCCTCACCTGCCATAGCGACGAATCCCTTTCGACTGAAAGAAACGGCAAACAAGTCTCGCTCTTTGTCAAAGAGCCAACATTGAACGCATCTTCCCATGGGAAACTCGTCTGCGTCGCCTGTCATGCCGGGTTCGACATGAACAATCTGCCGCACAAGGAGAACATTCAGCCGATTAATTGCCTCAACTGTCACCAAAATGCGCCTGCGAAGCACAAGTTCCATCCCCAGATGGTCAAAGCGACCGGCAGAGACGGGACGCCTGAGGTCTCGTGCAAGCAGTGCCACGGTACTCACGATGTTGCGCGACCGAAGGCGGTCGGTTCGAAATTCCATCTGTCCAACCAGGTCGAAAGCTGCGGAACCTGTCATGCCGGCGTGAAAGAAAAATTCTCTCAGTCTTCCCACGGGAAAGCTCTGGCTGGAGGAGTCAAAGGCGCCCCCACATGTATCGCTTGCCACCAGAATGACATTACGAAAGTCCGGACGGACAGAGATTCGGCGCAAATCAAGATTTCCCAGGAGCGGGTCTGTTTGTCCTGCCACCTCGACAACCCGGACATTCGGGCTCAAATTTCCCCCTCAGCCGGGTTTATCGCTTCCTACGAACAAAGCGTTCACGGATCGGCACTTGCCAAAGGAAATGCAAAGGTTGCCAACTGCGTGGATTGTCACGGCAGTCACGAAATGCGGAAAGGGTCTGAACGGCTTGCGAGGACAAACCGCGCCAACATTCCTGCGACGTGCTCGCAATGTCATGGAGAGATTGCCAAAGAATACGCGGCAAGCGTTCACGGAGTTGGAACGAAGAAGGGGAACGCGGAATCTGCGGTATGCACAGATTGCCATGGCGAACATAACATTCTGCGTCACACGGATCCGAAGTCGCCTGTTGCCGCCCGCAACATCTCGGCGCAGGTATGTTCTCCTTGTCATAGTTCCGTACGGCTCACGGAAAAATACGGCATTGCGTCCGATCGATTTAAGACTTTCAACGACAGCTACCATGGGCTTGCGATCAAAGGAGGTTCCATCGAAGCCGCAAATTGTGCAAGCTGCCACGGTTCTCACAACATCAAATCTTCAAGGGACTCGACTTCGACGATCTATCCGAAGAACCTTGCCGAAACATGCGGCAAATGTCACAAGGGAGCGAACGAACGCTTTGCCATGGGTTCTGTCCATGTCAACATTGCCGCTGAGGAGCCTGCCAGTTTGTACTGGATTTCGGTCATCTATGTGATACTGATTGTATCAGTGGTGGGAGGAATGTTCATTCACAACGTCGCCGATTTCATTCGCAAGGCACGGAGAAAACTGCTTATCCGTAGAGGAATTATCGCTGAGGAACATGTCGGGCACCGGCTGTATCTCCGCATGACGCTGAACGAACGGCTGCAGCACGCTGCGCTGTTGCTCAGTTTCACTGTCCTTGTGGCTACCGGATTTATGCTTCGCTACCCGGATGAATGGTGGGTGAAGTGGATGCGGTCGGTGAGCAGCGATGTGTTTGAACTTCGCAGCCTGCTTCATCGGGCGGCTGGTGTTGTGATGGTTGCCGCAAGCCAGTTCCATATTTATTACATACTCGCGACAGAACGAGGGAAGGCTTTAATACGTGATCTTCTGCCCGGAATTCAGGACGCAAAAGATGCTGTTGCAGTGCTGAAATATAATTTTGGATTCTCGAAAATAAGGCCGCAGTTCGGACGCTTCAGCTACATCGAAAAAAGTGAGTACTGGGCTCTTGTCTGGGGCACGGTCGTCATGGCAGTGACAGGATTCATCATGTGGTTCGACAATACGTTCATCGGACTGCTCACGAAACTCGGCTACGATATCTCGCGTCTGATCCATTTCTATGAGGCCTGGCTGGCCACTCTTTCGATTGTTATTTGGCACTTCTATTATGTGATTTTCAATCCGGATGTTTATCCGGTGAACCCGACCTTCTTCACCGGGACGCTCACAGAGACGGAGATGGTTGAAGAACATCCTCTCGAACTGACCGAACTTCGCAAAGCGGAATTGGACAAACATATGATCGAAGTCAGCAACGGAGCGAATAACAAAAATGCACCTCAAAGCTAGACGGAAGACAGAACGAAATCGCAACTGCTGAGTAGGGTTCATCTGTGAAAATCGGCATGATCATTGAGACAAACGGGCCGGAAAAAGCGTGGAACGCTGTCCGCTTTGCGAATACTGCCCTGAAGCAAGGACACGAAGTGAAGATACTCCTCATGAGTGCTGGAGTGGAAATTGAGAATATTGTCGATCAAAATACAACGCGAAGCAGCAAATCGACGAGTTTGTTGAAAACGAAGGAATCATCCTCGCTTGCGGCGCATGCATCAAGTCAAGAAATCAGAAATAATCAAACGTCTGCTCCATCTCAACGATGGCCGATTGTCTGAACATGGTTGTGTGGGCGGATAAAGTGTTGACCTTCTAAAAAGGTATCAGTTGAGACTTTTCTTGTTCACCCCTACTTTCCTCGTCTTTTTGCTGTGTCCGAGAGCCGCAATTGCACAGGAGAATTCTGACTGCCTCACGTGCCATCAAGACAAAGAGCTGACGACCACACGGTCTGCGCGAACAGTATCGCTGTATGTTGACGAAAGGCGATTTGCGGCGTCTGTTCATTCGAGTTTGAGCTGCGTGACATGCCATGCGGACCTTTCGGACAAGGAAATGCCCCACGAGACCTCGCTCCAGAAAGTCCAGTGCGGGACGTGTCATGAAGCCGAACAACAACTTCATGCCGAGAGTCTTCACGGAAAAGCCGTAGCGCGTAATGATCCGCTGGCGCCGGACTGCCAGTCATGCCATGGCAACCACGATATCAAGCCTGTGAAAGACCAGGCCTCGGCAGTTGCACCGCTGAAAGTCCCGTTTCTGTGTGGGCGTTGTCATCAGGAAGGCACTCGCGTTCAACGCGAACGAGACATTCCCGAAAGTCATATCCTCGAGAACTATTCTGAGAGCATCCATGGAGAAGGTCTGCTCAGAAAAGGCCTTATCGTTGCGCCGAATTGCGCATCGTGTCATACGCCTCATCGAATTCTCCCGCACACGGATTCACGGTCATCCATCGCCAGAAAGAACATTGCTGCCACGTGTTCGAAATGTCATGCTCAGATCGAAGCCGTCCACTTGAAGATCATTCGGGGAGAATTATGGGAGAGGGAAGCGAACGTCCTCCCCGCCTGTGTCGACTGCCATCAGCCACACAAAATCCGCAAAGTATTCTACACCCAAGGTATGGCGGACAAGGACTGCTTGAAATGCCACGAGCGCCGTGACATCGTTTCATCCAAAGATGGACACTCCCTCGCTGTTGACCCGTCCGATCTTGCACACTCGATGCACGCAAAAACATCATGCAGTCAATGTCATTCTGGAGTCAACGTTTCCCGCCGCCGCCCCTGTGAGACCATCGAGCAAAAAGTGGACTGTTCTTCGTGTCACGCGGAGATTGGGCAGCAGTATCAAAAAAGCATGCACGGGCAACTAACTCTCAATAAAGACCCTAATGGTCCGACGTGCAAGGAATGTCACGGGACGCATTCGGTCAAGGGCAAGAAGGACTCTCGTTCGGCAACATTCGCTACGAACATTCCCGATTTGTGTGCGCGGTGCCACCGGGAAGGCGAAAAAGCGGCCGTGCGCTACGCCGGCACGGAACACAAGATTATTGAACGATACACAGAGAGCATTCATGGAAAAGGACTCCTGAAAAGCGGACTCACGGTCACGGCGACCTGCACGGATTGTCACACGGCTCATGGAGAATTGCCCCGGGACAATCCTCAATCGTCGGTGAATCCCGGGAATCTGCCCACTACGTGCGGACAGTGCCATCACGGCATTCAGGAGCAATTCACTCAGAGCATTCATGCAACTCTCGTCGGGAAGACGGACAAAGTACTGCCCGTGTGCAGCGACTGCCACACAGCCCACACGATTCGTCGCGCAGACCTGGAGGGATTCAAGCTGGAGATCATGAGCAAATGCGGAAGGTGTCACGAGAAGATCGCGGAGACCTATTTTGATACCTACCACGGGAAAGTTTCGCAACTCGGGTATACGAAGACGGCGAAATGCTACGATTGTCACGGGGCGCACGATATTCTACCGGTGAGCGATTCACGATCGCGCTTGAGTCATGAAAACGTTGTCGGGACATGCCAAAAATGTCATCCGGGGGCAACACGCCGGTTCGCAGGGTATTTAACGCACGCAACCCATCACGACCCTGAGAAATATCCCTGGCTGTTTTGGACATTCTGGGGAATGACGGGTTTGCTCATTGGCACGTTTGTCTTTGGAGGAATTCACACCTTGCTGTGGCTTCCCCGGGCCCTCCAAATACGACGAAAGAAAAAGAATGAACTTCACAACATCAAAGAAACAAAAGATCAAACCGCGGCGGACGAAAAGTCCTGAACAACGTGAAGTATCCGAGGCACCGCCGGAGGCCTCCCTGCCCGGAAACGCACCGGTAAGACGATTTTCTCGGCTCAACCGTTCCTTGCATATCCTGATGATTGTGAGCTTCATAAGTCTCGCTCTCACGGGAATGACGTTGAAGTTCTCGTACACGGGTTGGGCGTCATTCCTCGCGCGAGTGTTCGGTGGATATGAATCCGCCGGGTACATCCATCGCGTTGCCGCACTTCTCATGTTTGGAATTTTTTTCACCCATCTCTACGACCTGGCAAAAAAGAGAAGGATGGAGTTTGGGTCGTGGCGTGCGCTGTTGACGGGAGAGGATACGATGCTCTTCACCAAACGTGATTTCCGGGAATTCATCGCATCGATCAAATGGTTCCTCAATAAAGGCCCGCGCCCGCAGTACGGACGATGGACGTACTGGGAGAAGTTCGACTATTTCGCCGTCTTTTGGGGAGTGTTCATCATTGGTTCCACGGGGTTGATGCTCTGGTTTCCCGAGTTCTTTACATTATTTGTTCCCGGTTGGTTCATTAACGTGGCGACAATCATCCACAGCGATGAGGCATTGCTTGCCGTCGGCTTTATTTTTACCGTTCACTTTTTCAACACACATCTTCGTCCAGAGAAGTTTCCGATGGACATTGTCATCTTCACGGGGTATCAATCGGTGGAGGAGCTCAAGAATGAACGTCCTCGCGAATACGAACAACTTTGGAAAAATGGAAATTTACACGATCTGGTTGTCGCGCTGTATCCGCCCGTCGTAATAAAAACAATCAAGGTCTTTGGTTGGACTGCGCTCGCTCTCGGTTTCAGCATTATACTGCTCATCATCTACGCAATGGTGTTCGCCTACCGGTAACCTCACGCGGTAGTCGGCACTAATGCCGACCTACAAAGCATTTCCCACGCTTAAGATTCCTTCGCAATTCTAAGAAATTCATGCCGCTGAACAGGCCTTGACTGTAATTTTTCGCCTGTTTAGAAGGCCTTTCTGAATGGTTTCAGGCGGTCCCCTGGTACATAACTTGCAGCAAGGGCAAAGGATAGCTGGCTGCCCATTCCATGTCACAAGGAGCACAACCATGCCGCTGATGAACTTACAAGCAAAGGAAATCAGAAAACGCTATTCCGTGGATGAACTTAAGAAGGCGGCGAATATCATGCGCGGGTATGATCTTATTTGTCTCGCCGCCGCAGGTTCTGGACACGCCGGTGGAACTCTCTCCATCATGGATGTCACTGCGGCGCTGTATCTGAATGTCGCCCGCTTGGATCCGGATGAACCCGAGTGGCCGGGTCGCGACAGAATCGTCTGGTCGGCGGGACACAAAGCTCCGAGTTTGTATCTCGGATTGGGAATGGCCGGATATTATGACGTGAAGGATGTTGTAACACTCAGGAAACTCGGAAGTCCATTTCAGGGACATCCACACTGGCTCAAACTTCCCGGCGTGGAAGCGTCGACGGGTTCGCTCGGCCAAGGGTTGAGCATCGCTGTCGGCATGGCTCTCGGGCTTCGACTCGAAAAATCTGATGCCCGCGTTTTCTGCATCATGGGCGACGGTGAACAGCAGGAGGGGCAAATCTGGGAAGCTGCCATGGAGGCGGGACATTACAAACTGGACAACCTCGTAGCCATCATCGACAAGAATCGTCTCCAGATCGACGGCTGGGTGAAGGACGTGATGAATGTCGAGCCTCTGTACGAGAAATATCAGAGTTTTGGCTGGGAAGTTTTTGAAGTTGATGGGCATGATATGAGCGCTGTCGTCGAGACTTTTGGAAGGGCCTTGGCGAATAAAGGGAAACCGGCGCTCATTATCGCCCATACCGTGAAGGGCAAGGGCGTGGACTTCATGCAGGATGTTGCGGGCTGGCATGGAAAAGCTCCCAGCATTGACGAAATGAAAAAGGGCCTCGCACAACTCGGACTCGAAGGAAAGCTTCCTGTCGAGGAGCTTCTGAACGAGGCCGTCAAATATCAGAAGCATAGGGAGGTGGAGTTAAGCCACAAGATGCCGAAGTTCTGTCGCGATTATTGGTGGAACACCGACGAACTTATGCGCGTGGAGATGCAGCCGACGCGCAAGGGTTTTGGTAGAGCATTGCAGGAGCTCGGCGACGATGAGCGCATTGTTTGCCTCGGCCTTGATATCTCGGGTTCCATTACAATAAGTGACTTCTACGACAAAAATCCAGAGCGCAAGAATCGGTGGATCAGCGTCGGCATTGCTGAGCAGAGTGCGGTAGGTGTTGCGGCGGGGTTGGCTCGTCAGGGAAAAATTCCGGTGCTTGGCACGTATGGGACGTTTGCCGCGGGGCGATGTCTGGACCAAATTCGCACGACAGTGTGCTACGGAGAATTCAACGTTCTGATTGCCGGGGCGCACGGGGGCGTTTCGGTCGGGCCGGATGGCGCGACGCATCAGGCGCTGGAAGATCTGTTTCAAATTTGCGGTTTACCCAACATGAACGTTTCGGTCCCTTGCGACCTGGTTGAAACGCGGAAAGCGACGGAGCATCTGTTGTTTGGCCTCAAGGGACCGAAATATATTCGGTTTGCGCGGGAGGCAACGCCGATCGTGTCGACTGAAAAGACCCCGTTCAAATTCGGCGAGGCGAATGTGATTCGGTTCCGCCGCGAAGAGCCGCGATTCATCGATGCCTTCGAAACAACAGTGGCTTCGAATTACTCAAACGAGGGCGAACAGTTGACGATCATCGCGTGCGGTCCGATGGTCCCCGAAGCAATGCGCGCGGCCTACATCCTGAAGCAGGAATATGACGCCGAGACGCGAGTCATCAACATGCACACGCTCAAGCCGCTGGACGCTCAAGCCGTTATCCGCGCGGCAAAGGAAACCGGGATCATCGTGACAGCCGAAGAGCACCAGATTGGCGGGCTGGCGGATCGCGTATGCAGGATTATCACCGAAGCGCCGGAGTTGTTCCATGTGCCGGTCATAACTGGCGCCATTGGGGTAAAGGATCGATTCGGAGAGTCCGGCGCGCCTTGGGAGCTTATTAAAGAGTTTGAAGTGAGCGCCGAGCATATCGCTCACAAAGCGCGACAGCTCATGGAGATCAAACATAAATCGAGCGAGCTGCATCAAATCAGATAGAACCAAAAACCCTTTTCCCCAATAAGCTCAGGAGCGGAGCTCCTTCGCAACATTGGGTGCAGGGGACAAATACGATTTCTTGCTGTGAGGTAGTTCTACTTCGAACGGCAAGAACGCCAAACGTACAGGTGTACTCATGAAAATAGCGAAACGAATCTCACGACTGGGAACTGAAACGGCGTTTGAAGTGCTGGCAGAGGTCAACGACCTGCGGTCGAAAGGCAAAGACATTATAGCTCTTTCGATCGGAGAGCCGGCCTGCGCAACAGCCGAGTACATCAAAGACGCGGCAAAGAAGGCGCTTAACAAAAACCTGACGCATTATAATCCCTCGGCTGGCATCCCTGAGTTCCGCAAGGTCATCGCAGAATATGTCGCGTCAACGCGCGGAATTCCTGTCGAACCGGATGAAGTCGTTGTCGTGCCCGGCGGAAAGCCGGTCATCTTCTACAGCATTCTTGCCTGCATTGAAGAAGGCGATGAAGTCATTTATCCGTTGCCCGGTTATCCGATTTACGAATCTATGATCAACTTTGCAGGAGGCACACCCGTCCCGCTTCGTCTGCGGGAAGACAGGAAATTCAGTTTCGATATCCGGGACCTGCGCTCGAAAATCAGCGACCGGACACGCATGGTTATTGTGAATTCTCCTCACAACCCGACGGGTGGCATCATTCCCAAACACGACCTTCACGAAATCGCAGAATTGGCTCTCAAACACGATTTCTGGGTCCTCTCGGACGAGATCTATTCGAGGATCATCTACGAAGGGAAAGCGGAAAGTATCTCGCAGTTTCCGGGAATGAAGGAACGAACGATTATTCTCGACGGGCATTCCAAAACCTATGCGATGACCGGATGGCGAGTGGGTTACGGCGTAATGCCGAAACAACTGGCCCAGCATGTTGCGAGGCTTGTGACCAACTCTGTTTCCTGCACGGCAACATTCACTCAATATGCGGCTATGGAGGCTGTTCTCGGTTCCCAGGAATCCGTCGCGGAAATGGTCGAAGTCTTCAAAAAGAACCGCGACCTCATTGTTGCCGGGCTCAACGGCATCGACGGCTTTTTCTGCCACACACCCGCCGGAGCGTTCTACGCTTACCCGAACGTTACGCGAGCTTGCCGACGCCTTGGATTCAAAAACTCAAAAGATCTGCAGAAGTTCCTGCTGTATAAGGCTGGGGTCGCAGTGCTGGGACAACAGTGTTTCGGAACGCGCACAAAAGACGAAGACCAGGAATACATTCGACTCTCCTATGTTTCATCTCAACAGGATATTACCGGAGCATTAAGGCGAATCGAGTCAACCCTTGCCGACACAAGGCTCGTCGAGGAATTCTTGGATGAGCGTCATGTGAAAGAAACTGAGTTTAAGTAACTCTATAGCTTCAAAGTTACGAAGGAGCTCCGCTCCTAAGTAACAGGTAACCATGCTGTTCGGGAGCAAGGAGGTAAAACTGAATTGAAGTAACTCCATAGCTTCAAAGTTACTGAGGACCCTGTCTCTCGGCAGACAGGCTCCGCTCCGTAACAGGGAACTTGCTGTCTTCCTCATAAGCGCTGAAATCGAACTTCACAAGAAATCATTTGGAGGGCTTAGTATGAAAACTCTCTTGCCGTTTATTGCGGTTGCGATCATGACCATCGCTCCGAATGTTTTCGCTCAACTAACAGGTAAAGGAATTAAGGCGGGCATGAGTTTTGCAACCTTCGGCGGGGCAGATGCAAAAGATCTGGACCCACAATCCATTACGACCTTTAACGCGGGAGGGTTCGTCACGTTCGACGCGGGAGGCCTGTTTACCATACAGCCGGAGATGTTCTTTATTGTGAAAGGTGTAAAGGTAGGCGGTATCATTGTTGCTTTTGGACAAACTTATAATTTCACCGCCACGGCCAAGATTTCGTATTTGGAAATCCCGATCCTTGTAAAGCTGAACGTTCCATCCACCTCATTCGGGATCATAACGCCAAGTATTTTTGCCGGGCCAGCGGTTGCCTTCAAACTGAGCGCCAAAACAAAAACAGAAATCAGCGGACAAGGGTCGCAAGAGGGAGACCTTGAGGATACAAATGCCATGGATTTTGGGGTCTTGTTTGGTGTCGGGATGGACGTCAACCTTCCTGGAATTACGATTGTCAATGACGTTCGGTATGATTATGGATTACGAACGCTGGACTCCACAACAAATCCCGATGATGTCAAGAATAGAGTCTTCTCAGTGAATGCGGGCATTGCGTTTTAACGCTACGGGAGGATAGAGGCACCGGCGCAGAGGCGAAAACCAAATGGAACGAATCGATAACCACATTAAAGAATTTTTGACTCAGAAGATTATAGCGGTCGTAGGCGTCTCAGACCGACGAGAAACAGGGTGCAACCTGAGTTACCGAAAATTCAAAAACGCTGGCTACCGGGTTTTTGCTGTCAACCCGCGGATGGCAACATTTGAGGGCGATCCCTGCTACCCGAACCTGACATCCATTCCCAAAAAGCCGGATGCCGTCTTCATCTTTACCAACCCGGGAATCACGGAAAAGATCGTGCGCGAATGTGTTAGCATCGGCATCAAACACGTCTGGATGCACTGCATGATGGGGACGAAACCAGGACTCGCGAGGAAAATGACCAGCGTCTCGGACAAGGCGGTGAGTTTGTGTCGCGAAAACGGAATTGCCGTCATCCCCGGCAGTTGCCCGAACCAGTTTCTGAACCCGGATTTCGGGCATGCCTTGATGCGCGGCTTATGGCGAGCCTTCGGTTTTCTTCAGGTCAAGACCTCATAAGGGTATGAGCGTCATTACTTTGCACGAACCAAAACTGAGCCAGCGTCACTGGCGGTATGCCTTTATGGGCGCC
>JACQPT010000034.1 GCA_016207415.1 Ignavibacteriales bacterium
TGCCAATTCTGGTCGACGTCGCAATCTGAGACCGTCGGATCTTCTCTCCGTTTACGATGAAGACCTTGTTGCCAAGGAGGTCCGCGCCGTTTTCCTTTCGGGCGATTCCAAACGCCTGACAGAATCTCGCAGGGCCGCTCGTCAAATCCTTCAAGCGCGCTTTCTTACCGCAGTTCTTTGCCATCACAGCGATTCCATCAACCGGTTCAACGGCTCTGATGAGGACAGCCTCGCCAACGCCTTCCTTTCGTGTCACAACGTTCGCGCAAAAATGCATTCCATATGTGAAATACACGTACAAATGTCCGCCCTGGCCAAACATGACCTCGTTCCTCTTCGTCATTCCCCTAAACGCATGACTGGCGGGATCGACCGCACCGCGGTATGCCTCCACTTCGACGATTTTTCCGATAAGGAGTTTGCCCCAGTGCCTGCGGACAATGAGTTTGCCGAGCAGATTCCTGGCGACGTGAATGGTGGGACGAAGGTAAAACGATCGCGGAAGTTTTTTCAAAACCGACAACGCAATGATGATGAAAAGCAGGAGGTTACTTCTTGAATTCCTTCAAGATCTTGTCGATCTGTTCTTCTGTGATACCGGTACCGTAGCTGGCGGGCTTCTTTGGCTCTGTTGAAGGCAATTTCGTCTCGGCCATGACCGGTGTTTTTTCCGGTTTGAGAGGCGTCGGGACATTGCTGGCCTTTAATCGAATTCGTTCATCAATTTCATCCAGCCACGACCTTCCCGTTGGTGCATGTCCGACGGTGATCACCGTGGATTTGGAAAAATTCCGTTCCTTTGCGGGAACAGTTTTTTCCATGAATTGCTCAGGCGGGTTGATCGGCCGCGTCTCGAAGGCGAGCCGTTTAATATTGATCAGGTGTTTTGCGGAAACGTTCTCCGATATGATCGAGCCCCCGAATGTGCCCGGCCCAAGCGTCATGGATGGCAGAAGCTCATTTGTATAGCCAACGGCGCCAAGTGCCGCCTGCGTGTTAACCAGGACGCGAAATGCAGGCTTCTCAAGGCCGAATTTCAGAACAATCTCCGGATCCGTGCAATGGATGACCATCGTATGGCCGATGCCGCCGAACTCCAGCATTTCAATGGATCGCTCGCAACCCTCCCGGTAACCATTGACGGTGAACATCGAAAGTACGGGCGACAGTTTTTCGCGGGACAGCGGGTATTCACGCCCTACTGCCGGCAGCTCGGCAATGAGGCACGGCGTATCGCCGGGAACATCGAATCCAGCCTTCTGCGCAATAAAAACAGGCGGCTTGCCGACGATATTCGGGTTAATCGCTCCTCGAGGGTCGAACATTGTACGGCTCAAGCGGTCTTTCTCTTCGGGTGAACAGAAATACGCACCGCGTTTCTTGAATTCTTCAACGACCATCCTCTTGATGGGCTCATCCACGATGACGCCGGATTCCGTTGAGCACAAAACTCCCCAGTCGAACATTTTTCCCGAGACAATGTCCGCGACGGCTTTTTTCACATTTGCTGTTCGTTCAATAAAGGCAGGCACATTGCCGGACCCGACACCGTAAGCTGGCTTGCCCGAGCTGTACGCTGCGCGAACCATTGGATTCGAACCTGTTGCGAGAATGACAGCTGTTTTCTTGTGCTTCATCAGCTCGTTGGTGCCTTCAATGGTAGGGACGGACATGCAGGCTACGAGTCCTTCCGGAGCGCCTGCGCTTTCTGCTGCTTTGGCGATGATTTTTGTGGCTTCATGGGTGGAATTGACTGCCCGGGGATGAGGGCTTCCGACAAATCCGTTGCGCCCTTTGACGGAGATAATGGCCTTGAACATCACTGTCGACGTGGGATTTGTCGACGGAATCAGAGCAGCAACCACACCCATTGGTTCGGCGATCTCGATGATCTTCTTCTCTTTGTCCTCGTTGACCACACCGACGGTCTTGAGGTCCTTGATGGATTCCCACACTCGCTTCGTCGCAAACTCGTTTTTCTTTTTCTTGTCCGCCGCTTTTCCAAAACCCGTTTCTTCGTGAGCCATCTTGCCGAGTTTTTCCGCAGCGGCAAAGCCTGCGTCGACCATTGCCTTCACAATGCTGTCCACTTGTTCCTGTGTGAACTTCCGGAATGCAAGCTGAGCTTCCTTGGCTTTGGTCACCAAGTCGCGGGCTTCTTGAATCGATTGCAGGTCTTTATCGGCCATGTGATCTTCTGATAGCAGGGAGAAGGTAAATCAAATTCGGGAGACAATCAATTTTTGATCGTGACCTTGTCAAGGTTCTCGATGTTTTTTCAGGACCTTACAAGGTTCACTCGTTATCTGACAAACCTTGTTTCTTTTGTCATGCTCTTCTACATTGGTGCACTCGATGACTGCGACCGCTAAGACAAACAGCAATTCCTTCTACCTGAATCTTCCTGTCACGGAGAATTTCCTCGACATCTTCAACCCGGCAATCTACACAAGGTTGCCGGATGATTGGCATGTCGTTGCGACGGACCTGAAAGATTCAACAGCAGCGATTCAGAAGGGGATGTATAAGGAAGTCAACCTGATGGGCGCCTCATCGATCATGGCGATGCTCAACCTCACGAAGTCGTTTTCTCTGCCGTTTGTCTTCGGCGGCGACGGCGCAACCATCTGTATTCCGGAAGCGCTTGTCGAAAAAGCGCGCAAGGCGCTGATTGCAACAAGAAAAATGGCGCGGGACGTGTATGGTTTTGACTTCCGCGTTGGTATAGTGCCCATTGGCGATATTCGACAAGCCGGGTTCGATGTCCTCGTTGCGCGCTACCGCGTGTCCGAGAATTTCGTGCAGGCTGTGTTCACCGGATGGGGACTCCAGTACGCCGAGGAAAGCATTAAAGACATCACGTTGAGTCAGCGATACAACCTCAACGCAGACGACGACAATGCGGAAGCCGACTATTCCGGACTTGAGTGTCGGTGGAAAAATGTTCCTAGCGAACACGGCGAAATTGTGTCGCTGATTGTGCAGGCGACAGTCCCGGATCCCAAAGGAAGAAACAGGATCTACAGGGAGGTGATTGCGAAGATCAGCGGGGTTTATGGCTCTGATACCATGTGTCACCCGGTAAACAAGAATCTTCTGAAAAGTGCGCTGAGCGAGAGAAGGCTCTCCGGCGAATCAAACATAAGGACGTTTGGGAAAGGATTTGCGGCGCGGGTTTTATACTGGTTTTACATAAGATTTAAGGTCGTACTTGGGGCGGCGTTGATGAAAACGGGATACAAATCGAAGAACATCGACTGGGGGACGTACAAATCCCAACTCGCAGCAAACACCGACTACAGGAAATTCGACGACAAACTTCGCCAGACCCTTTCCGGCACTCCTGAGCAGCGCGAAGAACTTGAAAAGTACCTTGAAGCTCGGTTTCGCAAGAACGAACTCGTGTATGGTACTCATTCTGCACCTACAGCTCTCATAACCTGTCTTATTTTCAGCTACAACGGCGCTCATATCCATCTGGTCGATTCCGACAATGGCGGCTATGCAACCGCCGCAGCCCGATTGAAAGAACGGCTGAAAGCAAAAAAAACCGATTAACGAGCGGCATGAAGAGAAAACTCGACTGGCTCCTGAAATCGAAAGGCGCCGAGGTACTTCTCGAAGATGAGGCACTCATTGTACTCGATAAACCCTCAGGACTGCTGGTTCTTCCTGATCCCCAAAAAAAGAGCATTGCCAAATCTGTACGAGATCCTCAGAGGAGAGTTGGGCAAGGTTTATGTCGTCCATAGGATTGACAAAGAAACGAGCGGGGTCATTGCCTTTGCTAAAACCGCTAAAAGTCATAAGAAACTCGATGAAGAGTTCAAGTGCAGAGCTGTCGAAAAAATCTATATCGCGGTTTGTGAAGGAACCATAGAGTCGAAGGAAGGAGAAATTGATTTACCTCTTGCGGAAAGCGCGGAAGGGGTCATGTACGTCATGAAAAAGAAAGGGAAAGAGGCTAATACAAGCTACACCATCGTAGAGCATTTTCAGGGATATGTCCTCGTGGGAGCAATTCCCCGCACAGGCCGGACTCATCAAATCCGCGTCCACTTGAGGGAAATCGGTTTGCCGATTCTAGGCGATCCTTTGTATGGAAACGGCGAGCCCTTCTACTTGTCCGCCGTAAAGGTAAACTACAGGAAGGAGGGAGAGGAAAAACCATTGCTGAATCGGACAGCTCTTCACGCTGCAAAACTGACGTTCGAACATCCGTTGTCGGGTGGGCGGGTGACATGCGAGGCGCCGTTGCCGAAGGATATGAAAACAGTGGTAAATTACCTGAGGAAGTTTAGATCTGTGGGAGAAGCAACAGCTGTCATCCCGTCGGGTTTTTAGACGGGTGTGACAAAATGGTCAGTGGTCGAAGCGAATCTCTTCCTGTCCGCCGATGGAAAATTTTCGCTTTAGTCCGAAGCGCTTATAAGCAAGTTCTGTGACTTCTCTTCCGCGCGGGGTCCTGGCAAGAAAACCTTCCTGGATGAGATAAGGCTCGTACACTTCTTCCAGCGTCCCTGATTCTTCACCGACCGCCACAGCGAGCGTGTTGAGGCCGACCGGCCCACCCTGAAATTTCTCAATGATGGAACGGAGGATCCTTTTGTCCATCTCGTCCAGCCCGTAGTTATCGACTTCCAACGCCTTCAGAGAATAATCGGCCACGTCTTTTGTGATGACGCCGCCGTGCGCCGAAAGCTTCTTGTCAGCTTCTGCAAAATCTCTGCACCTCCGCAGCAGCCTGTTCGCAATTCGTGGCGTCCCTCGCGAGCGTTTGGCGATTTCTTTGACTGCGTTGGCGTCAACAGAAATGTTCAGGATGGATCCCGAGCGCTTGATGATGGTTCCAAGCTGGTCGCTGTTATAATAATCCAGCCGGTTCGATATGCCAAACCGTGAACGAAGCGGAGAGCTTAACAATCCCGCCCGCGTTGTCGCGGAAACAAGAGTGAACGGCTTCAGTCCCAACTGAATCGTCTTAGCTCCCGGCCCGCTGTCGATAACAATGTCGACCCGAAAATCCTCCATCGCCGCGTACAGGTATTCCTCGATCTTTGCCGGAACCCTGTGGATTTCATCAATGAAAAGAACTTCGTGCTCTTCGAGGGATGTGAGAATTCCCGCTAGGTCGCCCGGTTTTTCCAGCGCAGGTCCCGACGTCATCTTGATTCCGGATGCCATTTCGTTGGCGATGATGTGCGCTAACGTCGTTTTGCCGAGTCCCGGCGGTCCGGTAAGAAGCACATGGTCCAGCGCTTCTCCGCGCTGCCGAGCGGCGGTGATGAACACCTTGAGGTTCGCTACAATGTTCTCCTGGCCGACGAATTCTTGAAGGGAGGCAGGGCGGAGGGTTTGGTCCAGCTCGAGTTCCTGCTCGATGCGCTCGGGCTGGGTGAGATCGGATTTCCTCATTGATTGAATTTACCGATCAACCTCGACCTTGTCAAGGTTCTCTTTGCATCATCTCGAGCTTGACAAGGTTCACTTTGCTGACACATGCCGCAATGCTTTCTTTATCAGCTCTTCCACACTGACGCCCGCACCGTCACTTTCCTCCAATGCGGCGCGAATCGCTTTGTCGGCAGACTGACGGTTGTAACCCAGAGATGTGAGAGCGAGGAGTGCTTCGGTTCGGGCTCCTTCGCGTTTATCGCCCGGTGGCAATGCCGATTCTCTGAACTCCGATTTGGCGATTTTGTCCCGGAGTTCCACAACGAGCCTTTCCGCGGTTTTCTTCCCGACGTTTGGAATTGCCGTCAGCGCCGCGGAGTTGCCCGTGACAATATGCCGTCGAAGGTCTGAAGCAGAGATACCGGAGAGAATTCCCTGCGCGATTTTTGGGCCGATGCCGGAAACGGAAATCAGAAGCCGGAACAGGTTTCGCTCATCTTCAGTCGCGAACCCGAACAACTGCAAGGCATCTTCTCTCACATGAAGGTGTGTAAGCAGAACCACGGAAGAATTGAGCGGCCCAAGTTTCTCGAACGTTGAAAGAGGAATAAGAGCGGAGTATCCAACGCCGTTGACGTCGATCAAGACCTCTGTAGGTGATTTGAACCTCAGCGTTCCTGTCAGCGAAGCAATCATCGCGATTTCAACACCCGTTCGGGATGCGCCTGCACAAACGCGTGCCAGGATGCCAGGGATTTTTTTCCTTGGCCGTTGTGTTTAATGCCGGATTTATGAAGATGACAGATGGCAACGGCGAGAGCGTCAGAGGCGTCGTAGAATTTCGGCGCTTCGCGGAGTTTCAAGATCGATTTGACCATGAACTCAACCTGATCCTTCGATGCCGCGCCGTTTCCCACGACGGCTTTCTTCACTTCGCGGGGTGAATACTCTGTCGTCGGAATCTCGTGAGTGACGGCCGCCAGGATGGAAACGCCGCGCGCGTGCCCAATCTTGAGTGCTGATTGTGCGTTCTTTCCGTAAAAAGCGGTCTCGATCGCAAACTCATCCGGATGGAAACGGTCGATAACTTCGCAGAGCGCGGAGTAAATCTCCTTGAGACGGACGGGCATTGAGCGGGAGCTCTTGTTCTTCACGACGTTGTAATCGAGCACCCGAATCTTCCCGTTTCGAGCCTCGATGACGCCAAAGCCGGTAATGATGGTACCGGGATCAACTCCCAAGATGATCATGAATTATTCGCCTGCGGCCGCAAGGTTTGCTATAACCTTATCGTCGATGTCGAAATTTGAATAAACATGCTGCACGTCGTCGTGGTCTTCCAGAGCTTCAACAAGTTTCAGCAGGTTTTCCGCATCCTTGCCTTCGACCTTTACCGTATTTTCCGCAACAAGCTGGAGTTCGGCGTGGTCGATTTTTATTCCTTTCGCTTCAATGGCCTTTTTCATCGGCTCGAAACCCTCTGGCCTGCACGTTACCGTGTATGTTTCATCTTCTGTAGCGAGGTCGTCTGCTCCCGCATCCAGGATGACAGTCATCAGGTCATCTTCGCTGATGAAGCTTTTGGGAACCGAAACCAATCCTTTTCGGTGAAACTGAAAAGCAACGGCGCCAGCGGAGGCGAGTTTTCCATGGTTCCGATCGAGTACGTGCCGTATGTCCGATATCGTACGAACTTTGTTGTCGGTGACGCATTCGATGATGAGGGCTGCGCCTCCCGGTCCGTAGGCCTCGTAGGTGACATCTTCATAACTCATTCCCGGCAACTCACCAGTCCCTTTCATGATCGCGCGCTTGATGTTGTCCGACGGCATGTTGCTAGCTTTTGCTTTGTCGATGGCGAGCCTCAGGCGCGGATTACCGCCGGCGTCACCGCCGCCAATTTTTGCGGCAATGGTAATTTCCTTGATGATCTGTGTGAAAACCTTTCCTCGGCGCGCGTCCGTGACGGCTTTCTTTCTTCGTATCGTGTGCCACTTCGAATGACCGGACATATCCCGCCTCTTACGTAAAACGTATCCTCAATTTATGGAGTAATGGAATAATGGAGTAGTGGAATCGTGGATTAATCATTATCCATTTTATTTCAGGTCGCGTATTTTCAGCTGCGGATACGTCTCACCACCGTACTCGCCTTCATCCAGTGAGAACGCGAGGTCGACTGTTTTATTTGTTCCCGTCACCTTCTCCATCAACCCGCCGAGATTAAACCCGATGGCATCCAACACGCGGCTGTTGCTGCGCACTTTGAACCGCAAATGATTGTGGCCCACAATTCGCGGCTGACCTGCGACGCTGACCCCTTTGGCGACAAAAACGGGACGAAGATTGTCGGGACCAAACGGCGCAAACTGACTCAGGACGCGAATAAATTTCGGCGTCAGCTCTTTCAAATCGATTTCCGTGTCGATCTTGATCTCGGGCGTGAGCAATTCCTCCGTAAGGAGTTCCTTTGCAACGGCGTTGAACGCTTCCTTGAATTCGTCGAGTTTCCCGATCTCTACGGTGAGTCCGGCGGCGTACTTGTGGCCGCCAAATTGAATAAGTTTATCTTCGCATCGCTTCAACGCCTGGTAAATATCAAAGCCGGAAACACTTCGGGCGGACCCTTTTGCCACGCCGTCAACCGTTGTCATCATAATGGCGGGGCGGTAGTAGCGCTCGACGACCCTCGACGCCACGATGCCGATGACGCCCGGATGCCAGGTTTCGCGGTGGAGGACAATTGCCCTGTCGTTGTCGAAGTTCAAGAACTGGTCGACGATCTCCTGCGCCTGCATAAACGTCTCTTCGTCAATTCGTCTCCGATTGAGGTTCTCTTCCTCCATCACTTGAGCGAGCTGAAGAGCCTTCTCATAGTTGTCGCATGTCAGAAGATCCACCGCCCTCATAGCATCGCCGAGCCTGCCGACGGCATTTATTCTCGGCGCAAGGATGAACACCACCTGGCCGGCGGTTATCCTTCCGGGCGCCAGTCCGGAAGTTGCGATCAATGCACGGATTCCCGGAACTGGGTTCGAGTTGATAAGCTCGAGGCCGAGTTTGACAATCGCGCGGTTCTCGTTCGTCAGGGGGACAATATCAGCAATCGTCGCGAGTGCGACATATTGGAGGTACTGTTCCAGTCTATCCTTCAGGGAATCACCGAGTTTGGATCGCAGTGGCTCCGTTTGAGCGAGAGCCTGAACGAGCTTGAAACCGACTCCACAACCGCAAAGGTGTTTAAACGGATAAGCGCAGTTGGGTTTCAACGGGTCAAGGACCGCGAGAGCATTCGGAAGAGGCTTGCCCGGCTCATGATGGTCACAAACGATCACATCAATGCCGAGAGTCCGCGAGTATTCAATTTGCTGGACAGCTGTGATTCCACAGTCGACAGAGATCAGTAAAGACGCCTGGTGCTCCTTTACCCGGTCGATGCCGATGTTGGAAATGCCGTAGCCTTCTTTAATTCGGTCGGGAACATAATAACGGACGTTTGCACCTACCGATTTCAGGAAACTCCAGATCAGCGATGCACCGTTGGTTCCATCGACGTCATAATCGCCGTACACAACGATTGACTCCCCGCTTGCCAACGCACGCAGGATCCTTTGGACGGCGGTTTCCATGCCCTCCATAAGAAAAGGATCATGGAGGTCGGAGATTTCGGGACGGAAATATGCCCGGGCCTTGTCGAATGTGTCGACGCCGCGGTTGAATAGTATCTCCGTCAGGATGGGAGATGTATTGAGTTGGTCGGAGAGTTTTTTGACGCCTTCAAGTCTCTCCGGTGAAGGGGAGCCGTTCGAGCGGAACTTCCAACGGTATTCCCGGACAGGTGTGGGTGTCATAGCACGGCCTCACTAGCGACGACAAGGAAAAACAAACAGAAGCAGGGAGTTGTCGATAAGCCGAATTCTGTCTTTTCTCCGCCTGAGGCAAAGAA
>JACQPT010000035.1 GCA_016207415.1 Ignavibacteriales bacterium
GGCAAAGTCGAGTTTATGAAATGGGATGGTGTCGGGGAATTCAAACGAACTGACAAGAAATAACTATTTGCTTCCGAGGGAACCATGAAGAGGATCGCTACGTATTTGACAATTTTCGTTTTTCCGCTTTTTGCGGCATACAGCCAGGGAACTGAATATGACGTCATACTACGCAATGGCACTCTGTATGACGGCAGCGGTAAACCGGGGGTTGTTGGCGACGTTGCGCTCAACGGAGATAAAATCGCCGCTACGGGAAATTGGGAAAGCATTCGGGCGAAAACAGAGATTGATGCAACGGGCTTGGCAGTCGCGCCGGGGTTTATCAATATGCTCAGTTGGGCAACGGAATCTCTGATTCACGACGGACGATCGCAAAGCGACATCCGGCAGGGTATCACACTCGAAGTCTTTGGCGAAGGATGGTCCATGGGGCCGCTGAGCGATATAATGAAAAAAGAATCCGAGGAGCAGCAGGGAGACATTAAATACAAAATCGAATGGACAACGCCTGGAGAGTACCTTGAATATCTCGTGAAGCGAGGGATTTCCACAAATGTCGCTTCATTTGTCGGCGCCACGACGGTTCGGATTCACACGCTCGGCTACGAAGATCGTGTTCCCACAGCACAGGAACTGCAGAAGATGAAAGAGCTTGTCGGGCAGGCAATGGAGGAGGGCGCGCTTGGTGTTGGCTCCTCGCTGATTTATGCGCCTGCATTCTATGCGAAGACGCACGAGCTGATTGAATTGTGCAAGGTTGCTTCGCAATACGGCGGCTCCTATATCTCGCACATGAGAAGCGAAGGAAATCGTTTGCTGGAAGCTGTCGACGAGCTGGTCACCATTTCGCAAGAAGCGAAGATCGACGCGGAGATTTACCACCTGAAAGCGGCCGGTCAATCCAATTGGAAAAAGATCGATGAGGTAATCAAGAAGGTGGAAAAGGCCCGATCACAGGGGTTGAAGATTACGGCCGACATGTACACCTATACCGCTGGCGCTACCGGGCTTGACGCTTCGATGCCCCCGTGGGTGCAGGAAGGTGGCATCAAAGAGTGGCGGAAGAGGTTGCACGATCCTGAGATCCGAAAACGAGTGAAGCAGGAGATGACGACGCCGACCGACGAATGGGAGAATCTGTATCTCGGAGCCGGTTCGCCAAAGAATGTCTTGCTGGCGGGATTCAAGACAGATAGCCTGAAATATCTTACCGGAAAAACTCTTGCTGCCGTCGCAGCCCTTCGTGGCACATCGCCCGAAGAGACGGCGATGAATCTCGTTCTTGACGACAACAGCCGGGTAGAAACAGTGTACTTTTTGATGTCGGAGGAAAACGTCAAAAAACAGATCAAGCTGCCCTGGGTAAGTTTCGGCTCGGACGCCGAATCATCGGCGCCGGAAGGAGTGTTTCTGAAATCGAATCCTCATCCGAGGGCGTATGGCAATTTTGCACGACTGCTCGGCAAATACGTGCGCGAGGAAAAAATCATTTCGTTGGAGGAAGCAGTGCGGAGGCTCACGACATTGCCGGCCGCAAATCTCAAGATCAAGAATCGTGGTGCGCTCATCCCCGGCTATTTCGCCGATGTCGTTGTGTTCGACCCAAAAAAGATTACGGACCACGCGACATTTGAAAAACCTCATCAATATTCCACTGGAGTCATCCATGTGTTTGTGAACGGTGTGCAGGTTTTAAAGAACGGCGAGCACACTGGCGCGAAGCCCGGTCGAGTTGTCCGGGGGCCCGGATGGAAAGGCAAACAATAAGTCATAATCACCGCTCATCGTAGTTTGTCGTTAACGACGACGTACGGGAAGCCATGAGAAAACGACAAAAAGGGATTCTTTTAGCCCAGAAGCGCTCTCGTCGAATTTACGAGAAACCGGTGCCTCCGGGGCTGGATTCATCGAATGTGGCGGAGCGAGCGGACAATCGAGTAATTGAGCTCATTGCCAAAATGGGCGCGGATACAAAGAAAGTGCGGGAAGTTAAATTCTTCCTCTATGTGCCCGACGAAGAAAACGCATATCGAGTCGCTTCGAAACTGCAACAGGATGGCTTTGAAGTTCATGTGAGCAAAAGTGCAAGCGATATGAAATGGCTCTGTCTTGCAGTGAAAAACATGGTTCCGACTACTCGGGCTATAAACGCGTTGCGAAGATATTTCGTACATCTGGTCAAACCGTTTCAGGGAGAGTATGATGGCTGGGGCACGGGCATCGATGACGGTACGTGGGATGGAAAATGAAAACGATGAGGACGACACACTCAGTTGAAGAACATCTTCATTTGCAAGCGGCAGAGTACGACAGGATTATCCGGACGTTCATTCCGCGTTATGATGAAATGTTACAGGAAATCGTGAAGTGGCTGCGGATAGTTCTCCCCTCAAACGGCAAAGTTATCGACCTTGGAGGTGGAACAGGATCACTCGCTTACGAGGTGGCAAGACATTTCCCTTCTGGACACATCGAAATCCGCGACACAGACCCGAAGATGCTGGGCATCGCACGACAGCGGTTTTCCGGCATCAAACACAAGGTGAGTTTGCTGGAAAAATCATTTTATGAGCCATTGCCACGATGTGACGCCGTCGTTGCCACTCTTGCTCTTCATCATGTGCACGAACTCCGGAAGAAAACAGCTCTTTATCGCAACATCTATGCTGCGCTCGGCGCTCCAGGGATATTTCTGAACGGTGACTGTACAACGAGTCGGTCAAAAACCATTCAGAAAGAAGAGTACCGCATCTGGTCGGATTTTATGAAAGGTCATGGAATGAACGATGAGGAAGTTCAGAAACACTTTGCCGAGTGGGAAGGTGAAGATACGTACTTTTCGCTTTCGGAAGAGTTATCGGCTCTCCGCTCGGCGGGTTTTCCGGAGCCGGAGTGTTATTGGAAATACGGACCGATGGCTATTTATGGAGGTGTCAAACAATGATATCGCAGGGATGGAGGAAGATTCGGCGGTTTGTCGTCGCGGTGGTCGGAACGACTGTGCTCTTGGTGGGCATCGCCCTGATTTTTCTCCCTGGTCCGGCTTTCATCCTGATCCCGGCGGGAATTGCAATCCTGGCGATTGAGTTTCCATGGGCAAAAAGGCTCATCGGCAGAATTCGCGAAAAAGCCGGTTCAAAAACTGCGAAATAATTATGAAAAGAACGGTGTCAACGCATCACAGCTTTGTTGACGAATCTGCCTGACCCGCGAATCGTCGTATGCCCCTCCTTGGTGAACTCTCCGCTTTGTTGACGGCGCTTCTGTGGTCGGGAAGCTCCATTGTCTTTGCGTCAGCGATTAGGCGAGTAGGCTCAGTCCATGTCAACGTCGCTCGACTCATAATTGCGGCCATTCTCCTGGTGGTGACAATTGTCGCACTGGGCCTTAACACACAACTTTCCTGGTCACAAATCGGAAACCTTACTGCGAGCGGACTCATCGGGCTGGTTTTTGGCGACACCTTCCTGTTTCAGTCGTATGTCTATAACGGCGCACGTATCAGCATGATCATCATGTCGGTTGCTCCAGCCATTTCAGCTTTCCTCGCTTATGTTCTTCTCGGCGAAGTACTTTCTTTCTGGGGAGTCCTCGGAATACTCGTCACCATCGGCGGCATTGCCGTCGTGGCTTCCGACCGACGGGAAGACGGCAAACACTCATTGACGAGGATCGGGTTGCTCTACGGATTCTTTGGCGCGTTGGGGCAGGGCGCAGGATTGATTTTTGCGCGTTTGGCATTTGACGAAGGAGAAATCCATGGTCTGGTAGCAACCTTCGTCCGGATCATCCCTGCAATCATCTTCCTCTATCCCGTGGCTGTCATAACAAAAAGGCTCAAAAAGCCGATCCGAACGTTTCTGGAGGACAAGCGTGCGTTTGCCTTGACGTCGCTTGGAGCAATCCTGGGTCCGTACTTTGGCATAACGTTTAGCCTCATCGCAGTTGCGCACACGAAGGTCGGAATTGCTGCAACTCTCATGGCCACATCTCCCATTATGATGTTGCCAATGGTGAAGGCATTTGAAAAGGAAATTCTGACCTGGAAGGCGACATTAGGAGCCTTTGTTGCTGTGGCAGGCGTGGCAATTCTGTTTTTGCGATGAATGACTTTCGGGATGTGCCACAACTTTAAAGTCGTGGCACATGCCTGAGCCAATCGCCTAAGCTTAGCTCCTGCTCTAACGTGGCTGTTATGGAATTCAGTCTAACCGTACTCCTGCTCATCTCTGTTCTCATCCTCCTGGTCGCCGCCCTCTATTCATCGGTCGGCCACGGCGGAGCATCGGGATATCTGGCTGTTCTTTCCTTTTTCGCTGTAGCGCCTTCCCAAATGGCAACAACGGCGCTGATGCTGAATGTGCTTGTTGCCGGGCTGTCGTTGATCTCCTATTATCGCGCAAAACATCTCTCGTCGGGCCTGGCCTGGCCTTTTGTCGTTGCGTCGGTTCCGGCTGCGTTTGCGGGGGGCGCCATTCATGTGTCCGAAAAAATCTACTTCGTCCTTCTCGCTGTCGTCCTGATCTTTGCCGCGCTGCGCCTGGCGTTCTCCGGAGACTTCCAAGTCGAGCAACGAGCGTCATCGGTGAAGCTAGCGGTTTCCCTTCCTGCCGGAGCGGGCATAGGTTTTCTCTCGGGCATCGTTGGGGTTGGAGGCGGGATTTTCCTGAGCCCGCTGATGTTGTTGATGAGATGGGCATCGACGAAGCAAACGGCAGCAGTTTCGGCGTTGTTCATTGTGGTGAATTCTCTTGGAGGATTGGCCGGAAGAGGCCTGCGTGGCGGGTTGGACCTTACAGCGAGTATTCCATTTATCGTTGCCGCATTTGTGGGTGGATTCGTTGGCTCCAGCTACGGCGCCAGGAAGTTTTCCGGACTTTTGCTCCGAAGAATTCTCGCTCTGGTTCTGCTCATCGCAGCTTTTAAGCTGTTGGTGACCGCGCTCTGAGAAACAGGTGGCTTTGCTTGCAGAGCAAAATTCATTATATTTTTCAAAAGCAAAGTAAAACTGTATGGATAGAACATACGACGAAAAACTCGCCGATTTTGAGGCTCGCGTTGGCCGCGGAGAAAAAATCGAGCCCGGCGACTGGATGCCGGAAGAGTATCGCAAAAACCTCATCCGCATGATGAGCCAACACGCGCATAGCGAGATCGTGGGGCAGCTTCCGGAAGGCAAATGGATTCCCTACGCTCCTGGATTCCGCCGCAAACTGACGCTCGTTGCCAAAGTGCAGGACGAAGCCGGACATGGCCAGCTCCTCTATCGTGCCGCTGAGACCCTTGGCAAGTCTCGGGAAGACATGATGGAGGAGCTGTTAAGCGGAAAAGCCAAGTACGCTAATGTGTTCAATTATCCGACCCCAACGTGGGCCGATGTCGGTGTTATTGGCTGGCTGGTTGATACAGCAGCCGTTATCAATCAAACGATGCTGGCACAGAGCTCGTACGGGCCGTATGCAAGGGCAATGAAACGAATCTGCTATGAAGAATCGTTTCACATCAAGCAGGGATATGACATCATTGCCGCTCTTGCCAGAGGTACTCCAGAGCAGCGAAAGATGGCACAGGATTCAATCGACCGCTGGTGGTACCCTACGCTCATGATGTCCGGCCCTCCCGATTCTCTCTCCGTCCACTCGCAACAGGCCCTCAAGTGGAGAATCAAAACGAAATCGAACGAGCAGGTACGCCAGGAATTTGTTGACCATATCGTTCCACAAATTCGTGCCCTGGGATTTGAAGTTGCAGACAAAGACTGCTCATACGACAAAACATCGGGCCACTATCGCTATACACAGCCGGATTGGGAGGAGCTTAAGCGCGTTATAAATGGCGATGGTCCGTGCAACAAGGAACGGCTGGATGCGCGCCGCAAGACGCACGAAGACGGCCGCTGGGTTCGGGAAGCGCTGGCGGTGAAAGGTCGAAAATCAGCTGAGGCTGCCTAAACAGTAACTTTCGGTAAGAAAAAATGGAATGTCACTCCTTCGGATTTTCAGCAGGAGTCCAGAACCCACGCTAATAATCTGGATTCCTGCTGAAAATCCGCGGGAATGACAAAAGAGAAGATGGACACTCAGTGGGAAACATATGAGGTATTTCATCAATCCCGGCGCGGAGAACCGCACGAGTACGTCGGCTCTGTTCATGCTCCCGATCCACAAATGGCTCTTCAGATGGCTCGTGACCAATTCGCGCGAAGGTTGAAGTGTGTAAGCTTGTGGGTGGTGAGGTCAAAAGACATCACGAAAACCGACTATCAGGACGAAAACTTCTTTGCGCAGGTGACCGATAAGAGTTACCGAGATCCCAAAGCCTTCGAAGCCCCGGAGAAAGATGGGCATTGAACTTCCTGCGGGAGTTACCGCCGAAGCGCTTTCGGAATTTCTTCTTGCTCTTGCTGATGACGAACTCGTCCTCGGCCATAGAGATTCTGAGTGGACAGCATATGCTCCTATCCTGGAAGAAGATATCGCCTTTTCCAACATCGCGCAGGACGAGCTTGGCCACTCGCTGGTGTGGTTTTCTCTTTGCGAAAAACTGACGGGGAAGAACCCGGACGAAATGGCCTTTCAAAGGCCGTGGGAAGACTTTCGTTGCTGCAGGTTCGTCGCTTACCCGAAGGGAGATTTTGCCTATACGGTCGTTCGTCAGTTCCTTTTCGACGTCGCTGAGCAGGTGCGATTGATAGCTATTTCCTCAAGTTCGTTTGGGCCGCTCCGTGAGATTTCGCAGAGGATCATCAGGGAAGAAAATTATCATGTGATGCATTCTCAAGGATTGATCGAGCGGCTTGGTGACGCAACTGAGGAAAGTCGACGACGCATGCAATCGGCAGTGGATGTGGCTTTTCCTCAGTCTCTGGGAATATTCGAACATCTCAAAGCGGAGGAAGAGCTCGTTGATGCCGGATTCTTTCCCGGCAACGATGCTCTCAAGTCGGCCTGGTTGGCTCAGGTAGTGCCTGTTCTCAGGAAAGCCACACTGACGGTTCCTGTCCACGATCACAAAAACACTTTCGCCGCGGATGGCCAGTCAGATGACGGAGGGAGACAGGGAAAACACACCGTTCACTTGCAGGCGCTCGTAGCCGACCTGCAATCTGTCTACAAGCTTGTGCCGAATGCAAAGTGGTGAATTTGTCGTCTCCATCGACGATCTGTCAGCGTCACGAGGAAAAAAAACATAAGGAGAGAGCGATGAACATACACAAACCGCTGCTCGTTCTTCTGGTGAGCAACTTGCTCTGGGCGTGTGCTGGAAGTGGAGGAGGCTCAAGGATGGGAGGAATGCGGGACGTGCTGACGGGTGAAGAGATTACAAAGGAAAACGTCACGAATGCTTATGACGCAGTCTCAAGATTAAGACCCCATTTTTTGCAGACAAGGGGCACGTCATATCCTGTCATCTATCTGGACAACATTCGCTACGGCGGTGTTACGTCCTTACGTGAGATTCCCGTGGCAAACATCCATCAAATCGAGTTCATCAATGCCAGCGATGCGACCACACGTTTCGGCACAGGACATACCGGTGGCGTCATCATGGTCACAACGAAAAGATAAATTCATGCCGCTGGAGCAACGACAAGTACATAATGTAGCTGAAGCAAAAGCCTGGGATGTTCTCCAATCGGTACAGGACCCGGAAATTCCCGCTTTGACTCTCGTCGATCTGAATGTCATTCGTCATGTGAAGGCGAATGACCAAGGTGTCGAGGTGGAAATGACGCCGACTTTCATGGGTTGCCCGGCGCTTGACAGAATGAAGGAAGACATTCGGATTCGCTTGCAGGAAGCCGGTTTCAAGAACGTTCGCGTGAACGTCAACCTTACGGTCCCATGGTCTACTGATATGTTGATTGAAAGCTCGAAAGAAAAGCTTCAGAAATTCGGGATAGCGCCGCCGCCTGTTCTCCAGGAATCTCTTCCAGCCACTCTCTTGCTTCCTGTGCAATGTCCTTTCTGCAATTCGACTGAAACTCGTCTCGAGAGTGAATTTGGTTCGACACTCTGCAAACAGTTGTATTACTGCGACTCCTGCCGCCAGTCGTTTGAGCGTTTCAAACCACTCTAATCTCAGCGCATTATCCGGGTTGTCGTTGCAAGCCCACGGACTATGACCACGAGAGTCATCAAGATTTCTGTACAAGATCCCGATGCCCAAGCGATACGCATTGCTGTCAATGTTTTGAAATCGGGCGGCCTCGTATGCTTCCCGACAGAAACTGTCTACGGCCTGGGTGCGGATGCGTTCAATGTCGATGCGATCCGGAAGGTTTTTGAAGCCAAAGGACGCCCATCCGATAACCCTCTCATTGTTCATGTCGGCAGCGTTCGTGCAGTCAGAATGTTTGTCACCGAAGTTCCGCCCAAGGCGAAAAAACTCATGAGCCGATTTTGGCCGGGGCCATTGACGCTCGTGATGCAGGGGAAGAGGAAAGTGCCGGCAATCGTCAGGGCAGGCCTGGAGACCGTCGCAGTGCGCATGCCGAATCACCCAGCGGCACTTGCGCTGATTCGCGGCCTCGGGACAGGCATTGTTGCACCAAGCGCGAACCTTTCCGGCAAGCCCAGTCCTACAACGGCGGAACATGTGTATGCCGATCTTCACGATCGGGTCGATGTGATTCTCGATGCAGGTGCCACAGAAATTGGAATTGAATCAACAGTCCTCGATGTCACCGCTCATCCACCGGCCATTCTTCGGCAGGGAGGACTCACGAAAGAGCATATTGAGAAAGTGATCGGGCGTGTGCGCACAACAAACGCCAGGGGACTTCTCAAACGCTCTCCGGGAACAAGGCACAGGCATTATGCGCCAAAAGCGCGATTGGTTATCATTCGGTCGGCAGCCGAAATCACATTCCCGGTAGAAAGCGGGAAACGTGTCGGCCTTATTTACCATTCACTCGATCCAGGAGCAATGAGAGTTGAGCACTCCCGAAAGTTAAGCCGCGATGTCAATGAATTTGCAAGAAGTTTGTTTTCTGCAATACGGGAACTGGACGGTCTTGGCGTTGACACGATCTTTGTGGAAAAAGTGGAGAAACGCGGAATCGGCGTTGCCGTCATGCAGAGGCTCATGAAATCGGCGGAATAATATTTTCTCTGATGTTCTTTTTGCGATTTTCTTGTATATTGTCAACTCAATCTTTGAACCATGTCTGATCTCAACCACGAGCGGCTCGAAATCCTGGAACAATTCGCCCGCCTTGATGTCCACCGGCGGGAGCGAACGGGCATTCCGGAAGCAATCTTTGCCGAAGGGAAAACACCCGACCAGGTGACGCGCATGCTGGATTCGTTGGCCGAAAAGTCTGGATATGCCCTGGCGACAAGAGTTTCTGAAGTGTGTGCCCAGTATGCGCTTGACCACCTCAATTCGAAACTCGTTGTTCAGCATAACCGGGCTGGACGAACCGTCGTCGTGCGACTCCGTGAATATGAGCCGAAATCCACTGGCGGAAAAGTTGCCATCCTTGCAGCCGGGACTTCCGACTTGCCTGTCGCGGAGGAGGCGAAAGTAACCGCAGTAGTCATGGGTTGCGAGGTGTTTTCGTTCTATGATGTAGGCGTGGCCGGGATTCATAGACTGCTTGAACCCGTTGAAACGATCCTGCAAAAAGAAATCTCCGCGGCAGTTGTTGTCGCCGGCATGGAAGGAGCCCTGCCCTCGGTGGTAAGGGGGCTTGTGCCGATTCCTGTCATCGGCGTACCCGCCAGCGTCGGTTACGGTTACGGTGGGAAAGGAGAAGCAGCTCTGATGTCGATGCTTCAATCGTGTTCTCCCGGCATGACAGTGGTGAACATCGACAACGGTTTTGGTGCCGGTGCAACTGCCGCCTTAATTGCCAATCATGTTGCTGCTTCGAGGGTAAAATAAGGTGAAAAGCAAGAGTTCGGATTCATCGCCGCTGATTGCCGTTCTCATGGGCAGCGCCTCGGATGCAGAGAATCTCGAGCCAGCCCGTGAGGTCTTGACGGAGTTTGGGGTTCGCTTTGAGTTCAAGGTCCTCTCAGCCCACCGCACACCCGACCACACACTTCGGTATGCAGAGGAAGCGGAAGGCCGCGGCATCGAAGTCATTATTGCCGCTGCGGGTGGGGCTGCTCATTTGGCTGGCGTCGTTGCAGCCAAAACCACGCTTCCTGTCATAGGGTTGCCGATCAAGACAAAGGCATTAAACGGCCTCGATTCGCTTCTTTCCATCGTCCAGATGCCGGCCGGCGTACCTGTAGCCACTGTTGCAATTGACGGAGCCGCGAATGCGGCCTTGTTAGCCCTTCAGATTCTCTCCATCAAGTATCCCGAGATTAAGGCAAAACTGGGGAACTATCGTCAGGAACTTCAGAACAAAGTCCTACAAGCCAAAGTATGACGACGGTCTTTGTTCGTTCCAGAGGGTTTCGGAAAAAATCACAAATCATGAAATTCAGCGCTTAACCGATGCAGCGACAATGCCAACGGTGCGGTTCGAAATCCGATGAATCGGTAAAGTTCTGCCCCCAATGCGGCTCCAACCTTCAGTCTTCGTCGTCGGAAGCGGTTGATCAGGAACAAACAACTCTTGCAAGAAGCAAATGGCTTATGAGGGGGCTCTTGCTGGCAGTTCTTGCAGTGGGACTCTTCGCTTATGTGCGTGATGCTTTTCGTACGTATCACCCGGTGATTGAAAAACAACCCGCACTTATGCAGTCTATCGCAACGGCTTCGGAAAAGATTGCAAGTAAAAACGTTCCAGCCAGAATCGAAGGGCCGTTCCTGGTGGTTTCCCTAAAGGAATTATCCGAACACCGGCTTATCCGTTTCTTCGACCCCCAGAGGATCCAGAATATTCCAGCGATCGCCTATCTCACTCCCGACGGCAAACTCGTGACAGCGATGAGCATCAGCGAAAACTGCCGATCGACGGATTTTTACCTTGAGGGAGAGAATATTCATTGCGCGTCCTGTCCCTCATACTGGAATATGACGAGCCTTGAAGCCTATGCATGCTGTCAAAAGTACTATCCCGATCCCATCCCGAGCACCATACTTGGCGACGAAATTCGCATCGAGTTGCAGACGGTTCGGAATTGGAAAACCCGGTCTTAATCTCTCGCCCTCTTATTCACGAAAAAAGCAATGTCCATGAAGTCAGAAGTCGAACAATGGGTTGATGAATCCGCGCGGCTGACAAAGCCTGATCGCATCTACTGGTGTACGGGCTCGGCCGAAGAATACGCGTCGTTCATCGGGTCAATGTTGAAGGACGGAACGCTGATCGCGTTGAATGAGAAGACGTATCCTGGTTGTTACCTCCATCGCAGCCACCCGAACGACGTCGCGAGGACGGAAAACCTGACGTTTATCTGCACGAAAACAAAAGACGACGCCGGCCCAACGAATAACTGGATGTCCCCGAAAGAGGCGAAGGAGAAGGTTTCGAAACTCTTCAACGATAGCATGAAGGGACGAACGATGTACGTGATTCCGTACCTTATGGGACCAGTTGGCTCGCCCTTCAGCAAGGTTGGAGTAGAGGTCACGGACAGTCTTTACGTTGTAGCTAACATGCATCTTATGACGCGCGTTGGCGAAGCCGCCATGGAGCATCTCGAAAAGACGCACGAATTCGTGCCGGGGTTGCATTCGCTCGGAGATTTGTCGCCTGAACGACGTTTCATTCTGCATTTTCCAGAAGAAAAACTCATCTGGAGCATCGGGTCGGGCTACGGCGGGAATGCATTGCTTGGCAAGAAATGTTTTGCGCTTCGCATTGCGAGTTTTATGGCGCATCAGCAGGGTTGGATGGCGGAACACATGCTGATTCTTGGCTTGCAGGAACCGACGGGGCACGTGACGTACATGGCCGCAGCTTTTCCCAGCGCTTCCGGAAAGACGAACCTTGCCATGATGGTGTCAACGCTTGAACATGAAGGCTACAAGATATTGACTGTCGGCGACGATATCGCCTGGCTCCACATAGACGAAGAGGGACGACTTCGTGCAATTAATCCTGAAGCAGGGTTCTTCGGAGTTGCGCCCGGCACAAGTGTGAAGACCAATCCCATCGCCATGCGAACGATCAACCACAATACGATCTTCACCAACGTTGCCCTCACGCCCGACCATCAGCCATGGTGGGAGGGTATGGGAAGTTTTCCCCCCCAGGGATTGACCGATTGGCTGGGGAGACCATACGCGGAGAGCGCAGAAAAAGCAGCTCACCCCAATTCCCGATTTACCGCCCCGGCAAAGCAATGTCCGATCATTTCCCCGCACTGGGAGGATCCCAAAGGAGTCCCGATATCGGCGATTATCTTCGGCAGCCGGCGGTCGGCGGTTGTGCCATTGGTGTTCCAGGCATATAGCTGGCAGCATGGAGTGTTCATGGGGGCGGGGATGGGAGCTGAGACAACTGCAGCAGCGACGGGTGCTGTTGGCGTGGTCAGGCGGGATCCCATGGCGATGCTTCCGTTCTGTGGCTACAACATGGGCGATTACTTCCGGCACTGGCTTGAGATGGGCGGCCGGATCAGGAAACAACCGAAAATCTTTCGCGTGAATTGGTTCAGAAAAGACAAAGATGGCAAATTCCTGTGGCCGGGCTATGGTGAGAATATCCGCGTGCTAAAATGGATTCTTGAACGGGTGCGGGGGGGCGGCGAGGCGGGAGAGACCCCCATAGGCTTTGTTCCTTCCCCGGCTTCGCTGGATACGGGGGGAATGAGTATTGCGCCCGAAGCACTCAAAGAATTGCTCTCCATCGACAAGGAAGGATGGCTCAAGGGCACCGATAACATCGAAGAAGCGTTCGGTCAATTTGGCGACAGGCTGCCCGGCGAACTCTGGGAGGAACATAAGAACATGAGACAACGATTGGAGAAAACCTGAAGGCTCACAATCTGCAGAAGTGAAAGAGCACTCAATATACTAAGGACTGAGGAAAATGAAACTCGATCAATGGATTCGGAAACTATTACCGCATGAGGACAAATTCTTCCCGTTGCTTGAAGAATCGGCGCAGAACATCGTCCGCGCATCGGAGGTTCTGAAAAAACTTTCGTTGAGCAAAAACTCACGTGAGCGTGAACGCCTCATCACGCAGATCAAGGAATTGGAGCATCGGGGGGACGATGTGACGCATGAGATTTTTTCGGAATTGAACAGCACCTTCGTCACGGAGTTCGACCGGGAAGACATCTATAAGCTGACTTCCTCACTCGACGATATCCTCGATCACATTGATGGCAGCGCTGGAAGGTTTACGCTGTACAAAGTAAAAAAATGCCCTCCGCAAATGGTGGAACTCATTGACATTCTTGCAAAATCGATTGTCGAGCTTCAAACTGGGATCAAGCTTCTGCGAAACCCGCACAAAACCGACGGGCTGCAAACGGTCTTCCAGCGCGTCCATCAGTTTGAAAACGATGCCGACTCGGTGTTTGAACAAGCCGTCGCCGATTTGTTTGAGAAAGTGAAAAACCCCATTGACGTCATCAAACTCAAAGAGATTTACGTTGGGTTGGAGACAGCGACGGACAAATGTGAAGACGCCGCGAACGTCTTAGAAGGCATTCTCATTAAACACGCCTAGTCCTTCCTTCCCCCTATGATTCTCTTAACGCTGTTTATCGTTTTCATCGCCTTGGTGTTTGATTTTTTGAACGGTATGAACGATGCCGCTAATTCGATTGCGACAGTCGTTTCGACGCGGGTTCTCCCTGCTCGGCTCGCCGTTCTGTGGGCGGCCTTTTTTAACTTTGTGGCTGCATTCGGTTTTGGGGTTGCAGTGGCAAAGACGATAGGGAAAGATATCGTTGACCCGAGTATCGTGACGGAACAACTCATTCTTGGCGGCCTCATCGGTTCAATAGTCTGGACGTACGTGTGCACACACTATGGATTGCCGATAAGCGTCTCCCACGCGTTAATGGGTGGATTCGCGGGTGCAGGAGTTGCAAGCGCAGGGTTTGGAGCGCTCATCGCGAAAGGGATCATCAAAATCGGTATTTTCATCGTTCTTTCTCCCATCATCGGCCTGATCTTTAGTTTCCTGTTCATGGTTGCCGTGACGTGGATTGTGAAAGACTCACCGCTTCGTAAAGTAGACAGGGTATTCAGGCTGGGTCAGCTGATTTCCTCCGCGGCTTACAGCCTCGGACATGGTTCCAACGATGCTCAAAAAACCATGGGCATTATCGCAGCGTTACTGTTCGCCTCTCAAGCTGAATTGCCGACATGGCTGTATGATAAGTCTGAGGGTTTTTATGTACCGATGTGGGTAATTCTTTCTGCCCACACCGCCATTGCGTTGGGAACTCTTTTGGGCGGTTGGAAGGTGGTGCGCACTATGGGAGTGAAGATTACGTCGCTGAAGCCCGTCCACGGATTCTGCGCAGAGTTTGGGGCGTCGCTCGTGCTCGGAGGGACTGCCATGTTCGGCATTGCCGTGAGTACGACGCATACCATCACCGGCGCTATCATGGGTGTTGGAGCAACGAAACGCCTCTCAGCGGTGCGATGGGGTGTGGCAAAGAGAATAGTCGCTGCCTGGATTCTCACTATCCCGGGATCTGCCCTCCTTGCCGCGGTTTCCTAC
>JACQPT010000036.1 GCA_016207415.1 Ignavibacteriales bacterium
ATATTGGAATGTCCCGTCGTTGTCGATATGCTTAATGCGGTAGGCATAACGGCCGGGGGACAGGTTTCCGTCAACGTAGCTGTAATCTCGGGGCGATGTGCTTGTTCCAGCGCCGGCAACAAAGCCGATTTTGGACCAATCACCGACACTGATGGAGCGACGTTCGATTTCGAAGCCGTAGTTACTCACCTCCGTTGCAGTTGACCAACGAAGTTCAGCTGTTACTCTCTTGGCCAACGCATAAAATGACGTAAATTGAACAGGAAGCGGCGCATCGTTCCAAGATGTCCCAACTCGAATACCATCAACAACGACAGTGGCCGCTGAATTCGAGGTACCTTGACGTAGATTGATCTCCACAAGAGCCGTGGCATCTGTTTGACTTGTAGTAATTGGACCAACGGTCGCCGTTCCCGGTTCGGCTCCTGGCAACGTCGGATCTGAGAAAACGAAGAGTCTAACTTCGTCATCAGTTGTTGTACCGGTATTAAAGGTATATTTCACCACAATCAAGTACGTTGTGTTCAATGTATAGATTGAGTCGGAATATGTTGGGCTTCCAGCTACTGCCGAAGATTTAGCTATTCCAAAAGTCAAGTTCGCATTGTCGGCTAATCGCACATATAGCCTACCAAAAAATAAAGTTGTTGTACCAAGCGATTGGCCAAAATGGAAAAAATAATCACCGGTTTGTGCCGCCGAAACATTTGCGAGTAGCGATGCATACACAGAACCTGAATTTTGACTTGTAAAAGCCACATAAGCATCTTGACCGTTATTTGCAAGTGGTATCGAATTACCAATAGCTGAGCCAGCATAACCAGTATAGGTTAAGCCAGAATTTCCAACAGTAAGCGCGTTGACTGTTGAAGACCCTGTAATTGTCCAGCCTCCCTGTCCAAGTAGTGCAGTACTACCAGTATAATTAAAATCTTCTGTCAGCAACTGTCCCCATGCCACCACGCTCACCAATACCACGCACGCCAAAACAGCAAACGATTTACCAAGTGTTTTCATCGCAACCTCCCTCAGTTAAGAAGTGAGAATAATAGCTGACCTTAGTCTTACTACGAAAACTGGTGCGGAATTTGTACTTGCTCTTTAGATGAAATGACGCTTTGAATTCTCAGGAAGGCGGTGAAAACTTTGGTAAAAAGTCGTGAGAACGGGGTTGAGAGTCAAGTGAATTCGGGAGGGATTCAATGCATCGGGTGAGACTCCCGGAATCTCCAGAGTTTCAACTCGAAAGATTCCGGGAGTCTTACAACGTCCGTCGCTGCGCCAGCTAGGCGAGGTACGGCTGTGGCACGACTTTTCCCAAAGGTCACGAAGTGATCCCTTCGGGAGATGGCTTTGCCAAAAGTCGTGGCAAAATGCAACAAGAGGCTTAGACTCCCGGAATCTCCGGGGTCTCAACTCGAAAGATTCCGGGAGTCTTGCCTCGTACCCTGAGCGTCAATAGAGATTGACGCACACCAAATAGGATTTGGATTGTCGTAATCTTTATTGCGACACACGGCTTTGTGCATCAACAAAGATTAAGGTAAACCGACCTTACGCCGGACTCCGTCCCATAGATCGTGCCCCGACGACGGAGCCCGGCTACCTGACCAGCACCATCCGGCCGGTTTAAAGTCGGGCTCCTGCCTTCAATAGATAAAAATATAAGCCGCTGGGCAAGGCCTTGCCCGACATGTCCCTGCCATCCCAATGAACTTTATGAACTCCGCCGGAGAACTCTTCATCTGCCAGTGTCAGGATTTCCTTGCCGCTCACGTCATAAACCATAATGGTCGTGTGCTGCGTGGCCAGCAGTAAAAATTCTATCGTCGTGCCGGGGTTGAAGGGGTTGGGAAAATTCTGCCGAAGCAGAAAAGATTGCTCAAAGCTGTTCTCTTGCACCGTCGTGGGCGGCTGCCAGACAAACTTGTAGACTTTGCCGTCAAAAGCCGTGAGATAGAGCTCGCCGCTTTCGTCAAGTCCGAAGGACGAAATCCCCAATCCGCTTTCTTTGAACAGCTCATTCGACGCCGGATTCGTCCCGTCATAACTCAGAAACCAGATCCTCCCCGAGCCAAAGTCGGCATACACGTACTTGCCCTGTAACGCCGGAATGACAGAGCCGCGATAGACGTAGCCTCCAGTCACTGAGAATCCACCTGTCGCATTATGGCCGTACTCCCACACCGGGAGCGTCAAGCCGGTCTGATCGCAGCCTGTCGGCGGGTTGTAGCAACGAAAACCTTCCATAATCCGCCAGCCGTAGTTTTTTCCTTTTTCGATAATATCGATTTCTTCCCATGCGCTCTGACCGACGTCGGCAGCCCACAACCAGCCGGTGACAGAATCGAAGCTAAACCGCCACGGGTTGCGGAGTCCCCACGCGAAAATCTCCTCGCGGTATCCCGTGGTGTTCCCAACCAACGGATTATCCGGCGGGATAGCATAGTTCTTCCCTGCATGAGAACTATCGATGTTGAGTCGGAGGAATTTTCCAAGAAGGTCCGCATTGTTCTGTGCCCGATTGTCAGGGTCTCCGCCCGAGCCTCCATCGCCCGTGCCAATGTAAAGATAGCCGTCCGGCCCAAACGCGAGGCCTCCGCCGTTGTGGTTGCTGTAGGGCTGATTGATTTCCAGGATCACCAGCCTCGTGTTTTTATCGACAGAATCGGGATTCGTGCCGCTCACGGTGTAGCGTGCGATCATCGTACGGGCGTTGGTTTTCGCGGTATAATTCACGAAGAGGTGATGGTTCTCAGAAAAACGTGGGTGGAAGGCGAGGCCGAGCAAACCTTGTTCATTGTCGACCGAATACACGCTGTCCTGAATATCAAGAAACACCTTTGCAGAGGTCACGGATGGGATATTGGGAAAAATGTAAATAACACCTGGTTGCGTGACGAGAGCGATGCGGTTTGTGCCGTCGCGAGGAGCCTGGAGGTCGAGAGGCCTGGTGAAACTCAGGTTAGGAAATGCGGGTTGAAGTTGGATTTGGGCGTCAAGCGCCGGAACCAGAATGAATAAACATACTACAATCGTTCGAGTTCGCATGCATATCTTCAACCGCGTCAAGGGTTCATCAGTTCCTGCAGCTCAGGAGCGGAGCTCCTTCGCAACAGGCAACAGGACAAGTTGGGAGGGAGCTCCGCTCCCAACCAACCTGGTTTTTCAATTCGCCGGCGCTGTCGGCGTCGCCGCTCTTCTCTTCTGCATCCGCTTATACGCAAACCATGCAATCAAACCGAGTACCAAACCCACAAGGATATACAAAATCGTGGACGGCGGCTGAACGGTCTTGCGCCACGAGTTGATTCTTCCTTCCAGCTCTTCGCTGAGAGAATCGCTCAACTCGCCTCTTTCCACCAACAGCGGCAGCCAATTGGGCCGGACGTCGTTATTCCAAATGCTGTCCGAGAAAATGACATATCTTCTATAACGTGTGTCGTCCGCTTCATGATGGACGTTCTTTATTTCATCCTCTATGAACTCGGAGAGGTTCTCGTAAAACTCCTTCCCGCTGGCGAATTCATTGACTGCATACCCGCGGTCGCGGAATTGCAGGTTCAGTTGTCTCCAGAACAATGTTTGCGTTTTTCTTCCCCACTCCGCCAGCATAGTATCGATTTGCGTCACTTCCTTCATTGCCCTCTTGTTGGTCGCATAGAGCACGGCAAGTTTTTTCCCAAATCCCTCCCACTGTATCTCAAATCGCCGCTGCTGTTTCGCGATCTCCGCCACATCGCGGCCGGTCAACGATGTTGATTCCAAAAACTCGATGTTATCACGAATGGATCTCTTGACGTTGGTAAACACATTGCCTTTTTCCAACCGCCCCGTGAGACTCTTGCGTTCGACGTCGGTCATTGAGCCCATGTCCTTGTCGTACTGCAGGAACAAACTGTCCACAAGGGCAAAAATCAATTGATCGCGCTGCTGGATTTGGGTGCGCAAGCGTGCAACGAGGTTTTGCAGCGAATCGATCGTCTCCTTCGACCTCGAGGCGCTCATCCGCTGGACCTGTTTGAGCAGGTTGACGTTTTCACCGCTAAGTTTTTCCACCTGTTCGCCAAGCAGGTCGACCTGCATTCTGAGCTCTGCAATGCGTTTCACCTGGGCTTCGATGACGCCAAGCTTGTCCTGTGTAAGCCGGAGCTGCAGCCGTGCGTCCGCGAGGCGCTTGTCAAAGCCGTCGGGATACAGCGCTTTATTGAGGAACTGTTTGTGCGGGCCGTACTCGGCTTCGACTTCCGATATTCGTTGAAAAATGCTGGCGCAGTCCTCGACGGTCGCCGCCGCTTCCGTGGCTTTCTGGATTGCGCGGTATTCCCTTTGAAAACCCTGGACGATCTGAAAATCGGAGCGCTCCTGGCTTGCGGCAGCGGAAAAAACGACGAGGACCGTGAAAAAGGCGTATCGGACGGCATCGGCGAGGTGCGTTTTCATCACTTGCCTCCTTGCTGAATGCCGCTCTTGGAGAGCATGACGGGCTTGTCTTTCTCGTTGAGCAGCTGGATGTAAGGTGGCCGCTGGTTGAAGGCGGGGTCGTTCATTCCTGTCTCTTTGACCATGATCTTGTTTTCCAGTTTCAACGCGCCGTCGTCCGAGGAGAAGACGTACACATGCTTGAACTTTGCACCCGTGATGTAGAAGTAGCCGTTGGCGTCGCGAATCACCCTCAGCGTAACCCTGGACATACGGGTCGTGTCTTTTGTTTCCTCAAGTAAAAGGGGTTTCGCATTGAACGCCATGCTGTAGCGGTCTTCCTGTACCATCCCTTTTGCGTCCACATTCACCACGCTCTCGACGGGCCAGGAGAAATCCGCCGGTTTCAACATCATGCCCGCACAGCCGGCAAGGACGACGGAGAAAAGCGGGAGACAAAGCAACGCCTTCATAACGAGCCTTTCTGAGTTTGTGATTCTGACTATCAAGTGAAAACGGTTTGCGAATGTAGAAAAGAAAAATCTCGGATTCAAGCTGCGTCTTTTTTAGACTTGAACAGCACTAAGGTGCGAGCTGGCCTCGCTCGGTTTGAGGAGAAACAGATTTTTGTTTCATCCGCAACGAGGCGATCTTCGGAGCGAGGTAGACCCAGAGGCGATAACCCAGGAGGACGGCAACAATTGCGCCGTAGGTCAACGGACGGCTGGTGTCAGCTTTCACAAGCCATAGATAGTGGATGACGCCGCCAATCGCCGTGACATAAATAAGTCGATGGAGTGCGTTCCACTTTTTTCCTCCCATCCATTTCGTTATTCTGTCGGTGGATGTAAGGGCGAGAGGAATCATGAGGACGAGACTTGCAAAACCCACAGTGATAAACGGCCGCTTGGGAATGTCCGGAAGAATCTCTTCCCACTCGAAGAACTTATCAAAATAAAGGTAGGTCATAAAATGCAGCGAGCCATAGAAAAACGCGTAGAGTCCAAGCAGGCGGCGGAATTTTCCAGCGGGCGCCCATTTGGTCAATCGGCGGACCGGCGTCACGCATAAGGTGATCACGATAAACCTCAGCGTCCACGTGCCTGTTGTGTCGGTGATGTCGTCGAGAGGGTTGGCGCTGAGGTTGTCAGTAAAAAAATCGTAGGCGAGGAGGGAAATCGGGAGAAGGCAAAGGAGAAAGACAACAGGTTTCAGTATTTTGCGGACGAAAACTGTTTGAGTCAAATCAACTCCATCATTAATGTCTCGACCACCCGACTCTGTTCACACAGAAAAAGGCTTCTTTTTCCTGCGGGGTTTGCTTCCAGATCTTCATCAAGAGATGTCCTCATTGTTTGATGCGCTCGCGATGGTTCCTCAATAGTTCTTCTTCATATCCATGCCCGCATACATGCCCGCTACATGCTCGGCGTACCCGTTGAACATAAGCGTCGGTCTTTTCCGAAACTCGCCAATGCGCCGTTCTGTTTTCTGACTCCACCGCGGATGGTCGACTTCCGGGTTCACGTTGGAATAGAACCCGTACTCGTCCGGAGCGGCAATGTTCCAAGTGGTAGGTGGCTCGTTATCGACAAATTTGATCTTGACGATGGACTTAATCCCTTTGTACCCGTACTTCCAGGGGACCACGAGACGCAAAGGCGCGCCGTTCTGGTTGGGAAGCTCCTTGCCGTAGAGTCCGGTGGCCATCAGCGTCAGCGGGCTCATCGCTTCGTCCATGCGCAAACCTTCGACATACGGCCACCTGAGATAAGGCCGTCGTTGGCCGACCATCTGTTCAGGCCGAAAAACGGTCTCAAACGCTACATACTTTGCCTTTGAAGTGGGCTCCAGCCTTTTGATCAGATCTCCCAGTGGAAAACCAAGCCACGGAATGACCATCGACCAGGCCTCCACGCAGCGCATCCGGTAGATGCGGTCCTCCAGCTTGAAGGGTTTGATGAGATCCTCGAGGTTGTATGTTGCAGGTTTCTTGACGTGCCCTTCGACCGCCACCGTCCATGGTTTCGGCTTGAAAGGGCCTGAGTTCTCCGCCGGGTCGCTTTTATCCGTGCCGAACTCATAGTAGTTATTATACGTCGTTATGTCTTTATAAGAGTTCAGCTTCTCGTCGGTGTCGTACGGGCCTTTCGCTTTCGGCTTGTATTCCTGACACGGTGCCGAGATCGTGTCCTGCCAAACAAGAGAGCCGAAGGCCATGCCGCCAAGGGCAGCCGACGCCATGCGAATCCACTCCCTGCGGTTGTAATAAAGGCTTTCAGGTGTAATCTCTGAAGGCTTGAGATCGTCAGCGCGTTTAATGAGCATGTGGTAATCCCTCCATGAATCCCTTTAGAACTTCGTTGTGAAGAAAAATGTTCCCGCGAAGCTTGATACGGCGCACGGGTTCAGCCGCGTTCCTGCTTCCACCAGCGAGTCACAACATCATCGATAACGGTCTTCGTTTCGCTGTGTTTCCATTTTTCGTAGAATTTGATATCGCTGCTGTCGGGTTCCGGCTTGGGGTAATCCACCTGGACGCGCAACGGCATGGAGATCGCTTCGCCGACGATCAACGCTTCTCCCTGGCGAAGGGACGGCAAGACGTCCACGAGCCCTGCAAACGTGTCGGGGACGAGTCGCTTGATGTAGTTCTGGTCGAGAGGATTTGTTAACCGGAGTATGACGTAGTTGTTGCATTGGGAAAGGATCGTCTCGGAGACCTCCACCGGCCGCTGGCTCACCACCATGATGCTAACGCCGTATTTTCGTCCTTCTTTCGCAATCCGCTCCACTGTACGGCGTGCGGCGCTGGTACCGATCCCTGAGCTCGGCAAATAATTGTGCGCTTCTTCAAAGACGATGAGAATCGGGAAGTCGCGTCGGGCGGGGTTCCAAAAATTGAAGTCGAAAATAAGTCGGGCAAGAAGCGAGACGATCGTGTTGACGATATCGAAGGGAACGCCGCTGAGGTCGAGGATGGTCACCTGAGCCGAGCCGTCGGCACCGAGAATCTTGGAGAGCATATCCTTCAGCTTGACCGTCTGGGCGTACATCTTTGGCCTGAACATGAAGGCGTACCGCGGGTCGTTGAGTTTTCCGTCCAACCTGACGAGGAAGCGCGTAAACTTTCCGTAGAACGGCCCCTCCTTCGCCGCGACCGTCCCGCTTCCGACTTTTTCCGTGTCCAGGAATTGCATTTTCGCCCGGATCTCCGAAATGTCGAAATAGACGGGCGTGTCCACTGTGACGAAGCTGGACATATCCGGGTTCTTTCCTTTTTTCGAAGCGACGATAAGGTCTTTCAACACGGTAATCTGTGATGCTGAATGCTCGTCGCGCTCATCGATGAACATCTCGCGGATCTCTTCGAAATTCATGAGCCAGAACGGGAGTTCAAAATCCGCGATGGGGAGATGGTTGCAGTTGCCCTGGAAGGCGCTTCGGTATTCATTATGAATGTCCAGGATGATGATGTTGGTGTCCGGATATTTCGTCACTTTCTGCAAAATAGAGGAGACGGTGCACGACTTTCCGGATCCGCTGGACCCCAGGACGGCGATATGCTTGCCAAAAAAACGGTTGGCGTCGAGGAACGCGCGTTGATTTTCGAAAAGGGAAAGATTGCCGACGGAAAAGTCATACCGCTGGTACACAGAAAATGCCACGCTGAGGTCCGCGTCTTCGGCCAGATATACGAGGGAATCCACCGGGGGAAACAGCGAGACGCCCCGCTCGTACCTCCCCGCCTTGACCGTGCCCGCGAGCGTCACCGTCATAACATATCGCTGGGTCGATTTGCCGTTGTGAGCGACATCTTCCTTGCGTAACTCGGCCACCATGCCAAGGAGAACGAGGTTGCTCACCGGGATGAGCACGTACGTACCGATTTGTCCGATATAGTACGCTTTTCCGCCAAGGTCTTTTCTCAGGGAGGTGATGCTCTCGTCGATGAGCACCTTCACTTCTGAGTTATTGATGGCTGAAACGACGCCTATCCGTTTGTTTTCCATATGCCTCCATGCGTTTTGTTATGCACTTTCCTTAAAGATGCTGACTTGCGACAAAAGATGCAAAAACGATTCCTGATTTAATGAATCCGTTTCACCACGACAACGGTCTTGTCGTCTGTATACTCAGAACCTCGGGAAAACCTCTTAACATCGTCCAGGATCGCTTCGCATATTTCTCTTGAGGATAAGTGGTGGAATTCCCTCACTTTTTCCTGGATTCTCTGCTCGCCGTAGACGCCGTTTCCGAGAGCCGCCGCCTCACTGATCCCGTCCGTGTACAATAAGACGACATCTCCCGTGTTCAGATTCGTATTTTCCACGCGGTACAATTCGTTCGGAAAAGGGCCAAGAATCTGACCGGTCGGCTCAAGTGTTTCGATTTCGCCGGTCTGAGAATGATACACAATCGGGCTGTTATGCCCCGCGTTCGAATACAGGAGAAGTCCTTTCTGATTGTCCGTGAGCTCCAGATAGAACATCGAGATGAACTGTTCTTCGGAGAACGACCGGTTGACAAGCTTATTAATCCGGGACATGAGGGAGCCGATTTTGGTATGGTAGGAAATTCCCATACGGATGGCTCCCACCGCATACAACGCCTGTGAAGCGGCCTGCAGTCCTTTGCTTGCGGCATCGCCGATCACGATGCTGAGGCGGTCTTTATCCTCATCCGAGTAGAGATAATCGAAGAAGTCTCCTCCGACAATGCGGTCCGGAATGGAAACGCCGTAGATATCGTAGTGGTAAAACTTGACGGCGGGCTCGGGCAGAATACTTTGCTGAATTTCACGCGCTTTATCGAGGTCCTGTTCAAGCAGTTTTGCTTTTTGCTCGATCTTCTTGCCGCGGAGCAGCGAGGTGACGGCCAGACTGATGATATTCAGGTCGGTGGAAAGGCCCTGGTCGATGGAATCCAGGTTGAACGCCAGGACATACTGGTAGACGGATTTGTCCTTGTAGCGAATCCGTTCTCCGACTCCGGTTGCCGAATACTTGATGATTCCTTTGCCCCGCAGGTAGTCATCCGTTTCGTTGGCGATGATCGACCGCTGGTCGGCGAGATGTTGAAAGACTGGATACTTTGCCACCTGAATTTTGTACCCGGGGTCGAGCTTGTCGATCTGGCCGATCTGATGAATGAGCCTGTAGGATTCCTGCGAGGGCTCGTAGCGCCAGATCCTGCCTCCTTTGATGTCGATGTTTTCGTTCTTGACAATTTCATTCAGAACGTGTTTCAGCAATTCTTTTTCTGTTTTGAAATGTTCGGACGCAAAACTCTCGATGGTACGGTAGAGACGGCGTTGATTCATGAATCCTTTCTTAGCGATGTGGCAACATTGAAACTCGCGCTGCTTATTTCCACGGCACTTCGTATACTTTCAACGGCGCTTCCTTGCCTTTGACGACCAACGGATCCAACTCATGCAGCTTGAACTCGCTCGTCGTTTTGATGTAGGTTGCGGCAGATTCCGACACAAGAATCTGTGAAGCCTTTGCCGCGCTGCATAACCGCGCGCCGAGATTGACGTTATCGCCGATGACGGTGTAATCCATCCGCTCGTCGCTCCCCATGGCGCCCATAACCATTTCTCCCGTGTTGATGCCGATGCCGATGTTGATGACCCCTTTCTCCTCGACGGATGCATTGTTTTCAATGTCTTTCTGAATCTCGATGGCGGCGCGGACGGCGTTGTTCACCATCTCTTCACCTTCGAAGACCGCGACGAGCTCATCGCCCACGTATTTATCGATGTCGCCGCCATATTTACGCACAAGAGCAGATTGACGCGACAGGCAGTGGTTGAGCATGGCAATCACCCGCTCCGGCTGCACTTTTTCGGAATATGCAGTGAACCCGCGGATATCGGAAAAGAACACCGTGGCGACTTTGCGCTCGCCGCCGAGCCTGACGCCGCTCAAATCCGCGCGGCGAACGGCTTCGACCGTTTGCTGTGAGACGAATTTCTGCAGATGAAAACGCTCGCGCAGACCTATGACCATTTCATTGATGCGTTGCGCCAGGTTGCCGATTTCGTCTTTCGAGTTCACTTCCGCCTGCGCGCTCAGGTCTCCGCCCCCAACACGCTGTGCGACCCCCTCGATGACCTGCACAGGCTTCACGACGACGAAACGCATGAAGTATCTCAACACCAGATACACAAGCAGCAGCGTCACCGCGCCAATGCTGGCCGACCGCACCTTGTTGGCCTGAATGGTCGCATTGATGACTTCCCTGGAGGCAGCGACCTCAACGACAGCCCGGACGGGATGATTTTTCCCATGACAGGAGTGACACCGGCCTTCATTCGGCAGCGGCGAAAGCCGGACGGTGAATTCATCGTCTGCGCGCGTTTCCACAAATTCGACCGTGTCCTTGTTCTCCACAATGCCTTTGTGATACTGCGAGCGGTCACGAGGTTTCGGGTTGAGAAACCGTTCATTCCCTTCTTTGTCGAACACACGCAGTTTATGCAGAACGGCCTGAGACCGGATTTCATCGAGGTAAAACCTCACAGCATTCGCCTTGCCGACGAGCATGATGCTGCGAAACCCTTCAAACACCGCCCATTGAAGCACTTCCGTGAATCTCTTCTTGGGGTCTTTCAGAAACTCCTCGAGTTTATCCTTCTTGAAATCCACGACGAGGATTCCCCTCATCGGAAATTTCGAGCCGTGGCACACCTGGCACCGATCCTGGTTATCCAGCGGTATGAAAACTCTTAATTTCTTCCCTGTATCCTGAAAAACGTGCCGCGTGTTTTTGGGTTTGAGAATGTCGATGATCTTTGTGTCGGGGATTTCGTAAAGTTCCGGACCGAATGACAAGAACCCGTCTTTGCTGTAGACCTGGGCTGCCTCGATACCGGGAATGCTGCGGACACTTTCCATGAGCGTATCTGCCCTGTCTCCGTAGCCACCGACCATGATCGTCCGGAAAGCCGTTGCGATGAAATTGCCGACCGCGCTTGCGAGTTTCCTTTGCGTCTCCGTGTTCGAAGATGTCCAGACCTTCTCGGGGTGAAAAGCCACCTGGAGAACACCCCGGAGGGGCTCGTTTTTGTCGTGGCACCTCCAGCATTCTGGTCTGTTGACGAGCGGCTCGTAGCGTGAGAAGACGTTTTGATTGCCGTCCTTCATTTCGAGGGACTTCATTTCGTTCGATGAAAGTACCTCTGCAACCGTCGCGTCGTCCACCGTGTGGTCGACACCTTCCCCTTCGCGTAAGAACACCTCCCTGCCGAATCGGTCGTAGATCGTCAGGTCGATATCGAGACTCTGGCGCACGTCGTTGACAAATTCCGACGCAAACGGCGCTTTGCCCGTGAGCATGACGTTCCGTATGCCGGCCATGAGCGTCTCGGACGAATTCCTCAGAATCAGCCGGTGTTGATGGAGCAAGGCCCGCGACTCTTCCTGTATCGTGATGACCACGTACGACCCGAAGCCCAGGATCAACACTGCGACCAGGAGCAACAGGATCTTGAACTCAAGGCGAGTCTGGATTTTCTTGAACAAAGGAGTTCCCCTGCTGTGTGCGAAAAAACTACGTTGGGTAAAGGTTACAAAGTGAGGAAAGCCGGAGAATATCGTTTGATTTTTATAAATCTACCGAAAAATCGCGGCAAAATCAAACGCATGATTGGTGTGAAAAAAATTCACACAGTTAAAAAAGATTTATTTTTGAGTTCCGTCACCTAGTTCTTTCGCAGGAGCGTTACATTATGGTGACGAAAGGAGGGAAGTGATCTATGAAGCGCTTTGTCAATTCGCTTTTTGCAGTTGTTCTTTTGGTGTTGCTTTCTTGCGAACGCGATCCTGTGACACCATCAACGGAAACGCCCGTCGCCTTGTCCGTCTCCTTCTCGAACGATGGCAGCGGTTCGGTATCTTCCGGTGTGTGGTCAGTGGTGGACTCGTTGCGCATCGATAGCGCCATTGTCGTGTTCAAGCGGATCAAGTTCGAATCTCACCTGGATTCCATGGATGTCGACAGCCTGGAACACGACGACGAGGATGAGGACGATATCAACATCAAGTTCAAAGGCCCGTTTGTTGTCCACGTCAGAGATGTCATCTCCATCGACCTGGGTCGGCAGACGCTTCCTGCGGCAACGTATACGGGCATCAAGTTCAAAATTCACCGATTAAAAGCCGGCGAGCCCCATGAAGACAGCGATGAACGAAAATGGGGGCATCGCATTTCGCCGGATTCGTTACCGGTGGGGGCGAGCATCGTTGTGTGGGGATTCGTCAGAAAAAATGATGAATGGGTTCCGTTTGAATTCCGTTTCGACGAGGAGCTCGAGTTCAAGGTAAGAGGAGCATTTGTCATCCCGAACACGACGAACACCGTCAACATTGCGATGAACTTCAACCCGCAGCTGTGGTTCAAGAACCTGGAGACGGGCGGCATCCTGGACCCCACCGAGCTCAGTGATTCCAACCGTTCATTGTTCCGAAGGGCTCTCCACAACGCTTTTGGAAAGGGGAAATGCGGAAAAGACGATGACCGGGACGGCCATCCGGACGACGACTGAGCCTTCACTGGCAAAAAAGCAAAAAGGCGTGCAATGCACGCCTTTTTTGGCTGGAGCTCCCTGCTGTGATCATTTTTGCAGGATGCGGTAATAATTGATCAGATCGGTGCTTTGCGCCTTTGCACCTACTTGCCTCACCAGAGCAACGATTTGACCTCTGTGATAAGACGAGTGATTCACCTTGTGCTGCATTTGATGGTATAACGGTTGTGTGTAGGGATTTCCCTTCATATCCTTGTACGAGTGAGGCTTCAGAAGCTTTCCGTCGTCGAGCGTCGAGATGAATCGTTTCAGATCTTTGAAATGATCCTGCCAGCGCTCCCGCAGGGCCTGTCTGGTGGGAAGATGTTCCGGCGTTACCAGAGTCGTCGGAGAGTTTCCCTTCCACCGTTCGAACCATATCCAGTCCGCGCCAAACATGTGAACAACCGTCCCGTGAATTCCGCCGTGGCTCGAACCGAGGTCTTTCGTAAACTGCTCTTCACTCAGCGGTTCCAGTACGTCAAGAACACGGATTGTCGCCCATTCATCGTAGTCATAAAGTGTTTCAATTTCCTTTCGAGTCATAGCTCCTCCTTAGCCGACAAAGACCTTGAGGCCTTCCGTGCAATTCTGGCAAATGTCGATGTTCTTTCTGCCGTGTAGGATGGCTTGTCGAAATTGTTGATACTTTTTCGACCGCCACAACTCCTCGAACGATCCGTCCGCGATGTTGCCGATTTCGTATTTCGCCGATTTGTCGAAGCAACACGGGACGGATTTGTTATCCCAGGTAATGTTGGCCGTGTGCCACAAGTACCAGCAATGATTGCCGAGGTCGGATTTGATGTGATACTCGCCGTTGTTCTTTTCGTATCTGCTGTAGCGATTTTCCTTTGGCATCAACTCGACCTTTTTCTCAAACTGATAAATCTGGGCCGACTTGATGGTCACATCATTCACGCCGATTTCCTTTCCAAGCCTCTTCACGTCCGCAATCTGGTGTTCGTTATGAGAGAAGACGATAAATTGGAAGACGGTGTACGGTTTCCGCGATCGTAACTTCCGTTTCCATTCGATAAGCCGGCGTGTGCCTTCCAGGACTTTTTGCAGGCTTCCGCGAACACGGTATTTTTCGAAAACATCCTGCGTTGTGCCGTCGATAGAGATCACGAGCCTGTCGAGGCCCGCCTCGATGGTCTTCCTGCAGTTTTCATCGGTCAGGAAGTGCGCGTTCGTGCTTGTTTCAGTGAAAAGATTGAACCGTTCAGCATAGGCGATCATGTCGAAAAATCGTGGGTTGAGGTATGACTCGCCTTGAAAATACAGCTGAACGAGAAAACTCCTGTCGCCCAGCTCGTCAATGAGTTTTTTATACGACGTCAGGTCGTCAACCATGCCTTCTGGACGCGCGAGCTCGCGCGTTCCCGTCGGGCATTCCGGACACCGCAGGTTGCAGTAGTTGGTCGGTTCATAGAGGATAAAAATCGGTAGGCCCCACACGACCGGCCTTTTAAGCCGCTTCGAGACCCAGAAGCTGCCCATGACCTTGGCGTAGTTCAGCGCCCTCTTCAGCGTGATTTTCGGTATGGCGTAAAAAAACTGATGCATGGATTTCTTAATGTGGGAATGAGATTGCACTTGCCACGAATTTCAAGTCGTAGCAGGTATCCCCGTTACTCCAGCTTTTTCTTCAACTCAGCTAACTTCTGCAGGGCTTCCAACGGCGTCACCTTCTCGATGTCGATCCCGCGAAGTTCTTCGCGCAGTTTATCATCCTTGAGCTCGAACAAGGTCATCTGCATCTCTCCCATTCGTCCTTTCTCCCCTTCTTTTTTTCCGCTCAGCGTCAGGTCGGAGCCTTCGAGGTTTTTCAGAATCCTCTTTGCCCGCTCTGTGACTTCTTCCGGCAAACCCGCCATCTGAGCCACCTGAATACCGTATGAGTGGTCGGCAAAACCGGGCACGACTTTGTGCAGGAAGATCACTTTGTCGCCGTACTCGCGAACGTCGACCTTGTAGTTCTTGATCCGTGGGAAAATCTCTGCCAACTCGTTGAGCTCATGGTAGTGAGTCGCAAACAGTGTCTTCGCTCCGATGCGCTCGTGCATGTACTCGGTGAGTGCCCACGCAATGCTGATGCCGTCGAAGGTGCTCGTGCCGCGCCCCACTTCGTCCAGCAGGATGAGGCTCCGCTTGGTTGCCGTGTTCACAATGTTGGCAGCCTCGTGCATCTCGACGAGAAATGTGCTTTCACCCGAAGCGATGTTGTCGCTTGCTCCCACGCGCGTGTAAATCCTGTCGACCATACCGATACGGGCGGACTCTGCAGGGACAAAGCTTCCGATCTGTGCAAGGAGGACGATAAGGCCAACCTGTCTGAGGTAGCTCGATTTTCCGCTCATATTCGGACCGGTGATGATGAGAACCTGATCTCTCTCCGTGTCGACAGAGGTGTCGTTCGGCGTGTACCCTTCCCCCGGAGGCAGCAAACGCTCAATGACAGGATGACGGCCGAGCTTTATCTCGATGGCCTGCGAGTCATCCACGCGGGGGCACACATACGAATACTCCACCGCCACGTCGGCGAGCGAAACAAAGCAATCGAGCTTCGCCAATGCGCGGGCATTCTGCTGAATGGCTGCCGAGTGCTCGGCCACCCGAAGCCGGAGTTCATTGAAAAGCTCCGTTTCGAGGGCGAGGATCTTCTCGTCTGCATGCAGGATCTTTTCTTCGTATTCCTTAAGGTCGGGTGTGATGAATCGCTCCGCGTTCGTCAGGGTCTGCTTGCGAATATAGTTGTCCGGGATTTTGTCCTTGTGGGTATGCGTCACCTCGATATAATAGCCGAAAACATTGTTGTAGCCGATTTTCAACGACGAGATACCCGTCCTCTTCCGCTCTTCCTGCTGCAGTTGTGCGATCCAATCCTTCGCCCCGAAGGAAACCGACCGAAGCTCATCAAGCTGTCCATGGTACCCTTTTCGAACGACTCCTCCCTCAGCCAGCGAGAGGGGAGAATCTTCGTCAATGGCCTTCCCGATGAGCGAAACGACTTCGTCCAGGAGATGCAAGGAGTCCCGCAATGATGTGAGCGACGCGCTCGAAACTTTCGAGATGTGCGATTTCACGCGCGGAATTTGCATGAGTATTGCCCGGAGCTGAAGCAGTTCCCGCGGGTTCGCCCTCCCCGTGGCGATCTTTGCCGTCAACCGCTCAAGGTCGCCAACCTGACTAAACTCCTCGCGAAGTTTTTTCCGTACCGACTCGCTCTCCACCAGCTCTTGAACGGCTTCGAGCCTCTCCTTGACATCCGGAAGCCTTTTCAGCGGGCGGTGAACCCACTGCTTGAGCATTCTGCCCCCCATCGGCGTTTGCGTGCGGTCTATGACCGACAGGAGCGTGCCGTCCGAATAACCGGCAAGAGAAGAAGTGATTTCCAGATTCCGCTTCGTCGAAGCATCCAGGACGACGAATTCGCTTATATCCTGAGGCGCGACCTTTTTGATGTGCAGGAGGTTTGCTTTTTGCGTTTCCTGGAGGTAATTCAGAATCGCTCCTGCCGCGACGAGGCCAACCCGCATCTCCTCGACGCCAAAACCCTTGAGCGATTGCGTCTTGAAATGCGTCACGAGAAGTTCGTAGGCGTAATCGAAATTGAACACCCAGTCTTCCACCTTCGTCAGCAAACCGACCGACAGGTCGCCCAGCAAGCCTCTGAGGGAATCGACGTCCCTTTTCTGCACAAGGATCTCGGACGGCCGGAGGCTTCCCAGCTGTTCAGCAAGATGTTTGAACGCGAACTCGCTCGAGAGGAATTCCCCTGTGGAAACGTCGATGAAGGAAAGTCCGATGATATCCTCCCCGGTTGCGAGGGGCGACGGCAAAGCGACGGCGGCCAGGTAGTTGTTCTGCTTCTGTTCCAGGAGTTTGTCGGAAAACGCCACGCCGGGTGTTACAACTTCGATGACATCACGTTTGAC
>JACQPT010000038.1 GCA_016207415.1 Ignavibacteriales bacterium
TCCTGTTCGCCGTGTAATTCCCTGCGGTAAGCCTGTAGATGTAGAGGCCAGTTGGGAGATTCCGGGCATCGAAATCCACTACGTACCTGCCGGGATTCTGCTGGTTCTGCACCAACACCGCCACCTCCTGCCCAAGCGTATTGTAGATCTTAAGAGTGACAAACGATTCCTCCGCAAGATCGTACGCTATGCCCGTGGAAGGATTGAACGGGTTTGGATAGTTTTGCTTCAGACTGAATTCCTGTGGAGGGCCAATCGCATCCTCCACGCCAGTCGTCCCGCTTGAAATCTGCGCGCTCGCCGGGCTCTGATTCCCCGAAAAATCATACGCCGTGATCTTGTAATAGTAACTCGTCCCTCCCCCCACAACGCCGACATCCGTATATATCGGAGCGGTTGTCATGGCATGGGGCACCATCCCTTGCACACTGAAATCGCTCGTCGTGCTGCGATAGACGGCAAAGTACTGGAAGTCCTCGTCCTGTGGTTCATTCCAGCTCATGACAAAGTAAGCTCCGATCACCAACCCACCAAGGCCGCTCGGAATAAGCGGGACAAGGTTGTCCACGGAATAACCGCTGTCCACCTGGGATTTCAACACGTAGAAGTTATATGAGAAGTGGGAAGCAACACGGAACTTCGTCCACCGCTGACCCTGAACAATCGTTGAGTCGAAGAGGGTTGGAGCAACCGCGGAGTATATGGAGTCATGCGTCGATGGAACTTCGCCCGCAAACGTCCAGAACCCTCCATCCCATCTCCAGATCGAGTATTTCTCCACGCCAAAGGGCGGGCCGTCGCTGCCTTGCGTGAGGAAAGGCTGAAATTCCCGCCAGCGAACGAACACTCTTCTGCCCTGGTCGTTCGGAACGTCCCTGATGTCGATAATCATTGGCGGCGGAGGTGGAGGGGGCGCACCAACATTAAAATCGGCATCGATATTGCTCGCTGTGCCGGTGCCTTCAACCGTTACAACGTTGCCCGGCGGACTGGATTGGCCGTCGTAATAGATTGTGCGGCCTTGATACATAAACGACACGTAATACGATCCGGCGTTCACTGTGACACTGTATGTGCCGTCGTCGTCGGTGTTTGTGAAATATGACCACTGGTTGTCCGTCCTTGTCACTTGGACGTCAGCGCGGACGGGAACACCGTAGTTCGTTACTCTGCCTTGAATAGCTGCTCCAAGTGTCAACGTACCGTTCACATCGTTTACTGAATCAACGGCGCCCGAGGCGAAAATAGTGTCTGCCTGATCGGAACTACTCTTGTTATTCCACCATTGGTCAAAATAGTGATCCTTGGTGAAGTGGATCAGCCAATTCCCCGGCGGTACGACAAACGAATACTTTCCCTGCGCATCCGTGAGATCTCTGAAGCCGTCTCCACCACCCATTGGGTTGGCGGCTTCGTGAGTGTGTGGGTCAGCTCCTTCAAGAGGATTGGATCCGTCTGTGACGGTTCCTGAGATAACCGTCCCCTGTATGAAATCAAAATTGACGCCTGTGTGCGTTCCGGTAACGTTAAAGACCGTATCGGGGCGAGTCGATACATACACACCAAGGTCCTGTTCTCGCGAGATACGCACCCTCCATGGGTTGAATTGCGACGGATTCCCGCCGAGGTTTACCGTATAGTTCCCGGAGCCGTCCGTCAGGCCGTGCCAGAAAATCATCTGCCCGCCTCCTGCCTCATGCGGGTCGGCTTCAACGAGAATGTTTGCTTTGTTCAGTCCGCCGGGACCCGAAATCGTTCCGGATATTGTCGCTGCCGGTGACGGCATCGCAGTAATGGTGAACGAACCGGTGAGCGAAACGTTATTGTTCTTTGCCACGAACAACCACTTAGCCGGTGCAAGACCGGCTATAAAAGAAGTGTTGATAACGCCGTTCGTCAGACCGTCCTGGTCGCCCGGGCCATCCATGCCGTACGAACCATCAGTCTGCGAGAAAACAAAGAAGGGCTTGTCTGTGCCCGCGTCCACGCTTCCGTTTTGATTCACGTCGAGCCAGAGCTCGTTGTCGCTCGTGCCTCCGACCGGTAATGTGATCTGCCAGGAGATGATGTCCCCTTGCACAATGGTTGCACCGGTTTGCTGACCATTTACCGTCAGGTTGGTCACCTGTGCAAAAGAAATCAGAGGCAGGAACAGCAAACAACTGGCGGGATACAGCAACTGTTTGAAGTGTTTCATAGAGCCTCCTAAGGTGTGAGAGATGTGTGATTGATGGGTCGTTCAAAAGTTAGAAACGTCGCCTGTAAAACTCAGTGATTTGAGTCAAGTTTTCGAATACGTGCCCGTTATTATCGCACAGGTGTAGGAACAATGACGAGACTTCTGTTACCTTCGGTGTCGACTGCCTGGACGCCGAAAAGATATTCATCCTTGGAAACCTTTAGGGTTATTGTGGTGTCCGTGGTAAAAACGGTTGATTGCCAAACAGGAGCGCTTGTTTTCCTGTATCTCACTTCATAACCCAATACGTCGGGCTCCATGTTTTTTCCCCACCGAAGAGAGCTCTCATAGCCCAGACCTGCAACGGACATTCCTGGGTTTGAAGGCGGTGCGGGCGCCCATGCAAGGCTTGCCAGAACGGCTGCATTCGTCCTTGCTACTCGAGCACAGTAGTCGAAATCCATGAATTTCGGCAGGTCTCCGAACTCTTTTCCCGATTCGGTCCGCACATTTTGGTGCTGGTGATCGTAGTTCTCTTTCACTTCGCTGAATCTTATCGCACGGTAACCTCTGTCATGGAAAGGTCTATGGTCGCCGCCACGAAGGAACCGATCCAGGCGATAAACCATTTCGATCCCGAAACCTTTGTTGTACAACTCACCGACTTCCTTGACATATCTCGCCAGAGTTCTTGAGCCACCATCATTCTCCAACCCAAGTGAAATCCTTCGCCGAAACGCTGAACCCGTATCCAGTGGACTGAATGCCTCCGAGAAAACACGAACGTATTTGTTTTCACTCGTGCCATCTCCACCTTTCGAGTTGCCAACGATGTCATTATTCAGCATTGCTTCCACGTTCCATGATTTTTGCTTTGCCATTTCCGCCCATGCCGCAGAACCTAGCAGCCCCTGTTCTTCTCCTGCAACCGCCAGGAACACAATCGTTGCCTCAAACCTGTGCTTACTCATGACACGAGCCAATTCCAGCACCACGGCCGTTCCACTGCCATCGTCGTTAGCACCGGGAGCCGCGCTTACAGAATCCAGCGGATTACTTGCCCGTGAATCATAATGGCCACTTATGACGAGAACCCTGTCTGGCATAAGATGATGTGTCGGCTCCGGAGACAGGGTTGCGACGACATTCACGATCTTGGTCGGCGAAGGAATCCTGGCAGAAGTCGGCACGACGGTTTCAAAGAACTCCACAGCCATACGCCCATCGCTCTGTTGAGCGTATTTTTCAAGTTCATTTTTGATCCATCTCCTTGCGGCGCCGATTCCACGGACACCGCTCACGGTGTCGGAAAGCGTATGCCGCGTTTCAAAACCTGCAAGTTTTTCAACAATGCTCCGAATGCTCTTGGCCGAAATCTCTTTAACGATTTTATCGACGGCGGGATTCTTTTGAGGAACCTTTTGCGAAAACGCAAGAGCGCTCCCACACACCAACCATAAGGCAACCCTTTTCATGTGGTACTCCTTTCTCTTCAAAGTGAAGAAGAATGGTTACCGGAGTGAGTTTTCAAGCTCCTTGGCCGCAGCGTCAATGAGAGCGGCCTGACTTTCAAGAGCCTGAGCGATCCGCACCGCCTCTCCCTCTGCTTCCTTCCACCTTTTTTGTTCAATCGCCTCCCGAACGCCCGGAAGTGTCTTGACTCCGTATCCCGTGTAAAAACCCGGCGCATAGATCAAGTGCTTGAACCACGGGCGGATGGGCAATCCGTTCTGGTGAGTCAGTTTTCTTTCTGTCTGAATAAGTTTCTGATTGACCGAACGAAGTGTTGCATCAGGCCAGGATTTTCCCGCCCCTTCCTTCACCGCTTTGTCGTATCGTTCCGCGCTCCTTGCGAGAACTTCCACGGCGTTCTCGATCGGGGCAAAATTTATGAATGGCGGAATTTCCTCGACGGATGGAGGGACATAAGGATCTTTCGGGTCAGCGATCGCGGAAAAAACTCCTTCAGCAATCTGCTTGTTGCGCTCCTTGACCTGGTCCTGCATCGAGCTCAAGAGCTTTTTCACCTCGCCGAGATACCTGCGGATGGTTTCGGCAGAGTTCGTAAAGTCATACGGCAATAGCTCTGCGTCGGAAATCCGTATGACAGCGATCCCGCCAGTTTGGGAGAGCGCACGCCCGTAAGAAAAATCGGTGTCTGAAAAATTCGTGTACCAATAGAAATCATCGTAGATCGAATGATAAATACCGCCGCCGTCTTCCCCTCCGTAACCGATGTTTAGCGACGCAATGCCGAGGTGGTCGAGAAACGCCGTATAGTCGGACCCTGAACCCAGTGCGCTGATGCGGATGTCGGCGCGCGTTCGCGCATCGGCCCTGTCCTCGGGCGTGCGGCTGTTGCCAATGCGCCATAACTGACTTCGCTTCCAGACGGAGATCTTTTTCTCGGGGTCTTCAATGTCTTTTGCCACTCCGTTGATGAACTTCTCAAGCGAATGCGACCCGCCCACAAAGAGAAAACCGCGGCCATTCGAATCCGAATTGATGTACAATACGGTTTTTTGTTTCAACTCGTCGGCGTGAGCTTCTGCCCATTCTGTGGAACCTAACAGACCTTGTTCCTCTGCGTCCCAGGCGCAGTAGATGAGCGTTCGTTTGGACCTCCAGCCCTGTTTCAAGAGTTCCGCTATCCCTCTCATTTCTTCCATTTGAGCAACCATTCCCGAAATCGGATCCTGGGCGCCGTTGACCCAACCGTCATGATGATTTCCGCGAATGATCCATTCGTCGGGATACCTCGCTCCCCGAACAGTTACGATGACATTGTAGATTTTCTTGATATCCCAGTCGAAGCTCAGTTTCAGTCGTGCCTTTCCGGGACCCGGGCCTACTTTGTACGTCAGCGGAAGAGCTCCGCGCCAGTTCTCCAGCGCCGCTGGGCCCTTGAGCGATCGAAGAAGGGGTTCGGCATCGGCATAGGAAATGGGAAGCACAGGAATCCTCGTCAACGTTTTTGCTTCTTTGACACTCAGGCGTTTTGCTTTTGTTGTCGCCCCGATTCCGGGAGTGAGGGGATCACCGGGATGCAACGGCATATCCATCACGCTTCCCCGCTGAACGCCGTCTTTCGGCCTCCAGGGACCTTCGGGGAAAACATCGCCGTGATAAAACCCATCGTCCTTGGGGTCAGAATAAATAATGCAACCGACGGCTCCTTTTTCTGCCGCCAGCTTCGGCTTGATGCCTCTCCATGATGCGCCGTAACGTGCCAGCACGATGCAGCCCTTCACAGAAACGCCAAGGCGCTCGAGCTGGTCATAATCGTCCGGTATTCCGTAATTCACATAAACGAGCGGAGCAGTCACATCTCCGTCGATAGAGTAGGCATTGTACGTGGGAAGCTGCTCAACGAGTTGACCGGACGTTGGATCGACGTCGACCGCAGGCTCCTGAAGTTTTGCAGTGAACTTCATCGGCTCCAGAAGCTCCACAAGTCTCTCTTTTGGAGTTGGAAAAAGAACTTCGAACTCTTCGAGCTTCGCATCCAATCCCCAACTTTTGAAGAGGCCCAGCATCCACTCCGCGTTGTCCTTACCGTACGGGGATCCAAGGTGATGAGGTTTTGCTGAAAGCCGCTGCATATACTCCCGATGCTTTTCAGCATTTGGAATCGCACTGAATTTTGCCTCCCAATCTTCCTTCGAAGACGATTGAGAAAAAGCTAAGTTGAGGACAACGACGGGAATGACCAGGCGCAGAACGTTCATTGTTCCCTCCAGAATGAAAATGTGGAAAATGTTTCTCTTTATGAACTCAAAATGTCGGGGTATTTGCTTCCCGACGCGGTATTGAACAAAACGACTGAATCTTCTCGCCGCACAATGCCGGCTTGGACAAGTTTCCTCAGGGCAACGAGCGTTGCGGCTCCCTCAGGGCATATCAACAATCCTTCTGTCCTTGCGAGGTCATGCACGGCCCGGACAATTTCCTTATCTTCGGCTGCGACAGCGTGACCCTTGCTTTCGTAAAGGATTTTAAGTATGAGGTAGTCGGCAAAGGCTTTTGGTACTCGAAGCCCCGACGCCACAGTTACCGCATTCTGCCAGAAATCAGACTCCTTTTTCTTTTGGTCAAACGCTCTCACCACGGGTGCGCAGCCAGAAGATTGGACGGATACCATCCTCGGCCTCTTCGCATCAATCCATCTCAGCTCTTCCATTTCGTCGAAAGCCTTCCACATGCCGATCAACCCTGTCCCGCCGCCGGTCGGATATACAATGACGTCGGGGAGTTTCCAATCGAGCTGTTCCGCCAGCTCAAAGCCCATCGTCTTTTTGCCTTCCAGGCGATAGGGCTCTTTCAACGTGGAGACATCAAACCAATCCGACCTCCTTTTTTTGGCCTCGTTCATTGCTTTTGCGGCATCGCTGATGTTTCCCGGTACTAATTCGACATGCGCGCCATAGGCCCTGCACTCTTTAATATTCATCGCCGGAGTATCTTCTGGCAAGAACACATGGCATTCCATCGAAGCCCGTGCTGCGTATGCTGAGGAGGCTCCCGCGGCATTCCCTGCCGAAGGAATACAGATACTTTTCACGCCGAGTTCGCGGGCTTTGGAAATGGCCATCGCCAGTCCCCTCGCTTTGAACGAGCCCGTCGGCAATTGACCCTCGTCTTTCATCCAGAGTTTTTTGAGGTTGAGCGAGGCGGCAGTTTTGGCCAGAGCAATAAGTGGCGTTGTTTCCTCGCCGAGTGATACAATGTGATCGTCGTTCTCGAGAGGAAGAAAAGAAAAGTATTTCCAGAGGGAACTTTTTTGCACTTTCAAGGTTTCTTTCTGCAGAACCTTTTTGCCTTTTTCGAGGTCATACCGCGCAAGGAGAGCTTTTCCACAACTCCGGCAAACTGTTTGCAACTCGTGTGGCGAATGGCGGTCGCCGCACACGCTACACTCCAGGTGGGTCAGGAACGATGTGCACTTCACAGAAATGAAGGTTCAGTCGAGAGAATCAGGTTGGAATGTAGCGTTCCCGTTATGAAGAATCAAGAGAACACGCGCATGCGGATGCGGTTTTCTTGTTGAAATTCACTTGAGCATTCTCTATATTTTCAAAACTTTTTCCTGCGCTCACGAGGAAAGGACAATCATGAACAATGTCCGTTACATTCTTTTGCTTCTCAGCGTTTCCGCGCCGGCAGCTTCTTTCGTATATTCATTGCCGAAATTCGCAAGCCGCACGGGCGCAAAATGTCAATCCTGCCACGTGAATCCAACGGGAAAGGGGATGCGCAGCGAATTTGGAAGCACCTATGGCCGAGATGATATCACGATGCCGACGTTCAAAGAACAAACCGATTACGATGAGTTTTCCACAAATCTTACCTCGAACATCTCGGTCGGCGCGGACGTACGAACACTCGTTTTCTACAACCAGCGGGAAAAAGGAAGCAGCTTCTTTGAGATGCAAGGCGACCTGTACTTTGACCTGAGGCTGAACAAAAAATTACGTGTGTATTTCGATAAGGGCCTTTACACGGGTTTCGAGCTGATGGCAATTGCAAAGGTGCTGCCCATGGAGGGATATGTGAAGGTCGGAAAATTCATGCCTGCGTACGGCACTCGCATCGACGACCATAACGCTTTTATCCGTGGTGGGCCTTTCGGCGGGGGACCTTACGCGGGCCTTATCCCGGCAGATTATCCCGACGGTCTTCGGTTCGGAGAACGCTCAGAAGATACAGGGATCGAATTCGGTTTTACACCAAGTTTCTTCAGTTTTCAGCTTGGATTCTTTAATGGACTCCCGGGTGCAGGGATCAACGGTTTCGTGGCCACAAAACAAAAGGCGGTAGCTCTCAGGGCAGAAACAAGTTTCAGGTTACGAGAGTTTAATATCAGCCTCGGAGGCTCTCTCTACAATTACCCGGACCCCACCGGAACGATCACTTATTATGGAGCGTTTGGCTCCGTGACGTTACTAGAAACGCTCACCTTTCATACGGAGGTCGACATCCTCACTAGGGTTCAGTCGGGGCCTGACATCACGGGAATGATCCTCTGGAATGAACTGAATTATATGGTCGTTCCTGGGATTGACCTGAAATTCGGCTATGAGTTTTATGATCCTGATACGGAAATTAAGAACGGCAGCTTTAGCAGGATAACTCTCGGAGCGGAGTTCTTCCCCTTGAGTGGTCTGGAAGTCCGACCGCTGTATAAAATCAACCTGGAAGATCTCCCATCTGGCTCGAACGTTGGCAATGACGAATTCCAGCTTATGTTCCATCTCTTCCTCTGACGTTTTAAAACAAAGACTGATGACGTCCTCGAATCTGCTCAATACTTCAAATTATTCTGCACTGTATGTTATGGCGGCACGCGAGAAATGTTTCGAATTTCTGCTGTCGTCGACGGAAATGGTTTATCGCGAATTTTGAACAAGCGGCTCGAAAAATATATATAAAAGACAGGGATGATTAGACCATACAAAGCCATTTGTAAATGCGGAGAAGCCATACAACGATGGTTCATTATTCTGGTCGCGGCTGCCGTTATGCTTCTTCCGGGTTCGGGCGGTTGTACCGACGCTGGAACAGATCCACCGGCGCTTCCTGAAATCACAGCCATTATTCCAGACTCGGCTGCCGTGGGAGATACAATTCGAATTCTTGGTTCCAACTTCGGCAACACAAAAGGGACAAGCAGCGTCACTATCGGCGGACAAGTTGCAGTGACGACGATATTCTGGTCTGACACTGAAATTCAGGCTGTTGTACCTTCTAGCGCGGCGACCGGAACCGTTGTCGTTAGTGTTGACGGTAGATCGAGCAATTCAAAGACATTCAAACTTCTCGTGGCAACGCCCCCGACCACATCATTCCAGACCGACATTTATCCGTTGTTTTCCCTCTCCCAGTATGGGTGCAACAGTTGCCATACTGGCGGCGGTTCCATCGGATGGTACTCGACCAATAATGCATCTGGTACCTATGCGAATCTTGTCGATGTCAGCGCAAATACTGGCAGCTGCGCCGGTATGAAACGCGTTCTCGCTGGAAATGCGAACCAGTCTGTGTTGTATCTGCGGCTCGCCGGCACGTCATGTGGAGACCGAATGCCGCAAGGAGGCAATCCAATCTCGTCTGTCCACTTGAGCCTGATTCAGACGTGGATCAACGAAGGAGCCCCTTTTTAGCTGGAACTGCAAACGAGATTTCCGGCTGGTTGATCAGGGAGTATTAAACAACTTATGCAGCCACCCTCTTTGAAGGAGATTGTGCACATGAAGCTCTCTGTACTTCTTTTGCTCATCGCCCTTTTGTTTTTATTTCTTGTAGAAATACCTGCACAATCTAAAAAGGAACTGACCTACACCAAAGACGTTGCTCCGATCATCAAGAGCTATTGCCTTCCGTGTCATTTGGAGGAAAATGAGAACCCGAGCGGATTGGCGTTGGACAACTATGATTTGCTGATGAAGGGGGGAAACCACGAGAACACTGTTGTGGTGGGAAAACCGCAGGAGAGCAATCTGTATTTGAAGATCCTCCCCAACCCGCCGTTTGGAAAGCAAATGGCGCGCAACAAAAAGAAACTCACTGACGAAGAAACAAAGGCCATCTACGACTGGATTGCCCAGGGGGCAAAAAAGTAGCAACCCCTGGAGTCTTCATCAGCCCAAAACTCCAACCCTCCGTTACTCCCGCACACCGATGCACTTGCGCTATTCCACTCTCTCGACTTTAATCGTGTTGGTCGAACCCTTGGACATCAAAGGAATTCCTGCCGTAAAGACGACGTAATCTCCGTTTTGCACATACCCACGGGTTTTAAGCTCGTCTTTGATTCGCTTGAAGGCAACGTCTGCACTTGCCTCAAAATCGGGAATGATAATGCCGCGAACACCCCACACAAGGTTCAGTCGTCGCAAGATTTTTTCCCGGCCAGTGATGGCAATAATATGCGATTGCGGCCGGTACTTGCTAATGTTCATCGCTGTGGCGCCGGAATGCGTGAGGGGAATGATGGCCGTTGCACCGATTTGCTTCGCCATCACACAGGCCGCGCGGCCGATGGCGTCAAACACTTTCTCTTCCTGGTCGTGCGGAAAATCCTGAATCTCCAGATGGTCTCTCGCTTGCACTTCCGCACGCCGTATAATCTGGTCCATCATCTTGACGGCAGCAACCGGGTATTTGCCTACGGACGTCTCGGCGCTTAACATCACGGCGTCCGCCCCATCCAGGACGGCATTGGCAACATCGTTTGCCTCGGCTCGAGTTGGCCGCGGGTTTTCAATCATCGACTCCAGCATTTGCGTCGCAATAATCACAGGAACCCCGGCGTCGTTGCACTTCTTCACAATCATCTTTTGAATAATCGGGACTTCCTCCGGAGGCAGCTCCACTCCCAGGTCTCCCCGCGCTACCATGATAACGTCCGATTCTTTGATGATCTCATTGATATCCTCGACCGCTTCAGGTTTCTCGATTTTGGCAACAACCGGCACGCGTTTCCCCTTTTGAACTTCGCGAATGATAATCTCGCGAAGCTTTCGAATGTCGTTCGCAGAGCGGACGAAGGACAAAGCGACATAATCAATATCGTTTTTCAGCCCGAACATCAGGTCGTCAATGTCCTTTTCGGTATGAGAGGGAACACTGATTCGCACGCCGGGCAAATTCATTCCTTTCTTGTTCGAAAGGATTCCTCCGTTGAGGATTTTGCATGCTACTTCGGTCTCCGTTTTGGAAATCACGCTGAATTTCATTTTGCCATCGTCTACGAGAATGGTATCGCCCTCCCGGACGTCTTTCGGTAATTGCCGGTAGGTTGTCGACACTCTCCGGTCATCCCCGACGATATCCTCGATCGTGAAGGTAAACGTGTTCCCTGTGGTGAGCTCGACCGAGCCGTTTTTGAGCATCCCCGTACGAATTTTTGGCCCGCTGAGATCCTGAAGGATTGTGATGTACTCCCCGGTCCTTCGACTTGCTTCCCTGACGTTCTCGATGACCTTCAAATGCTGATCGTAACTGCCGTGGGAGAAGTTCAACCGGGCGACGTCCATGCCTGCGTCAATAAGAGCCACCAGCGAGTCAACGCTCTGAGATGCCGGACCGATCGTGCATATAACTTTCGTATTCCCGAACTTTCTGACGCGGTTCATGGATGTGCCTCCTTGAGTAATCGAAATTCGATTATGAGGGAAGGGAGTACTTCTCCAGCCCGGCCAAGAATTGTCTCGTCAAACCGTGATGAAAGGTCTGTCCGTTCGAGATTGATTTCCGCAACAAATGCTCCAGCGTCTTTTGCAACAAGAGAAAGTGAGGCTGCGGGATAGACAACGGCGGAAGTACCGATGCACATGAAGACGTCGGCTCGTCGGGCGGCTTCTTCTGCTTCGGTGAAGATTTCCTGAGGGAGTAATTCGCCGAACCACACCACATCCGGGCGGATGAGTCCGCCGCAGTGTTCACAGGTCGGCGCCGCAGGCTTCACGGGAATCACAACGTCGCGCACAAAGCGGCCACAGTCAATACAGTAGCTCCTCTCGATGTTGCCATGAAGTTCCAGCACCCTGCTGCTGCCCGACCGTCGATGGAGGTTGTCGACGTTTTGTGTAACGAGCGTAAAATCAGAGACCATGTGCTCGAGAGCCGCCAGAGCCTCATGGCCGGGATTCGGGGAGACTTCTTTCATCACCTTCTTCCTGTATGAGTACCACTCCCACACGAGCGATGGATTGCGGATAAAAGCGTCAAAGTTGGCAAGCTCTTCGGGTTTGAATTTTGACCACAGCCCGTCTTCTCCGCGAAACGTCGGCACACCGCTTTCGGCAGATATCCCTGAACCGGTAAGAACGCACACGGAATCGGCACTCTGAAGCCTTTCGAGCAAACGCGAGAGGTTCACCGTGTTGGCCTCAGGATGAGAAGCGAATGCGGTTCGCGCTCGATCCTCGCGCGATCCATAGGTACGGTTTTGTATATCCCGTTGAGCCACAACGGAATCTGGTCGGAATAGTTCGTGTGAAAGACCTGACCGGATTGGCCCGGCGGTGTAACAGCCCGCGTGTTGTTAACGTCCCCCAGGTCATAGATCTGCCTCATGGAGGGCCCGACCGTATTCGCAAACGGTGCACCCAATCGATAATCGCCCTTGTTTACTGTCGAGTGAGAACCTCCCACCGGAAAAGGACCGACGTTGAAGATTCTTCGCAAAACGGAATTTGCACCAAATACGTGTACGAATTCTACCTTGTGGAGTTTTCCCCACTGCCACTCCTTCACCTCGCCTCCAAGCCTCGATTCCAATTCATCAATCGCCTGCTCCAGACTCATGCGCACGATATCGTTCTTCATTTCCCTTTCGGGCGTCTCGACGTTGTCAAACCACTCTGATGAATCTTTCTTCAGGAGCGCAGTGATCACCGTCATGGGGACGCTGGCGAGAGTGTCATAAAGAGACAGGAGTTGTCCTCCCATTTCATCCTGGAATGTGTTTTTGATAACCTTCAGGAAGAAAGCCTGAAATAGGGTTGTCGACACATCCTCCGCACGCATCTCGAAATTCCAGTTGCGAAAATAGTTTAGTGTCGTTTGTACTCGATTGTCAGATATCTCCCGCCCTTCGTACGCACGGAGAACCACTGGAACGAGCTCTCGAGCTTGCGGAGAAACGTAATCCAGCTGGAAGCGCTGGAAGTCTTCGGGCGAGAATTTTTCTTGACTTTTTAACAGCTCGACGATTCTGACGATTCTCCAGGAAGGCTCCCAGTGCGTAGATAGGTGGTATGGGTAGGAATCTTCGACAATCATGTTGTTCGCTGTGGCGATAAAGCCTTCCGGTGGATTGAAGCTGTTGGGCATCTGTTCAAACGGCACAAACCCTTGCCATTCGTAATCATCGGTCCATCCCGGAAACGGCAGTGTTTGACCTTTTGTTTTCCGGAGAGGGAGTCTCCCTCCAGTATAGTAGCCAATGTTTCCGTCTGCGTCTGCATAGACAAAATTCTGCGTCGGAGTCCCGAAATGACGCAATCCTTCTTTGAATTCGTTCCAGGTTCGGGCACGATTAATGAGGAGAAACGTCTTCGCTTCGTTGGACAACTCATGTCCCACCCACCGCATGGAGAGCAGAAATTCGGACAATTGTGCCGCCGGTTCTATTCTGTTGACAATCGGTCCCCGGTGAGTGCTGTAAACGGAAAGGATGACGGGAAGGCCATCTTTCACCACAATAGTGTCGACCTCTTCAGTAATAGGCTGCCACCCTCCGCGGAAGCGGTACCGAGTGGGATGTTGAATTGAGTCAACATCTTCGACGTAAAAATCTTCATCATCCACCATTGCGTTCGTCACTCCCCAGGCTATGCGCCTATTGTGTCCGGCAACGATGAAAGGGATGCCGGCAAGGCTTGCTCCTTCGACATCCATTGCGGGCGAGGAAAGGTGAATCTCGTACCATCTTCCGGGAACGAACAACAATAGGTGGGGGTCGTTTGCAAGCAGCGGCATACCGGAGAAAGTCTTCGAGCCCGAGACCGCCCAGGCGTTGCTGCCTGTCTGCAGGCCAGGCACACCGAACAGGCTCCGATATGAGATTTCGGCATCGAGCAGCTGTTTCCCCAGAGCCGCAATTTTTTTTCCCATGAGCTCTTTGGGAACGATGACGGGAGCATCCTCAGGCCAGGTCGGGAAAATCTCCCTCGCACGAGCACCAAACCTCTCAACGAGTTCTCCGAAGAGAATATCAACCCACCGCGCGTAGTTCAACTCCCAAGCCATCAGTCGGCTGATTGCCACCGAATGCTCGACCTTCCATGGCTCTGGCTCAATATTCAACATATCGAATTCAACAGGATATTTTCCTTTGTGTTCGACAATGTAAGCGTTAACGCCATCCGCATACGCCTGAAGTGCATCCCTTGTTTCGTCGTCGAGGGCATTGGCGAGCCGCTGTGCTTGCCTCCAAATCCTCAGGGTTCTAAATAACCTGTCAGTTTTGAGGGCGGGCTCGCCGAGAATCTCAGCAAGCCTTCCCATTCCCACTCTCCTTATCAGCTCCATTTGCCAGAGCCGGTCCTGCGCCTGGACAAAACCGGCAGTAAAGTATGCGTCCAGGTCTGATTGGGCGAACACATGCGGCACGCCGTACGAATCACGGTAGATTTCAACCGTTGCGCTGATGCCCGAAATCGTATATGTGCCGCTTGTTTCGGGGAAAGATCGGGTGGCGAGCGTGTAGGCAAGAATCAGAGCGGTGACAAGAATGAGTGCTGCGCTGACGCTGAGACCGAGGAGAAGTTTAGCTTTGAAATGCAAGCGAGTTCGAAGAGAGAAGTGATGGAACAAAAAATCCGCTTGAGGAACTCAAACGGATTTAATGTAAACAAAGTTGGCAGGTGTTGCAAGAATGAGGTGAAAATCCGTAGTTGTTGAGATCTTGTGGAGTCACCATTGAGCGCCTCATAACGCGCCGGTTACTTGGTGCGAATATCAATTACATAGCCCGTGGATCCAAAAGATCCACCAGCTAGTGGTCTTACCCAAACATCTCGTAAATTTTTTCTTTGGTAGAGCAACGAGTTTGCCCCGCCTATTCCATCGCCATTGGAGCTAACTCGCTTCAAGAATCCATTATAACTCAGTGGAGCTTCCATTCCACGCCAAATCAGAATTTTTTCGACTGAGTACGGATCGATGAAATCAACATCATAAGGATCGATTGACATACCATTCCAAAATAACGAAATATTACCCTGACCTCTCATGAGAAAGCCCCAGTAGTTGGCATTCATGGCGAGCGGAGCATAGAGATGGAGAATATCGCTCAAGGAGCGCGCTGTACTTTGTTCGATATCTTTTTCAGTTATAACCTTTGCAAAGATATCTTCAGGCCTTCTCCAGCCTGTAACGGTCACTCCGCCCAATCCTATTGTCCGAGGTTCCAACTGGACAGTGAGCTCCTCCTTCTCGCCTTTTTGCAGCTGAACCTCGTATGTTTCTTTCCAATAGGCAATATGGGCTGAAAGAAACAACGAGTTTTTCCTTTGCGGGGAGTGAAAGGACGAACGCACCTGAACTATCCGTCGTTGTGCCACTCGTACTACCCCTTAAATAAACGTTGACCATCGGGATTGGTTCTCTCGTATGCAGATCGACCACTTTCCCGCGGATGTTTCCCTCTTGCGCCAACGCCTCGGCGGAGACAGAAAGAAGAATGAGGATCGATCGAAGATGGTATTTGTGGTTCGTAGAACCTCCCGGTCGGCTTAGAACCGATACGACAGCGTCACATTGACGTTGTTGGTATTAATCCGCTCGCTGGTCCTTGACGGATTGGGGATGCTCGAAAGATAATAATTGTCCCGAAATGTCTTCCATGTGCCAAGGGCATAGGCAAGGTTTAGCGTGGTGTTTCCATCAACCATAAGACCGACACCGGCCGTGTAATAGAGCTGGTCAAAGTTCTTGTCGCCGGCATCGGCCTTGTACGGCGATGGATTCCAAACCATACCTCCCCGAAGTTTGAGGCCGAGGTCCCACAACGTTAATTCAGCGCCACCTCGGAGATTAGTCGTGGGCCGGAAAACCCTTTTGATCACGCGGTTCTCTTCGATGAGATCCGGATTATCCGTTGTAAACTGCATTTGCGTCCAGTCGATGTACTCTGCATCTCCCGCGACCGCCAACCACTCTCCCAGCTGAAAGGAAGCTCCTCCGCTGAACACAATAGGCGTCGTGATTTTGTATTTCGTTGAGCTCGAAAATCGAATATCGTAATTGTCTCCATTGTCAAAGGTGCTTCGACCATCGTCGCTGAATGTTTCCTCGATCTGATAGATGGTGGGTGTTCTAACGGCCAGACCGAATTTCATCACTCCCTGCTTACGGTACATGAGCCCGAACAATGCGTTGTACCCACTGATATCGCTGTTGATGGTGCTTTCAAACACAAAACGGCCAAAATCTGTCTGGAAATTGTTAGGGTCGTAGATGTTATAGACGTTCTGGATGTCGTCTTCAATGAATTGCCGATCGTACGCATAGGAGCCGCTGACGATATTGAACCCCGCACCCACAGAGAGGTCCTGCGCTATGTCCATCGCTCCGCCGAAAGACCAGTGGTTCAAGCCGCCGCCCTCACTCACGGTGGCTTCCTGCTTCACTCTCCCCGTTACCATTGGCGTGAGCAACCCTCTCGCCGAATCAATCTCGGCTAAATAGAGCTGGTAGGGAATGTTGCCATCGAGAAGGTCCTTTCGTGCACTCGACGAGAGGCCGAAGAGGTTTGTTCCCGGAATCATGGATTGAACGATTGAGTTCGTAGAGTTAAAACCGTCAAATGTGACATACGAAGCGTAGTCGTTCACGCGTCCGTAGCCAAAAGCAAATGTGAGGGCGCCGCGCCTTGTGGGCACGGGATAGACAAACCCAAGGTTATTTAGCGTTGTCGATGTGTTTGTTGTTTTGTTGTTCACGCCGAGATACGTCACATCATTCCCGTAATTCTGGCCGGTCAAACCGACGGAGAACTCATAGCTTCGTATTGTAGCGAGGCCGGCAGGGTTCCAAAAAAGCGCCGAGTAATCGCTGACAAACCCAACGGTCGCATTACCCATCCCAAGAGAACGGGCGCCAACACCGAGTCCTAACTGAGAAAACCGAAGCGCGTCTTCCGCAAATTGTCCATAAGCAGGGGCGGCAAAAATGATCGCCGCGAAGGCCAAGCAGAATGTTCGTGTGATTTTTTTCGCATTCATGACTGTTGTCTCCCCTCCTTAATTCCTTCCCGAACGCGACGCACCGCTCGACCTGCTTCCTCCGTCGCCGCTTCGGCCTCCGCTGTTTTGCGGTGGCGCACTTGACTGAGGTGGAGGCGACGATGAACGCGCGGGCGGCGTCCAACTTGGCGCAGGACTCGAAGACTCACGACTTCGGGTATACCCCCCGCTCCGTGATCCGCCATTATTCGAGCTTCCTTCATTGCGAGGAACA
>JACQPT010000052.1 GCA_016207415.1 Ignavibacteriales bacterium
GTCTGTGTTGATCGTCGACGGAAGCAGAGAGGCTTTTGTCAGGAGCGGCGAAATACCGCCACTGTCAATAACAGTGGAATCCTTTTTTTCACAAGAAAGAAAAAAAAGGAAAGAAAGAAGGGAAAAAAAAGACTTTGAATTGAATGAAGAGTGAAGCTGGTTCAAACGATTGCCTTCCGCCGCTCTATGAGCCCGCAGCTTCTACAGCCGCGACCCCGATTCCGTGAATTTTCAGTAGCAACCTGTTGTGAATTCAGCCTCTTTGTGATGCATTCGATGGTACGTTAGGGAACAATGTCGTGAAAATCAACTAGCCCAGGGAAATCTGGAAAGGCACAAAGGTAAAACAGAGCACAAACACAATGAGGCACAACCATCCAACCCACATTCTGTTCTCATCAATTGGAGTTTCATCAGGCACGGGGGGATGGTAGAGTTTCACAATCGTATACAACACTGCCGCCCAAAAGAGCCAGCCACCCCAGCTGTACTCCACAAACGGAATCGTTTGTTCGAACGGCTCGCGATAATACGATTCTGCAAGACCGCGAAGTACTGAATCCAACATCGACGGAAGTCCGAGGAGGATGAGTCCGATGAACGATCCAAGCGCAATTTTTTTGTGTCTCTCCCCGAACATTGTATAAATGATATGGCCTCCATCCAACTGGCCGATGGGAATGAGGTTCATGGCCGTAACAAAAAGACCGAACCACCCAACACAGAGATACGGGTAGTGATAAATTTCGGACATGGGGGGGATGAATCCCTGTCCATGGAAGATGTTCCTGAAGAACATGAGCATAAGATTGTCGCCAAATGCCAGTCCAAGTGTGCCTCCGCCGGGGGCGGAATTTGTAGTAAAATCAAAATCCGGGTGAATGCTCAGAATATATTCCCGCGGTGGCAGCGCTGAGAATCCGTACGCCAAAACAATGAGACATGCCACGAACCCAGCGAGCGGCCCTGCGGCTCCGATATCGAACATGACTTTTCGCGAGGGAACCACCGATCGCGTCCGTATGACCGCACCAAGCGTGCCGAAATTGAGCGTGATGAATGGCGGGAAAGGTATGAAAAATGGAAGGGTGGCCTCAACACGGTGATATCGCGCGGCAAAATAATGTCCGAACTCATGTGTCGCCAGAATAAAAAGGAGCGAGAGCGAGTAAGGCAGACCCAGCAAGAAATTACGTAACTCAAACTGGTCCAGGTTTAACCACAGGAGGCCTGCAACTGTGGTCGTGAAGAACGTGAGAAGGAACAGTACCAAGTGGAGTACCCACGGGAATCGACGGAGCTTTCTCGATGGAGATGCTCCTTGCGGTTGTCCGCTTTCTAATGGTTCGTAGCTCATAGTGTTATGAATGTTTTCATCGCCCAAGCCAGATAGGATTCGTATAGCAAAAATGCGACTTGCCGTCGGCCGAAGTGCTGGCCGAAGTGAAGAGTTCGGCCCGAATATAACCCGGTTCGTTTGCTGCAGTCGCTATTGTTGAAATATGTTTTAGCCCAAGGCCAGAATGTGATAGCATAAGCTCCTCCTGCAACATTCCTCTCCTTCCCCCGAAAACCTCCAGTTTCTCAATCTGGCCAAACTCTTTGCTGGATAACGCGGAAAGTTGAAAGTCGATTTGAGCTCCAGTCAGGTTCTGACCGATACTCGTAGCTCCTGCCGATCCCTTCTTCCTCAGGTTGACAACGGGCCCGTCAGTGATGACAAAACTTCCGCAACCCAAAGCTTTCAGAACGTTCCGTTCTGAGAATGGCCTCTCAACAAAAAGCGCTGTCCTCATCTGGCCAAACAATTGATTATCCCTTTCCACGATTTTGAAAAACGGAAATCCGATCTGACGAAACCTGTTAAAATTTCCGTGTGCATCGTTTCCGGCAATTGTCAACAGCCGATTGCCTTTCAAAAGCAGCTTCTTCCATTCATGGTAACCGGCGGCAAAGCCGTCGTTCATGTGTCCGTTCGCAAATTGAAGTCCGGCGAGGCCGTCGTTCGTCAGGTCATCTTCCCGCCAGCTGCCACGTCTCAGCAGCACTTTTTGCAGGAAGGGAACATCTTCCCGGGCATGTGCCGCAAAAGCAACCGCACGGGTTTCTTTTTGACGCAAGACGTCGGCAATGCTGTATTCGCTTTTTGTCCTCAGCCACTTCTCGCCGCCATCGCCTGTACCGCGAAAGAATGCAGAGTTTCCGAACAAAAGCAGGTGGACGTTCTGGCCACGGCTATTCCGACAGGAGATCTCTTCGCCGGAAACAATCACAAAACCGGGATTCTGCTTGTTTGTTTTTTGAACGGCCAACCTGAGGCCATTCCATTTCGGCAGGGAATTGTCATTTTCCAAGTAATCATCGATACGGTCGTCTAAATCGTAGGAATGATCGGTGACACAGAAGAACGAAAGTCCAAGAGCTTTTGAGAGTTCTTTGGACGCATCAAGAGGTGAACCAAACTCAACCTGGTCGTTGGTATAGTCAGAATGCGTATGGGCATCGCCAAAATAGAGGCGGGGAAAGCGAGGGAGGGCGTCCTCTGACAGCAACACTCTAAAGGCACGTCGGGAAGACGAAATGTGATTATCGTTGTGATAGACCTTAGAAATTCCCTCCTGTTCAATCGTCATTGCAACGTCGCATTGTACCAATCCGTTACCTGATGGGCGGGAAAGCTTCCAAACCTGCCACCACATCGGATCTCGTAACTCAACGGGTGCTTGAAGAAGCGTCTGCCTTGCGATGATCGTCTTTTCATGTCGAATGGTCACCTCGACTTGCTTCAAAATGCAGGGATATCGATCCGAGTCCTTGGCAATCACGAGAATTGGTAACTGCTTCTTCGGTTCGATGCGATGTGGGACATCCGCAATAAGCTCCGGTTCCGACTTCCTTAAAAGGCTGAAGAAATAACGAAACCGGTAATGAGTTTCTGCATAAAGGAGAAATGGAAGTCCCAGAACAAATTCAATCGGGAAGCTCAAAACGACCTCCCTTTCCAGACGACTTTGCCCCCAAAGACGACGAGCATGGGGAGGACCAAAATGTAAAGGATGAAATAGAGCTCAAACAACCAAAAATATCTCAATTCCTCCACGCGACGAAGCTTCGAGAGGACCCTATGCAAAAAGGAATAGTCGGAAACGCTTTTTATCATTAGTGCAACGACACATTCAGCCATGCCGTTCCAAAGCAACATTCCGAGCGCGCTTGTTATTGTGGTATACGAAATTGCCATGATCAGAAACCCTGTAAATTTCATGTCCAGTCCGCCTTTTCCCCAACGGTGTTTCTGGCGGATGAGATCTTTCCATGTGCGACAAGGTTTGCTGAAAACCAATATGCTGGGGTCGATGGGGTACAGGTATTTCCATCGCTTTGTTCGAATAATACTCTGGACGAGCGTGTAGTCCTCGGTGACGCTGAATTTGACATTGCGATAACCGCCGACTGCGTCATAGGCTTGCTTGCGAAACGACAGGTTGTTGCCGATACTTCCAAGAGGAGTCCCCCAAGCCGCCGTGGCCGATGCGACTCCAAGAATGTATGCCCAATCGAGAGACTGGATTGTCTCGAATCGGCTGGCAGCCTTTTGGAGAGTCATTCCGCCAACAAGCCCGACCTCAAGGGAAAAACGGTTTGCGGTATGTTCCACCCATGTGGGAGGGACTTCACAGTCGGCGTCCGTGATAAGGATAACTTCGCCTTTCGTCCGGTCTATGGCTTGCGCAAGCGCATTGGCCTTTCCGCGCAGCTTCTCGTCTTCTTTCACCGTGATCACATCGAGGTTCGTGATTCGTGAAGCATATTCATTGCAGACTTCCAGTGTCCGGTCGCTGGAGCCGTCGTTTGCTACCACAATCTCGAATTGACTCTTTGGATAGGTCTGTTGTGTAATCGACTGAAGGCAAGCAGGTAAATTCACATCTTCATTTCGGGCTGCGATCACGACGGAAACAAAGGGTGTAGCATGAGAGGTCAAATCCCGAGCCCTGTTTACGCCAAGAGTGAACAAGGCGACCTGAATGGCATAACACGCAGTGATGATAATCAGGAATGATTCGAGCGTCATGACGGCAAACCTGAGAAAGTGAATCCAAGTTTTGAAAGTCGGCTGATGAGCTTCTCAAGGATCTCGCCGATCCTGTTTGCCGTCGCACCGTTATCATGGAGCAAGATAATGGAGCCGGGGGCGGGATCCCGGGTGGCGCGGGAAACTATCACCTCAGCCGCCACAGGTTGAAAATCGGCTGGGTCTGTTGTCCACATGACGATCTCGTAGCCCAATTGCCGGACAATTTTCGCCGTCCACTGGTCCAGCAACCCGTACGGAGGTCGAAAAAGTCTTGGCCGTCTTGATGTTGCAGCAACGATAGAGTTTTCAGTCCCTGATACTTGTTGGACGACAAACTTCTTTGACCGTAAAACCATGAAAGGGTGGTCGAATGAATGATTGCCGATCGCGTGGCCTTCACTCACAATCCGTCTGGCAATGTCGGGGTAGGCGTCAACATTATTTCCGAGCAGAAAAAAAGTACCCTTCGCCTGGCGGGATTTCAGGACGTCAAGAATGATGTTCGTCGAAGCCGGATGCGGGCCATCGTCAAACGTCAAATGCACGCCGGGCAAAGACGTTGAGTATAAAAACGAAGGAAAGAGCGCTCGATGAATGAAGTTTCCGCTAACCCTCATCGGTCGAGTGTTCTTCCTTTCCAGTTGTGAGAAGCAAACTGACCCAGCGCGCCCACCAGGACGATGTAAGGGGAATGAAAGAGCTCTGCGATGAGGAAGTGGTGAAATTTCACGTCCTGCTTCAGCATTTTTGCGCCCCCCGACAAGGAACGATAATCAACCGCAACTTTGATGAAAAGAAGAAAAAGAATGGGGATGCGAAGGGAGGGCTGAAAGACCGAAAGAATGACGGACATGATGAGAAAAAAAGAGAAGAAGTACAAACTTACCATTTCGATGAGGATGGATTTATCCTCGTACCGATTCTTCTTTGATGCCCAGCGAGTTCGCTGTTTCAGGAAATCAATCACTCGGTGATTGGAGGGCGTGACAATAATTGCGCCTGGGTCGGTCACGAAATCAATGTCACCGACGTTGCGCTGGAAGATTCTTTGCATAAGAGTTTCGTCATCGCAGGAGCTGTCTCCATCTCCAAACCCGTTTACAGCATGAAAGGCATCCTTTCGATAAACGAGGTTGGCACCGCTGCAATTCACGGGCCTGCCGAGGCCGATCAGCCCCGCTGCGGTTGTTGTGAGTCCGAGGTACTCCATGGCGGAAAGGTGGCTGAGAAGGGAACCCCGAGGTTTTTCCACGACCGGGCCGGCAATGAAGGCAACGTCGCGCGAAAGACGCGAAACCATGGAACGAAGCCACGTCGACGGAACTTCGCAATCTGCATCTGTCGTTGCAACGACCTCGCCGCGAGATTTCTGAATACCAAACGTGATAGCATCCGGCTTTCGACCGGTTTTCTTACTGACATGGGGTTGAAGGTGCAGCAATCTGACATTTCGCGTCCTCGCATGATATCGTCTCACGAGCCGGGCGGTCCCATCGGTGGAGCCATCGTCTACAACAATGATCTCGAATTTTTTCTTGGGATAATCTTGTGCTATGAGACCCTTCAAGCAATGAGCGATTGTATCTTCCTCATTCCGGGCGGCAATGATAACGCTGACAAATGGGAGATCGGGGTTTTCACGCTTTCTCTTGGAGAGCCGAGCTAAGCCCCATCGCAAACGGAAAACGAACCAGATATAGAATGAACTGAATGCAAGAAGCACAACGAAAAGAGCGTCGGTCATCTTTTTGCTTCGGCGCGCACCGGGTTGTAGAACTTCGTCGAGGGGAGGAAGAAGATTCCCAAAAGGCTGGGTAGAATCATGTTGACAGCAAACATGAGAAGTGCGGCACTCAAGGCAACCACGTTGGAAACGCCGAGCAAAGAAAAAAAATATAACGTGCTTGCCTCTCTGACGCCGATGTCCCCGATGGAGATGGGAAGCAGTGACTTGAAGAACATCATTGCTGAAAAACCAAGGAACACTTCCCAAGCGCCGACCTCTCCAAACGCATTCATGAAAAAGTACATTTGAAGGAACAGCACGATGTTAAAGGCGAACGAGTAGCAGAGGGACGATGCGATTGCTCTTTTGCCGAGAAGGCTGAATGATTCCTTGAAATCAACGAACCACTCTCTACGAAAAAACCGGAACGGGAGTTTTTCCAGGATCCTCTGGATGAACTCCAATCGCACAAACAGGATGAAACACGCAGTCACACAGAAAATACTCACTGCGATTGCGGCAGCGGACGATTGCAGAGTGAGGAAAGCATAGCTCGTCAGCCCGGACATAGCGAGTACCAAAAAGAATTGCGTACGATCCAGCAACGTCAGCCCAACAATGTGGGCCGCTTTGGCATTGGCAACTCTCAGAAAACGCCCGCCCACTTCTCCGATTTGACCTGGAGTGAACGAACCGAACGATATCCCCAGCAGCACAGAGGCACCGGCTTCCCAAGTTGTGACCTCGTTCCCAGCTGCCTTGAGCATAAGCTTCCACTTAAGAGTTCTCGTGCCAAGGTTGAGGCTGAGCAACGAAACTGCAATTCCTATGTATAACAAGTCTGCCGATTTGAGAGCGGTTAGCAACTCGTCAATGTTCACCATGCGAAAGACAAAAAACATGAGAACAGCGGCGACAGCTGTCTTCAAAGTGAAGAGCGCGAGCCTGCGCCAGCGAGAGTCCATTGGGCCAGCTGGTTCGACGATTATGTTTTTTGGTCGGGTTTCCACTGATATGTGCCGGACAAGCCGAGAGGTCCGATAAAAGTATTATACAAGATGTAGAGAATTTCCATGAGAAGAAAATACCCCGCAAGACCCCGTTGTGACAATTTCTCCGAGATGACGAGGAATAACGTCACGTCGGCTGCGAGCTTGACGGTAAAAGCGGGGAGCCCAAGCGTCGCACCCGGAATGCCAAACAGAAAGCAAAGAAAACCAAGGAAAAGGAGCAAACTCGAAAGATGAAAGCCGAAGAACAAGGTTTTCATTGATAAAGGAAAATATTTTGCTGCAGAAAAATGTCTTCTTCGCTGCTCAACGAAATCACTGAACGACCGTGGTGGACGTGTGCGGACAAAACTCGCCGGCGAATCGACATATCGTATTCCCCACTTGGTCTTCCTGCGGACGAGTTGAAGAAAGAGGTCATCGTCTCCGCTCACCGATTGTTTGATGTGCTCAAACCCGCCGACTTCCTGGTAAACTCTCTTCCGGTATGCAAGGTTTCGTCCCGTGCAAAGCCAAGCTCTGCCCAAGCCAATTGCCCCGGCGGACCAGGCAGCAGCCTTGAGCTCCTCGTAGGAGATGAACTTGCGGAATAACCTTCCGAAGAGACCCGGCCGACCGTTGGGGAGTAGTGTATCATCGTATGGGGAGTACCCGGCCACCAGGCCGATCTTGTCATCAAATACTGTGACGAGCTCAGAAATCCATTGGTGAGACGGAATGCAGTCGGCATCCGTGAAGCAAAGAATTTCGCCACTGCTTGCCCTTATGGCTTCGGACAGGGCGTGCTTTTTAGCGGGCATACCCGGAGCGGATGACGTTATGTCGACGCTTTTCAGTCGACGGGAAATCCGTTTGTATTCTCTCAATACTTCGGCCGTCCTGTCTATGGACCTGTCATTTGCAATGATGATCTCGTAGGAGGAATAATCTTGTTCCAGAAGGGCAGGAATCAAGGTTCTCAGGTTCGCCTCTTCGTTTCTTGCCGCAACGATGACTGAGACAAGAGGTGTCTGCGACGACCGTATGTATTGCAATCTCAGCAAACCGATAATGTATCCCAGCACGACAAGTGAGTACAGAAGGGCAGCCGAGGCGAGGATAACCTGAAGGAACGGATCAGCATTCATTCGCCCTCATAATCGTGAAATATGTCCAGTTTTTCAATTGATACCTCAGACAATTCGGCCTATATTTGTTTGACGATGAAACGTCTGATTATTGGAATTGCCGGCGGGAGCGCGTCTGGAAAAACCACAGTCACCAACAAGATCCTTCAGCATCTTGACACTAACCGTGTCGTCGTGATCCAGCATGATTCCTACTACAAAGATCTGAGTGCATTCGGTGTTCTGGCACCGGAGAAGATCAACTTCGATCATCCGGATTCTCTGGAAACCGGTCTCTTAGTCCAGCACATGACGCTCCTGCGAGATGGAACGGCCATTGAACAGCCGATGTACAGTTTCACCACTCATCGACGATTCAAGGAAACTCACCGTGTTGAACCAAAGGAGATCATCATCGTCGACGGCATCCTGATCCTTGTTGAGAAACAACTACGGGACTTGATGGATATAAAAATTTTTGTCGATACGGATGCAGATGAACGGCTCATCAGGCGGATCCGCAGAGACATGATGGAACGCGGACGGTCGATCGAATCGGTGATGGATCAATACATGAACACCGTCAAGCCGATGCATCTTGAATTTGTGGAGCCGAGCAAACACTGGGCCGACGTCATTATCCCACGAGGAGCAGATAATCTCGTCGCCATTGACATGGTCGTCACGAAAATAAAATCACTTCTATCTCAGCGATAGTCGTTACCTTGCTTCTCCTGTGAAAATAGTCTACCTTGCATGACAAATGTCGTAAAACAGGTTTTGCAGGCTTTGATTCATTCTTTCAATTGACGTGGCTTCATTGGCTAAGAAACCTTACAGGAAAACTCTGGGGAAGCTGGTCGAGACTTCGAGCCATAAACTTCACGCCACCTACCAAAAATCTGTTTTGCCCAACGGCCTCCGTGTTGTTTCCGAAGAAATCCCGCATGTGCGCTCCACTTCTGTCGGCGTTTGGATTGATACAGGCTCGCGTGATGAGGGGCCGGGAAATAACGGTATCTCGCATTTTATCGAACACATGGTCTTCAAGGGAACAAAGAAACGAAACACCCGTGAAATTGCCCAGAGTATCGAATCGGTGGGAGGCTATTTAAACGCATTTACCAGCAAAGAGCACACATGCTACTATGCCCGCGTGCTTGACGAATATACGGAACTTGCTCTGGATGTCCTTTCTGACATTACGTTGAATCCGGCCTTTCCCCAGAAAGAACTGGAAAAAGAAAAGGGCGTTGTTATCGAAGAGTTGAAGAATGCCGAGGACGATCCTGACGATATCATCCACGATTATCTTGAAAAAGCCCTCTACGGCGAGCACTCTTTGGGTTTTCCCGTCATAGGCACGGAACAGAATTTGCGCGTATTCAGGAGGTCCGACCTTTCACAGCATCGGTCGAGCCATTATCAACCGTCAAGGATGGTGATTGCGGCAGCCGGCAACTTGAGACATCATCAGCTGGTCGAAATGGCTCAACGATACTTTCCCTTGGGCTCGGGAAAAACGGGATCCGTGCACATGCGGCGACGGCCGGCAGGGAAAAGTGGGATTGAGAAAACGGTGGAAAAGCCGATTCAACAAGCGCATCTCTGCCTCGGGACGGTGACATTCAGCATCAAGGATAAACAGCGTTATCCCTTGATGGTGTTGAACACATTGCTTGGCGATGGAATGAGCTCGCGCTTGTTCCAAAATATCAGGGAAAAGTACGGCTTTGCATATACGGTATACAGTTTTGCCAACCTCCTGAGCGATGCCGGGTCTTTTGGCGTGTACGTGGGCACAGACGCACCACACGTCGGGCAATGCGAAGAATTGATCTGGAAGGAGCTGGAAGCCCTCGCGGCAAAGCCTGTGAGCATGGGCGAACTCAATCGAACAAAAGCACAGCTCAAAGGCAGCATGATGTTGAGCCTCGAGAGTATTTCGAACAGGATGATCCGTCTTGGAAGTTCCGAGTTGTATTTTCACCAGCTTCACTCGCTCGACAATGTCGTCTCACAAATTAATAACGTGACTCGTGAAGACGTTCTGGCAGTTGCGAAAGGCGTATTTCGACGGGACTGGTTTTCGAAAATCGTTTTCAAGCCGACAGAACAAAGATCTTCAACAGAAGGAAACGGCTCTGTTGGCAGGAATTGAGAAGAATACATGGAACACGAAACGTTTTTCAAACAAGCATCGACGTCGACCTTGAAAGACCCTTTCTTGTCGACGCCGCGCCGAAGCCTCGCTATTTCAAGAAGGGCGCAGGAGATGCAGGCATCGCCCTTGAGAAAGCTCGCCGCAATCGCTGAAGCCCGCAAAAAACAGGGAACGAAGGTTTATCACCTGAACATTGGGCAACCCGACCTCCCGACATCCGCGGCGGTCTTCGAGGCCATAAGGAACTTTAATCAGCCTACCATAGCGTACGCGCCATCGAACGGAATTCCCGCCGCACTCTCCGCCTGGCGGAACTACTTCAAGCACAATGGAATCGAGTTCGAAGAAAGCGAGATGATTGTCACGGCTGGAGGGTCGGAAGCCATTATCTTTGCCATGTGTGCTGTGTGCGATGCAAACGACGAAATCATCGTCTTTGAGCCTTTTTACACGAACTACAATGGTTTCGCCACGATTGCCGATGTAAGACTTCGCGCGGTTCCTCTCTCGATAGCAAACGGCTTTCACCTTCCGACGGAAGAGGAGATCGAGGCACACATCAATCCACGCACACGGGCCATCTTGATATGCAGTCCTTCGAATCCCACCGGCACGATCTATTCCAGGGCAGAGCTTGAAATGCTTGTTCGGCTGGTTAAGAAACACAACTTGTTTCTTCTGTCCGACGAGGTGTATCGGGAATTCGCCTACGAAGCCGAGTCAATAAGCGTTGCGAGGTTTTCGGAAATCGCCGATCGTGCGATCCTCCTCGACAGCTGTTCAAAACGATTTAACGTGTGCGGAGCAAGGATAGGCGTCATTGCCAGCCACAACAACGCCGTCATTCAAACGGCGCTGAAATTCGGCATGGCGAGACTTTCCGTTGCTACGCTGGAACAGGCTGCCGTGGCTCCGTTGCTCAACTCACCAGATGCGTATACAAAACCGATTGTGGAGGAATTTCATAGGCGGCGAGATGCCGTGTATGAGGGCCTCAAGTCAATCCCCGGCGTCACATTCTACAAACCCGAAGGAGCCTTTTACATCGTGATTGGATTGCCGGTGAAAGACTCGGAACATTTTGCAAGATGGCTGATCGAACAATATCAATATGAAAACGAAACCGTGCTCCTTGCTCCAGCACAAGGCTTCTACGCCACTCCTCACAAAGGCATCAATGAGGTGCGGCTGGCATTTATGCTCAAGGTCGAGGATTTACAGAAATCGTTGATGATCATCAAGCGAGCGCTTGAACAATACCAACGAAGCAACCCGTAAACTCCGCTCGTCTACCGATCTTTCCATTCTTTTATGGCGAAAATAACACTTGACGGCAACGAATACGACGTTGATCATCGGCTGACGGTCATTCAGGCTGCAAGGGAGCAAGGTGTAAAAATTCCCCATTTCTGCTGGCACCCCAAACTCTCGGTCTCGGGCAACTGCCGGATGTGCCTCGTGGAAATCGAAAAAATGCCGAAGCTCGCCATTGCATGCGCAACGCAAGTTGCCGAGGGCATGGTAGTCAAAACTCAGAGTGAGCGAGTGCAGAAGGCGCGGAACGCGGTGATGGAATTCCTGCTCATCAACCATCCGCTCGATTGCCCTATCTGTGATGAGGCGGGCGAGTGTAAGCTCCAGGATTACACGTACAAGTACAGTACCGGGTATAGCCGCTTCAACGAAGATAAAGTGCACAAGCCGAAGCGAATCCAGCTCGGCCCCAACGTCATGCTCGATGTCGAACGCTGCATCATGTGTTCACGATGTGTGAGGTTCTCTGACGAAATCGCGAAGCAACCCGTGTTGACGTTTACGCAACGAGGCGACCACGTTGTCCTCACGACATTTCCGGGAACCCAGCTGGATAATCCCTACGCGATGAATGTCATCGAGCTTTGCCCGGTCGGCGCTCTTACGAGCACGGATTTCAGGTTCAAAGCAAGGGTTTGGGAAATGTCGTCAACGGAAAGCGTCTGCACTGGATGCGCACGTGGCTGCAATACGAACGTGTGGGTGCGTAACAACGAGATCCTCAGGCTCACACCTCGTCAGAATGAAGAGGTGAATTCTTACTGGATGTGCGATGTAGGCCGCCTACAGACATTCAAGCAGGTCAACAGCGAAAAGAGGCTTAGCGGTCCTCTTATTCGAAAAGAAGGTGTATCGACGGGCGTGGGGTGGGATGAAGCGATTGCCAAAGCTGTCGCGGAGCTCAGATTGTTCAAGAAAGGCGAAATCGCCGGACTAGGCTCAGCGTTCGCGACCAACGAAGACAATTATGCATTCCAAAAATTCATGAAAGAGGTCATCGGAACGAAGCATGTCGATTTTGTTCGTCATGTGAAAGAGGGGGATCAGGATGAGTTCCTGATTCGTGCTGACAAAACGCCGAACACGCGGGGCGCAGAAGACGTCGGTGTGAAACCGGGAGAAGGCGGGTTTGACGTTGACGGAATCATCCGGGGTATCAAAAGCGGGACGATTAAAGCCCTCTACGTCCTGGAAGATGATGTTGGAGCCATCCCGGAGATTGCTTCCGTTTTGTCGAATCTCGAGCTCCTCGTCGTCCACTCATCCGTCCAGAACGAAACGACAGCTGCAGCCGATGTTGTTTTTTCCGCCTCGACCTACGCTGAAAAGCATGGCACTTTTACGAACTTCCAGGGACGGGTTCAAAGAATTCGTCCGGCGGTTGCCACGTTGGAACAAGACCGCGCGTTCGATGGTTTCTCGATGAGTCGCTGGGACAGGTTTGCATCCCACAACGACCGATGGGGTAGACCCATCAAGAAGGATGCCCGACCTTCGTGGCGTATCATATCGGCACTTGCTTCGGCTATGGGCGGGAAAATAAAGTACAATACTTCTGAAGATGTCTTTCGCGAGCTTTCGGAGAAGAATCCACTCTTCAAGGGTCTGAGTTACGCAAGAATCGGCGCTCAAGGAGTCATGACAAAGTCTTCCGTAACCGTAAGTGTCTCGGCATGATTCCATTCTGGGTTACTCTTCTAAAAATTGGGACTGTCGTTGGCGTGCTGATGACGGCAGCGGCGCTCGTTACGTTTCTCGAGAGGCGGATTAGCGCCTTTATTCAGAATCGCATCGGGCCGAATCGCGTGGGGCCACAGGGGATTTTTCAAATACTGGCTGATGTTGTGAAACTCGTTATGAAGGAAGATATCGTCCCAAAGGCTGCAAACAAAACGGTGCACGACATAGCGCCGATGATCTCCATCTCGGTTGCCCTGTGCACTTTTGCTGTCATCCCCTTCGGGAATATAATAGAACTCTTTGGGTATCAGATAAAACTCCTTGTGGCGGATGTGAACATCGGGATACTGTTTATACTGGCGATGACCTCCATGGGTGTGTATGGGGTTTCGCTGGCGGGTTGGTCTTCGAACAATAAATACTCCCTGCTCGGCGGATTGCGCTCGTCGGCCCAGCTTATCAGCTATGAGCTCGCTATGGGTCTTTCCGTTATCGGCGTGCTCATGGTGGCGGAATCGCTGAGGCTTGATCAGATCGTACTCCATCAAACGAGATATTTAGGCGGCTGGTTTCCCGCATGGAACATGTTTGTCCAGCCGCTTGGTTTCGTTATTTTTTTTGTAGCAGCCTTTGCAGAGACAAACCGACTTCCGTTTGATTTGCCGGAAGCAGAACCTGAGCTGGTGGGAGGGTATCACACTGAGTATTCGGGAATGAAGTTTGGCCTTTTCATGTTTTCTGAGTACATCAACATGATAACCTCCAGCGCGCTGATTACGACGTTGTTTCTGGGCGGCTGGCACATTCCGTTTTCAGAGAATTGGGCGGTAAGCCCGATTGCTTTGAGTTTATTACAGGTTTTGGCGTTCTGCATCAAGGTAAGCCTGGTAGTCCTGTTTTTCATTATCGTCCGCTGGACGATTCCACGTTTTCGTTACGACCAGCTGATGAATCTGGGCTGGAAGGTTCTGCTTCCTCTTGCGCTTGTGAACGTCTTGGGTACAGGTCTGGCGATTCTCCTCATTCCGTACATTTCATAGGATGAGCTCGAACAAAAAAATAATTCGAAAAAAAGACTTCAGCTTGTTGCAGAGGCTGTATCTCCCGGAAATTTTCCGCGGTTTATTCACAACCTTCCTCCAGATGTTCAAGCCCAAGATTACCTATCAATATCCGGAAGAGAGGTTCCATCCTCCCGCGTCATTCCGCGGACGCCCGGTGTTGGTGGAAGAACAGGGAGTCGAACGCTGCGTCGCCTGCGGCCTCTGCTCACGCGTCTGCCCCGCTCTCGCCATCGAAGTCCAGGCATCTGAAACAGAACTGGAAAAGGAGCGTTATCCGGTCAAGTTTGAAATCAACATGGTCCGCTGCATTTTCTGCGGTTTTTGCGAAGAAGTGTGTCCGGAAGAAGCAATTGTGATGAGTAACGAATTCGAGCTCGCATTTTCGAGTCAGGAAGAAGCCATTTTTGGTAAAGACAAACTCCTGACCCCTGCCGAAAAGTTAAAGGAACGATTGGAGTTCTTGAAGCAGCACCGATAATTCCTTCTGATAGCCTCCTCGTTCATGACAAACCCGTCTCAGCCGGAAGCCGAGTCAGTATTCAAGGTCATCACAGTCGTCTACCTGGCTCTTTTGACAGGGCAACTTATTTTTCTCGGAGTTGTTTTTCTTCTTCACTCCCAAGGGTTTGAACTGATGACGGAAAACCGTGAGATCTTTCTTTATGTTGGCATGGTCGTTACGTTGGCCGCAATCGCCGGGAGCGCGGTTCTGTTTGGGTCGCTCCAGAAAGTCGCTTTAACTAAGACCGATGAATCATCGAGAGGAATCAGGTACAGCACGGCGCACCTTGTTCGACTTGCTTTGATCGAAGGATGCAATTTCGTCAATCTCGTGTTTTATCTTTTGACTGCGGAGATCCTGTTTCTCGTACTGTTTGCCTTTGGCATCGCGGCGTTCATTCTTGCCCGGCCCAACCGAGATTCGTTTGTCACAGACCTTCAGCATTCTCACATAGCTTCCATAGGCTGACCCCACCCACGAATGTACTCCAGAATTCTCAGTGCCGCGACATTCGGTGTCAACGCTCATCTCGTCGAAGTTGAATCACACATAGAAAAGGCGAACCCAAAGTTTTTTATCGTGGGGCTCGCTGAAGGAGCCGTCAAAGAAAGTTTTCAACGAGTCTTCGCTTCAATTAAAAACTCAGATTTCAAGTATCCCAAAGGGCGCGTCACGGTGAACCTCGCTCCGGCCGATATCAAGAAAGAAGGTTCCGCGTACGATTTGCCGATTGCGATTGGACTCCTCACTGCATCGGAACAAATCAAGTCGACGGTTGCGAACGAATTCGTCATTCTGGGGGAGCTTTCTCTTGAAGGAAACCTACGTCCCATCCATGGTGCTCTTGTCATAGCTCTTGAGGCAAAGGCGAAAGGAATACGCGGAATTCTCTTGCCCGAAGAAAATGCAAAAGAAGCCGCCATTGTAAACGGCATCGAAGTCTATCCGATGAAAAGCCTGAAGGATGTCGCGTATTTTTTGCAATCGGAGCATCTGCTGGAAAAACCGCTTCACGTGGATGTCACGAAAATCTTTGCCAACAATCAACAATACACGCTTGATTTTGCCGACGTAAAGGGACAGGAAAGCGTCAAACGCTCATTGGAGGTTGCGGCCGCCGGGGGACATAATATTCTGCTCATCGGCCCTCCGGGGTCGGGAAAGACTATGCTTGCGAAACGCCTGCCGACGATTTTGCCCCCATTGACGTTTGAAGAGGCCTTGGAGACGACAAAGATTCATTCTGTTGCGGGATTTCTCGCTCCAGATACGGCGCTTGTCTCTGTCCGGCCTTTTCGCTCACCGCACCACACAATTTCAGATTCAGCGTTGGTGGGAGGCGGTACGATTCCCCGACCCGGCGAAATCTCTCTCTCGCATCATGGTGTGCTTTTCCTCGATGAATTGCCCGAATTCGCACGGAATGTCCTCGAGGTTATGCGTCAGCCATTAGAGGACGGGAGGGTGACCATCAGCAGAACAAAGGTTTCCGTCGACTACCCGGCGAATTTCATGCTCGTGTGCGCCATGAATCCCTGCCCATGCGGCAACTACGGCAACCCTAACCAGGAGTGCACGTGCAATCCTTTGCAAATTCAGAAATATGTGGGAAAGATTTCCGGACCGCTCCTCGACCGCATCGACATTCATGTCGAGGTTCCGGCTGTGAAGTATAATGAATTAGCGTCGAAGAGATCCGGTGAGAACTCGGCGTCAATCCGTGACCGTGTCGTTCACGCGAGAGAAACTCAGGCGAAACGATTTCACGGCAGCGGGCTCTTTTCCAACGCAGACATGGAATCGAAGGAGATTAAAGAGTATTGTCAGATCGACAACGCAGGAGCGGATTTACTGAAAACAGCTATGAACAGACTTGGCCTTTCCGCCAGGGCGTACGACCGCATTCTCAAAGTTGCCCGCACGATCGCCGACCTTTCCGGGAATGAAGTTATCAGACCGGAACATCTGGGGGAAGCGATCCAGTATCGAAGCCTTGATAGAAGTTTCTATAATGTGTAAGTTGTCATCCCACTGTTAAAAGGACAAAACCTTATGCAGAGAATCGTCGTCATTGCCGTTTCGCTTCTTTTCACAATGTCCCTTGTATTTAGTCAACAGACGCGGGGAAGGGAGATAACAATCTCTGGTGAAGTGATTGATATCCAATGTTACACCTCGGGCGCCATGGGCAAGGGAATAGGAGCAGACCACAAAGAGTGTGCAACTGATTGCGCTAAAGGAGGAATTCCACTCGCCGTCCTCGAAGACAAGACGGGGACAATCTACATCGCGGGCCAGACAAAATCTTCTATGAAAGGCGCCAACGAAACGCTTCTGCCTTACGTCGCAGAAAAAGTAAAAGTGACGGGAAGGCTCCACCAAAAAGGTGGAGTGAAGCTTCTTTTGATCAGCAAGATCACGACTCAAGCGTCCAAGTAGGTCTGCTACGTTGCCGCGACTTTTGCATCGCGGCAACACTTCCTTGTAACTCCTTCCAATTTTCCGTATTTTTATCAACACGATTTGCACTCATCCGGTTTTTGAACGAAATGTTGTTGTTTTAGTTAGCGGAAAAACTGAAAGGCGTATTTCTTGCATAATGTCACACTCATCCCCGGCGACGGGATTGGTCCCAGCATCGCCGAGGCAACTCGACGAATCATTGAAGCCTCAGGAGTCAAGGTCAATTGGGAGATTCAGGAAGCCGGTCTTGGGGCCATCGACAAATACAAGGATCCTCTGCCGCAGCAGGTCCTAGATTCCATTATCAAAAACAAGGTTGCCCTTAAAGGTCCTCTTACCACTCCCGTAGGTACTGGATTTCGCAGCGTTAATGTTGCCTTGAGAAAAGAGTTCGACTTGTATATCAATTTGCGACCTGCAAAGTCAATGGCCGGTGTTAAGAGCCAGTTCAAGGATGTTGACCTCATCGTGTTCCGTGAGAATACAGAAGAGTTTTACGCCGGCATCGAGCATTACATCGACACCCGTAAAAGTGCGGCAGAAACCATAGGTGTAGTAACGCGGTCAGGGTCAGAGCGTATTGTCCGGGCTGCATTTGAGTATGCGCAAAAGCACAGGCGCAAGAAAGTCACGATTGTTCATAAAGCCAACATCATGAAATTCACGGGCGGGCTCTTTCTTGACGTGGGGAAAAAAGTCGCCGAGGAGTTCATGCATATCGAGTGCAACGACCGGATCATTGATAACATGGCCATGCAGCTCGTCATGAACCCGCATCAATTCGACGTGATTGTAACGACAAACCTGTTTGGCGATATTCTCTCGGACTTGTGTTCCGGACTTGTGGGAGGACTTGGATTGGCGCCTGGTGCAAATATCGGTTACGACGTTGCAATCTTTGAAGCCGTTCACGGCAGTGCGCCAGATATTGCCGGAAAAAACCTGGCCAATCCTTGTGCAATGACACTTGCTGGCGCAATGATGCTGGATCATTTGGGAGAAACAGAGGCAGCTGAACGAATTCGTTGGGCTGTTCGTGAGGTACTCAAAGAGGGCAAAAAAGTAACACGCGACCTTAACCCAGAACATCATGTTGGCACAACTGAAATGGCGGATGCAATTGAGGAGAAAATCCAGTCCGATTAGCGCATGACAAAACCGAAAACGATTAAAGATCTCTACTGGGGCGGCGTTCTTGTTCTTGTTGGATTGGCTTTCCTTGCAAGAAATCTTGGATACATTGACTTCTATTTTTCCTGGCGAGTCTATTGGCCCGCCATTCTGATTTTGGTGGGAATTTCCGTGCTTATTAATTCCTGGTTACATAAGCAAGGTTAAAGCAAGATTCCCGGAATCCTACTTGAGATAACCTTTATAAGATTCCGTAAGCCTTAACAGATTTATGCAAATCGGAAAAATCAACATAGAGAAGCCAATTGTTCTCGCACCTATGGAAGATGTGACGGACCTTCCATTTCGCGTTATTTGTAAGAGGCTTGGAGCAGATATTGTCTATACGGAGTTTGTCAACTCTGAAGGACTCATCCGAGATTCCCGCAAGACGAGGGAGAAAATGGTATTCTGGGAAGAGGAACGGCCTTTCGGAATTCAGATTTACGGCGGGAGCGAGGAGTCCATGGAATCCGCAGCGCGACTGGTCGATGAGATGGATCCCGACATTTTAGATATCAATTGCGGTTGCTGGGTGAAGGACGTTGCAATGCGTGGGGCGGGAGCAGGATTGCTTAAGGATCTGCCTCATATGGAGCGCATCGTTTCACAGGTTGTGAAAGCCACAAAGCTTCCCGTTACTGTTAAAACGCGGCTTGGGTGGGACGAATCAAGCATTCAAATCGTCGATGTCGCCAGAATGTTGGAACAATGCGGAGTCAAAGGTCTCACCATTCACTGCAGGACGCGTGCACAGGGTCACAAAGGTACTCCCGACTTAACCTGGATTCCTTCCGTTAAGGCCGCTATTTCAATTCCGGTCTTTGTGAACGGTGGTGTTCACTCGCCCGAGGATATCAGCAAAGTGTTTGATGAAACGGGTTGCGACGGAGTCATGATCGCACGGGGTGCCATCGATAATCCATGGATATTCATGCAGGGAAAACATTATTTGAATACAGATAACCTCTTGCCAGACGCAACAATAGACGACCGCATCAATCTTCTTTTTGAGCACCTTAAACTCTCCGTCGACGTCAAGGGCGAGCGGAAAGGAGTAATTGAATTCCGCAAGCACTATGCAGGATATCTCAGAGGTCTTCCAAATGCGTCAAAGCTTAGGCAGGAGCTTATGCAGTTTACCGAGATGCTCCCGGTAATGGATAGAGTCAAATCATTTGTCCAAGGAATGAACGCACAGCCTCTCGCCGAACAAGCTGCCGCGTAACAATATCCCCTGACCCACCTGAGGGACAAAAGAGACCATGGTTGACAAGAGAGCTGTCTCCAGAATGTTCTACGAGATAGGCACACTTCTGGAGCTTAAGGGCGAAAACCGTTTTAAGTGTATTGCCTATCAAAACGCCGCTCGAAAC
>JACQPT010000042.1 GCA_016207415.1 Ignavibacteriales bacterium
ACACTACCTAGTAGTTGCTCGGAAGCCTATACAATGAACAAATTCAAAAAGGGGGAGAAAATGAACGTGAACGATGTGGGTGAGGGAATGTTGCGAAGAAGAATTCACACGAGCGAATATCTGGGAAAAATCGGTGTCCCCAAAATTCCACCGCTCACTAGCCCTTTTGACACTGGCTACGATCCCGTGACCCTTGAAAGTCATTTGCAGCAGAGCTCACATTTGATGTCCATTCTGAAAATCTCCATGGCATGCTGGATGATCGCTGACGAAGGCGCAACGCGTCAAAAAATCGCGGCGGCAAAAAGATACAATGTGCCAACGGTTACGGGGGGTGGACCATTTGAGATTGCCGTCGCGCAGAAACAGCTGCCTCTCTACATGGACCTCTGCGCAGATATCGGCGTAACAAGGATAGAGTGTGGGGAAGGGTTTACCGACATGACACTCAGACCGCGGGACGTTGTTGCCATGGCGTCAGAACGCGGTCTTGAAGTCCAATTCGAGCTCGGTAAAAAACATGGAGGCGCGTTCAATCGTAAGATGGTGAACTTCCTCCTAGATCAGGGTCAGCGTTGGCTTGACGCCGGTGCCCTCCAGCTGGTTGTCGAGGCAAGAGAGAGCGCAAAACGAGTCGGACTTTTTGACGACCGGGGAGATTTTAACAAGGGATACGCAGACCTGTTTGGAAAAACATTCGGACTTCATACCGTCCTCTTTGAGGCTCCGAACAAACCCAGTCAGTTTGCCCTGTTGGATCATTTCGGCAGGGATGTGCATCTGTGTAATGTCAGGCTGGAAGAAATCCTTCGAGTGGAAATTTACCGCCGGGGGTTACACTCTGACGCGTTTCAAAAGGAGAACCTAAAGCCGCAAATTCCGCGAACAGCGGGTCAACACCAGCTCTTTGAGTCCTGACAATGCCAAGAAAAGTCGTCATCGATTGCTTTCCTGAAAGCGCGCGGAAGTACGAGGACCGCTATGCCATCGTCGCTGTGGATGTGATTCGGGCAACGACCACGGCGGTGACCGCAGTTGCAAAAGAAAGAAGGTGCTTCCCAGTTCCTTCCATTGAAGCAGCGCTCCCTGTTGCGGCCCGGCTCCATCATCCGTTACTGGTGGGAGAGCTCGGCGGCAACATGCCTTATGGGTTCGATTTGACAAATAGCCCCGCGCACATTGACGCGAGATGGGATATAGAACGGCCAATGATCTTATTGTCCTCATCAGGCACGCAGCTCATCCACGAAGCCCGGAAAGGCCAAGCTGCGTACGTAGCATGCTTGCGGAATTACGAGGCTCTTGCAAGCCATCTGGCGCGGAGCTACGACAGGGTGGCAGTAATTGGCGCGGGAACGAGAAACGAATTCCGGGAAGAGGATCAACTGTGCTGTTCATGGGTCGCTGAACTGTTGATGCAAGATGGCTTCGTGCCCAAAAACGAAAGAACGCTCGAGCTTGTCAAAGCCTGGAAAGGGAGGGCGCCTTCTTCTTTTCTTCGTTCAAAGAGCGTCGAATACCTGGAAAAAACAAACCAGCACGACGACGTGGAATTTATTCTTTCTCATATTAACGACCTCGACGGAGTTTTCAAAATGTTCGCTGGGGAATTGCTGAGTGTTTCGGTTGAAGCCACATCAAGGTCTAACATCATTCAGTGAACGAGCATATGGTCATTCGAGATGTCAGCACGCCCGTTGTTATCCTGAAGTGTGAGCATTACGGCGCTTTGGGCATCGTTCGCAGTTTGGGTCGGCTTGGTGTACCCGTCTATTGCGTCGACGGGGATTGTTCTGCGCCGGCCGTGGTGTCAAAGTATTGTCGTGGTGTTTTCATGTGGGATATCGAGCATGAACCGGAACGCAAAACGGTGAAATTCCTCTCGATTGTTGCTCAAGAATTCAAATCGAAACCGCTGTTGATTCCTACAAGTGACGAAACGACACAACTAGTCGCCCAGTATGCCGCCGAACTAAAGCAATCGTTTGTTTTTCCATGTCAACCTTACACACTCGTTCGGACACTTTGCAGCAAACGGGACATGTTTTTTCTTGCAAAGAAACAGGGCATTCCGACCGCAGAAACACAATTTCCAAAGTCCGTGCGGGACGTGCATCAAATGGTACGCGATGGTGCAGCACAGTTTCCACTTATGCTGAAAGGGATTGACGGAGGGAAGCTCTGGAGAAGGACAGGGAAGAAGATGCTCATTGTGCACTCGATGGAGGAATTAACGAGAAACTTTGAGCTCATGGAGGATTTCCAGGAGCCCAACCTCATGCTTCAGGAGTACATTCCCGGCGGCGATGATTCGGTCTGGATGTTTAACGGGTATTTCAACGAGCAATCCGAGTGTGTGGCGGAATTCACAGGAAAAAAAATACACCAGAATCCCGTATATGTCGGCATGACTGCGCTCGGTGTTTGCCTTTGGAATACGATGGTTGCTGAAATAACAAAACGATTCATGGAATCCATTCACTACCGGGGGATACTGGATATCGGATTCCGGTATGACAGTCGCGACGGACGCTACAAGGTCCTTGACGTTAACCCGCGCGTGGGGGCTACATTCAGACTCTTTGTTGGTGCCAACGGCCTGGACGTGGTGAGAGCGCTCTATCTCGATCAAACTCATCAACCCGTCCCACCAACGACCCAACGCGAAGGTCGAAAGTGGGTTGTTGAGGACAAAGATATTCTATCGACGTACCACTACCTTCGCGACGGAAAACTCACGGCAAAAGAATGGTTCCGGTCACTGCGGGGGATCGAAGAGGCAGGATATTTTTGCACCGATGATATTCGCCCCTTTCTCGCCATGGTGGCGAGGCATATTCGCAAACTCCTGGGGAGCACGGGTCGGTGGATGAGGTTGTCGACGGTTCGCACAAGGAAAGACGGCCATCGATTGAAGAAGGAGATATACCGTGGGCATATCGGCCAAGTTGACAGTGAACCTCCCGGCGACACCAAGCTTTTCACTGCAAGCCGCCGAGCAGAATATCGTCAAACAGAATACGGAAGAGAGAACCGGTGAGGCAATGAACGAGTATGATGAGCAAAGAGCGACTACGTCCGAAGTCATGGAACAAAGTCAAAGAGTCCGGAAGTTCTTTGACTCCTCTGATTTTTGGCATGGCAAAGTTTACAAGGAGCCTCAGGACCGTTTCGCACGGGCCGTGGTGCGTAGGAGACTCTATGCTTTGGAAATGATCCGGAGGCTGCCGATCTATCGAGGGGCGCATGTGTTGGATGTGGGTAGCGGGAGCGGAGTCTATGCAGCTGAACTCATGAAAAACGGGTTTACAACTTTTGCCATAGATCTTTCAAGAGAGACATTGGAATCATCCCGAGGGGAGTTGGGCGGCGGAAACGACCACGATCGAGTCAATTTTCTCTGCGGCGATGTTGAAAACCTGCCGGTGAAAAATGAAATCTTTGACCTCATTCTCTGCGTTGGCGTGCTGGGATATCTTCTGAAGTACGAGACTGCCATAGCACAGTTGCACAGAGTGTTAAAGCCAGGGGGGTATCTTCTGCTGAACGTGGAGAATGTGATGTCGCTTTCATCCGTTGACTACTTTTACCGGACACGAATGACATCCCTGTTCACGTTTGATCGTAGGAAGCGTTCCGGGAAAAAAAGGTCATACGTAACAATGGAATCTCCCTGGGTGCGGGAGCACTCACCAACCGGTTATCGGTATTATTTGTTTCATCCGTGGAAATTGGAGCGCGACATGAAAACAAGGGGATTTTTATATGTCGACGGAATGACTTTCGGCTATCCGTTCAGGTTGCCAAGAAAATGGAGAATTATCCCTGAGGCGGCACTGGATGCGGTGGAACTCTTTTTTGAAAGAATATTTCGAGCGGTGCGCGTTCCGTATTTCTCGTATTCGGGAGAAACGTACACAGCGATATTTCAAAAAACGTAAATGAACAGACCTGGATTCAAAACGTGCAAAGCGCTGGTTATTTCAAGCGGCGGGGCTCCCGGTGCTTATGACATCGTGCGTTGCCTTGACATGGAGGGTGTTCGGACAGCTGTCGCTTCCTCCCAGTCGAATGACATTGCATTCGCCTCGCGCTCTTGTGCCGACAAGATTATCCTGCCGCCATTCCGACCCTCGTTTGAAGTGTCTATTTTCAACATCCTGCGAGCGTACGCCTCACAGTGCACCGACCGCCCTGTCCTTTTTTATGCATCTGATTCTGAACTCTCGTTTGTGAATCGGTACAGAGACGAGCTTGAGCCGCATTTCAGATTTTGTCTGCCGGACAAAGAGGTTATCGAATTCCTGTTTAACAAAGTCCGTTTTGCGGGAGAGGCACAGAAGTACGGCTTGCCCGTCCCTTCAACGTTGAGAGTCCACAGCCTGGAAGAGCTGAAAGCGCAAATGTCCGACAACATCTTGCCCTGTATCGTCAAACCCGCTTACAGTCAGGACTGGGTCTGGGAAACGGATAAACAACGAAAGAAGTACGGGCCCTATAAGACTGCGCTAAGACGATTTACTTCGGCCAAGGATCTGTTTGATTTTTGCAAGGATCTGCCTGCACGGTCGTCGGGATATCTCGTTCAATCATATGTCGAGGGACGGGACGAAACCATTACAAGCTTTCACGGATATTTTAACGAGCTTTCAGAGTGTAAAGCATTCTTCGTAGGACGAAAAATTCGAACATACCCTCCACACACGGGCGGGAGCACCTACATTCAATCGACATATAATCCTGAGCTCGCGCGACAGAGCATCGAATCACTCAGAAAGATGAAATTCTGTGGTGTCGTGAAGATAGATTACAAGTGGGACGAGCGCAGCGGAGAGTTCAAAATGCTCGAGGTGAATCCCCGATATAACCTCTGGGAGGTTCTTGGCGCCTATGCTGGAGTAAATCTGGCATATATCGCCTACTGTCATCAGTATGGCCTGATCACATCGTTTCCGCAAACGTATCGCAACAACACACGACTGCTGTACTTCAAGCAAGATGCCCGAGCGTTCTTCAACGGTTACCGGAAAACTCATGAGTGGCCGTTTGCTTCGTATCTCCTTTCATTGTTGAAATTCAATCACTACAGAGTTTTTGATATGAAAGACCCGGTTCCATTTATCGTCTCAACGCTGGCCTTTGTGAAACGTAATCTGTCGCGCATCTTCCTCGGGAAAATTGTCGTTCCACGAGCCCGGCAGAGCTTGAGCCAGGTCGGAAATGCGGTAGCGCTTGGTCATCACAAGAGAGAGAGGTTGGCGGGATAAATGGTTGAAATTTTTCGCGACCCTGAGAAAATGTCACCTTTGCAAAGTGAGTGGAACCAACTTGCCTTTCGATTCCAAACTCCCCTCCTAGGTCACGAGTGGTTTATGTCATGCGTCAACGCGTTCTCGTACCAACAGAAACCGGCGGTCTTTGTCGTGAGAAATCATGGGACTCTTGACGCCATTGCTCCTCTTGCTACAGTGAATGGAACTGGAATGTCAAGATTGGAGATAATGGGTGCATCTGTTCTGGGCGAACCGGGCGGTTTCTTGTTCAAAAACATGCGGGCTTTGGAAGAACTTACGCAAGCTATTCTGGCCCAGGGTTGTCCGGTCCACTTGAACAGAATACCGTCTGATTGCCTTGAATTAGAGGCTTTTGAGAAGGTGACATCGAAGAAGAAAATGTTTGTGCAGACGCAGGATTCCAGGTCACCATGGTTGCCGATCGCCGGCAGCTGGAACAGCTATGAAAAATCGATCTCTGCGAGCCGGCGTTCAGGTTTGCGGCGGGCGTATCGGCGGGCATCTCAAACCGGGGCACTAACGTTTGAAATCGTTTCGCCCGGAGGGGATGACCTTGATCATTATCTGGAAGAAGTCGTTTCTGTCGAAGCGGCAGGATGGAAGGAAAAAGTTGGCACGTCCATGAATGCCAGGCCGGTACTCAGAGACTTTTTCTGGTATTATGCTCATGCCACCGCTCCAACAGGAATCCTCAGGTTGGCTTTTGCGAAAATGAACGGCAAGCCCATTGCCGTGCTTATGGGTGTACAGTTCGCGCAGAAGTTTTGGGTGTTGAAGATTGGCTACGACGAACAGTGGGCGCGGTGCTCACCAGGAATCCTGCTCATACATGAAGCCATTCGTTGGTCGTTCGAAAACGGTCTGCGAGCATTCGAATTTCTCGGCAACGATGAATCCTGGATACACATGTGGACTGACCTTAGCCATACCTATCAATCACAGTCGGTTTATCCTCTCACGGTACGTGGCGCCGTGTCTTTCGGCATTGACCTGCCCAGGATGTTTATGCAAAAAGCCGCTTCAGCGCGAAGAAGGATCACGAAACAATGGCATGGGAAATTCTTGCAACCGTTAAAGCAAACATCATAGACCGGATTGCCGGGAGTCATGTTGTGGGCCCGTTTCTCCGCGATGCATTGGCTGCTTCACAGTATTTCTCAGAGCGCGGCTGGTCCAGCACCCTCTGTCCTTGGCTGCCTGATTCTGAGTCGCCACGTGTTGCATCTCAAAGGTACCTCAGAGCTCTTCACGGAATACATCGTGAAGGATTGGATGGCGCTCTGTCTGTCAAGTTGCCCGCACTCCGCTACGATTTTGAACTCTTAAGAGAGATTCTGGAGACCGCAAAATCAGCCGGGAGGAGAGTTCACTTTGACGCACAAGACCCTGAATCGGCAACGCCGGCGTTTAACGTGATGGAAAAGGCCCTCAAAGTACATGCAGACCTTGGCTGCACTCTTCCGGCTCGGTGGGTTCGGAGCACCAACGATGCTGACCGGGTTTCGGAGCTAGGGATAGCGGTTCGTGTTGTCAGAGGACAGTGGCCCGACCCTGGTAAGCAGAACGTCGACGCGAAGAAATGTTTTGTCGCACTCATCGATAGACTTCGGGGCCGCGCAAAGAAGGTGATTGTGGCAACCCATGACAGGACGGTTGCCGAACGTTCGCTGAGTATACTGAAGGAATCGGGGACGCCTTGTGAGCTCGAACTCATGGTCGGCTTGCCACTCGGAATAGCAAAGCTTGGTGAAAACAAGGGTGTCCTAGTCCGCATATACTTGCCGTACGGCTCGCCATCGCTTCCCTATCGGCTTTCAGACGTAACTTCCCGTCCTGCTATGATGAGCTGGGCCATCAGGGATTTTGTGTTCGGCCGGAAGAAAAGAATATTCCGTGAATGGCACGACATCAGAACTTCGAATTCACCGATAACCACTCAACCATTTCATCAGCTTTCATTGCGGAGCGATCGATGTTGAGAATGCAATGGGTGCATTTTTGGCTAGCGAGCTTGCTTGGGCTGTGTGGAATCCTTTTTTTCCTCGCCCAGCGCGAAACTCAGGCCCAAACCCTGATTGCCGTCAACCAGCTTGGCTATCGTCCGCAAGACCCGAAACTTGCGTTCATAACGGAATCGTTTTCCGGACCGTTTGAAGTTATTGATGTCTCGACCAACAAGTCGGTTTACCGCGGAAAAGTACGCCCGATTGGCTTTAAGGACGCAAATAGCGGCGACGTGACATTCACACTGAATTTCAGCGATCTTGCAAAGCCCGGTCGGTACCAAGTCTGGCTGCAAGAGGCCTCATCGTTATCGCCTGAATTCGAAATCAAAGGCCTTGTGTATCAAGAAGCCCTCACGACAGCGCTCCAAAGCTTCTATTTTCAACGATGCGGAACGGACGTAGGAGAACGGACTGCGTGGGGACATCCCGTCTGCCATAGGGAACCGGCGGCTTTTTTCTCCGACCAAGGGCGTGTGAAGGATGTGGGTGGCGGATGGCATGATGCCGGAGATTATAACAAGTTTGTGCCGACGACCGCCGTCAGCATCGCTTTTTTGCTCTATGCGTACGAACATAAGCGCGAGAGTTTCCGCGATGGCCAGCTGGCAATTCCGGAACGTGCAAACGGCGTACCCGACATTCTTGACGAGGCACGTTGGGCTTTGGCCTGGCTCTTAAAGATGCAGAATGACCAGGGCGGCGTCTATCACAAAGTCTCAATCAAGAAATGGACAGGCGAACATCTGCCGCACACGGAAAAAGACCGCCAGTTTATCTTCGACGTGAGTAGCGCGTCAACCGCTGATTTTGCCGCCGTCACGGCCCTGGCTGCAAGATTATTCGAGCCGTGGGACCGGCCGTTTGCTCAGCTTCTCCTCAGGTCTTCGCTTCGTGCCTGGGAATTTCTTCAGCAGAATCCGTCGATCGTACCGGTGGGAGGGTTCAAAAACCCGGCCGGAGTTGAAGGCGGGGAATACGGGGACACCCAGGACTCGGACGAGCGTTTGTGGGCGTCGGTGGAGCTGTATCGAACCACAGGAAGCAATCAATTTCATTCGTACTTCCTCGGAAATTACAAACTCATTGGTGCGATGAATGCCGTGAGCTGGCAGAGAGTGCAAAACTTTGCACACACATCCTATCTCAGGCTTCCTACTCCATCGTTGGACCTTCCTGCCCGCGGGTTCATCATAGGCTCGCTCATGAGGTACAGCGATAATCTCCTGCTGCGTCTTGAGCAAAGTGGCTATCGTTTTGTACTCGCTTCGGATGAGTATTACTGGGGCTCAAACAGCGTCGCCATGGGGTACGCCTTTGATCTCCTGCAGGCATCTGAAATAATTCGCAAGTCGCAATGCCTTCACGCGGCAATCGATCAACTCCATTATATGCTCGGAAGAAATCCGTTTCACAGGAGTTTTGTCACTGCACTTGGGACCACGCCGGTACGGCGCCCATACCACCAGTTCTCGATGGTGGCCAGCGCGGGCAGGCCCGTTCCAGGACTTCTTGTTGGAGGAGCAAACAAGTACGGCAAATTGCGCGGAAAAACTATCTCAGAATTTCCCGCCAAATGTTACGAAGACAACGAAAAAAACTATTACGTCAATGAGGTGGCAATCAACTACACGGCGCCATTGGCCTATGTTCTTGCGTATCTCTGTGGCAGCGAAAGCGATGGCTTGAAGAACCAATGAATACTTTGATCGACTTTCTGATACAAACATGCAAACAAAATTGACGCACTGATGCTTTTAGACATTGTCAATACCGTGGAACTTGTTGTCTTGGCTCTCCTGGCTTTTTTTCTCTTTTACCTCCTTCTTCTGAGTGTCTTGTCGTTGTTTGCTCCAAGGTACCGATTTCAAGGCGCGATTCCGAAACAACGTTTCGCGTTTGTTGTACCGGCCCACAATGAGGAAACTTGCATAGAGAAGACGCTGAGAAGCCTTTTCGCCGTGGATTATCCCGGACATTTGTTTGAAGTGATTGTCGTCGCCGATAATTGTTCGGACCGAACGGCACAGAAGGCTTCGTCATGTGGTGCGACCGTCTTTGAGCGTGTTGACAAAACCCTGCGCGGAAAAGGTTACGCCCTTCATTGGTGCATTGACCGGCTCGAAAGGCAAAAAAGCAATTTCGATGCCATTGTGGTCGTTGATGCCGACAGCGTTGTTTCTCCGAATTTTCTTGCCGTGATGAATGCGTATCTGTGTAATGGAGAAAAGGTCATTCAGGCGGCGGATTTGGTCGAGCCTCAGGCAGTGTCGTGGAATTCTGAGGTCACGCGGATCGCTCTCATCCTTTACAATTATGCCCGGCCTCTGGGAAGAAAGTGTATCGGATGTTCGGCGGGGCTGCGCGGAAACGGGATGTGTTTTTCTGCTGCCACTCTTCGCGAAGTTCGCTGGAGCGCATACTCAATTACAGAAGACCTTGAGTATGGCCTGGAACTTGTTCTCCATGGTGTTTCTGTCGCCTTTGCTCCCGAGGCGACTGTTCTTGCGACCATGCCGCAACAGGAACGGAATGCGATAAGTCAAAGAGCTCGTTGGGAAACGGGGAGGTTGCCTGTCATGCGGAAATACGCGGGAAGACTCCTCTGGCATGCAGTGAAAAATCGGTCGTATGTGGCACTTGATTCGCTCGTTGAACTCCTAACTCCCGCGTTTGTCAACATGATGATATTGATCATCGCTGTGATGGTCTTCAAGATTCTTGTGTGGTCACTCGGCTGGGATCCGGCCGGCGAGAGTCTGGACTTGTGGTTTATCGTATTCTGTGCCGGAGGGATGTATGTCTTCATAGGTTTAAGTGCGGCAAGCGCGTCTGCTATGATGACGAAAGTCATCCTGTTCTTTCCCAAGTATGTCGGCTGGAAAATGAAGATCTATCGAAAATTATTGTCGACCGGATTTTCAAAGGAATGGATTAGAACGACACGAGAACTCTAGCCGGAAAGGACAACACCCCGTGAACACTATTCTAGTCATTGATGACGATGAAATGGACCTCCAGCTGATGAATTTGTTTTTTACGAGAGAAGGCTTCCAAGTCGTCAAAACTGCCGACGGTCCACAAGGCGTGGATCTCTACAAAAAGCTGCATCCGTCGTTTGTGTTCCTCGACCTCGGACTACCCAGCATGAATGGCCTCGACGTGCTGCGAGAAATTCGTGGGATTGACGAAGAAGCCAGAGTTATCGTCATCACCGGGTATGGATCTGAGAAATTGTCGACGGAGGCGATTCGGTTGGGAGCCCTCGGTTTTGTGGAGAAGACATGGGACATCGGATCCATGATGTACGAAATCAAAACGGCTTTGAATGCGTTCCGTTGATGTCAGACAGTTGCCATTCTGCTTCTCAGAGGCTTGAGAGTTTGTCACAAGCAGGGAAGTAAAGCGCTAAAGAGTCTCAACAACTCATTCAGGGAGATAATATGAAGAAACTAATTCTTTTTGGCACCGTCGCTGCGGGGATGATCGCAGGATTCCTGGTTTTGAGAGTGAACGTGAAGCATAAGGGCGACATGTTTCAATTGATAAAATCCAAATCGCTCTTCAAAAACCATGGCCAACCTCCGCCTGAAATTCCACAAGAAGAGTCTGGCAGCTTCCTTTTTATTTGACCCGTTTGATTCGGGGTTTGACATTAGCACAGAGGGGGCACATCGGCTCTTTCTTTTTCCCCAGCTATGAAACTTGAAGAGCGAGAATCTTTGTTAAGTCAAAGAATTTTGCTTAGAGAGGCTCGAACGTCACTCGATGAAGAATCGTTGAGGAGCTTGCAGGGGGCACAAATTTTTCGGTCATGGTGAAGTGCTGAAGAGTTTCCTCAGGGCGAATTCTGTCGCGCTTTTCTATCAGGCCGTTGTCGACAGTTTTGTCGAGAATCCCAATGGCACCAATAGCTTTAATGTCAGGAACACGTCGATCATAAGCATCCTTTGAGAAATACAGTTCCAGGTATGGTCGAATTTTGATGTCGCGTGAACCGATGTTTGTGATGTCGCCTGCCGTCATTGCCCAAAAGGCCACTCCATCCGTCCTAAGGTAGTTTGAATAATTGAAGGTGTACAGAGGCGGCGCAATACCCTCCGTCGGGCTACTGCAACTCAAGAAAAGCAAAACGCCGTAAACCATCATTACCTTGAAGTGAACGGCGATGATTCTCACCAATCGCATAGGTGCCGTAATCCGTTATTCAAAAATGATAAGGAAGGTAGATAACTGAATGTTATTATGCAATGCCGGTCACGAAACGCAGGTTTGACAGGCAATCCAGCCCTTGAGATCGTGCCCCACTTGCGTTTCATGTCCTGCTAAGGTAGTTTTGTATCGTTGCAGGGGGCAAGGGGCGAAGAGAAAATCATTTGGGAGGCAAAAATGAAAAAAACAGTATCGAAGTCGCCGCGGACCCGCCAGCCAGTTCCCCAGAACCATCAGCCTGTTCGAACTTCTTTTGCGTCGGCTGCACTACGCCAGGCGATTATGGATAACCTGTATTTCGTCCAGGGTAGGGTCCGCAGAACTGCCACTCGCAACGACTGGTACATGGCTGTTGCCCAAACGGTCCGCGACAGAATAGTCCATAGGTGGATGCGCACCATTGAAACCTATATGGAGAACAAGGATAAGTCTGTAAGTTACTTATCGGCTGAGTTTCTCATTGGCCCGCAATTGGGAAGCAACCTCATCAGTTTGGGGATTTACGACGAAGTGAAAAACGCAGTCGATCGCCTTGGCCAAAATCTGGACGAGTTGCTTGAGCACGAAGAAGAACCTGGTTTGGGAAACGGCGGGCTTGGACGCCTCGCCGCGTGCTTCCTGGAATCTCTCGCGTCGCTCGAGGTTCTGGGTGTCGGCTATGGGATTCGCTATGAGTTTGGAATCTTTGACCAGGAAATTCGAAAAGGGTGGCAGGTCGAGGTGACGGACAAATGGCTTCGCCTGGGAAATCCATGGGAGATTCCGAGGCCGGAGATTGCCTTCCTGGTCGGTTTCGGAGGGCACACGGAACATTCCTCGGACCATCAGGGACGCTATACCGTGCGCTGGATACCTCAACGCGTCGTCAAGGGCGTTGCATGCGATATGACCGTGCCCGGATATAAAGTCAACACGGTAAACCTGCTTCGGCTCTGGAAGTCTGAAGCGACTGAATCGTTCGACTTTCAGGCGTTCAACGTCGGCGATTACTATAAGGCCGTGGAAGACAAGGTGTCTTCAGAAAATATTTCCAAAGTACTCTACCCCAACGATGAATCGATCCACGGGAAACGATTACGATTGGAGCAGCAATATTTCTTTGTCTCTTGCTCATTGCAGGATATGATCAGGGTCCATCTCAACAGGGGAAACGAACTGCAGGATTTCCACAAGAGGTATGCTGTCCAGCTCAATGACACACATCCTTCGATTGCCGTCGCCGAGTTGATGAGGCTGCTCGTGGATGATTACGCCATCGATTGGGACGTTGCCTGGGATGTGACCCGGAAAACGTTTGCCTACACGAATCACACCTTGCTCCCCGAGGCTTTGGAAAAATGGCCATTGCCTTTGTTTTCAAGCCTTCTCCCGCGGCACCTCGAGATCATCTTTGAAATTAACAGAAGGTTCCTTGAGGATGTCCGAACGCGGTTTTCCGCTGACGATGGCCGAGTGGCTCGCCTCTCGTTGATTGAGGAATCCGGCGAAAAGTTCGTACGCATGGCAAATCTGGCTTGCGTTGGGAGCCATGCCATTAACGGTGTTGCAGCGCTTCATACGGAATTGTTGAAACGGGATGTGTTGAGCGATTTTTACGAGCTGTTCCCGGAAAAATTTCTCAACGTCACCAATGGCGTCACGCCTCGCCGGTGGCTTTTGCTCAGCAACCCCCGGTTGTCGCAGCATATTACGCAGGCCATCGGAACACGTTGGATCCGCGATATGGAAAGCCATCTTCCAAAACTCGAAAGATTTGTGAATGACAAAGAGTTCTGCGAAGAATGGCAAAGTATCAAACGTGAGAACAAAACCAGGCTCGCGTCAATCATGCGGCATCGAACCGGCCTGGTCGTGAACCCGGATTCGATGTTCGATATTCAGGTCAAACGGCTTCATGAGTACAAACGTCAGCATCTCAACGCCCTTCATGTCGTCACTCTCTATAACAGGATCAAACAGAATCCAAACATGGACGTTGTCCCAAGGACGGTGATTTTCGCGGGCAAGGCGGCACCGGGCTACTTCATGGCAAAGCTCATCATCAAGCTCATCAATTCCATCGCTGAAGTTATCAATAACGATCCGGACGTTGGTGGCCGGCTGAAAGTGGTTTTCCTGCCTGATTTCAACGTGAAAAACGCGCAATCCGTCTACCCCGCAGCGGATTTATCCGAGCAGATATCGACAGCGGGCAAAGAGGCGTCGGGTACCGGCAACATGAAATTCTCCATGAACGGCGCTCTCACTATTGGGACGTTGGACGGCGCGAATATCGAGATTCGAGAAGCTGTAGGAGAGGAAAACTTCTTCCTCTTTGGCCTTACTGCCGATAACGTGCAGAAACTCAAAAAGCAGGGTTATCATCCGATGCAGTACGTTGAAGAAAACGGTGAGCTCCGCGCAGTTCTCGAGTTGATTAAGAACGGAGGGTTTTCGCCAAAAGAGCCCAACCTGTTTCAGCCACTCATAGATTCTCTTTTGTATCATGACGAGTACATGCTCATGGCAGATTACGAATCGTATATATCCTGTCAGGATGAAGTGGACAAAGCCTATCGTGACCGTGAGCGATGGACGAGAATGTCGATTCTCAACGTCGCACGCATCGGGAGATTCTCTTCCGACCGGTCCATCCGTGATTACGCAAAAAAGATTTGGGGCCTCAAGCCGGTGAAAATTGAGGTCAAAGAAAGTTCCCTCCGCTGAACATTCGTCGACCCTGAGCAAGTACGTAATTTACCTTAAGTAACATGTAGGTAAATTACCTACAAGAATTTGACACTCCTGCCTTGACTTTTCTCTTCGCCACAGTTACCATAGAAAGGAGGGAAACCATGGCAACGAACGAATCGGTGAGGGGATTTATGCAACCGGCGGACGAAAAAACCGTGATGATTCTTTTAAAAATGCCCGCACTGTCATATCTTCGCGACCTTCGAAAAACGCTCGATGCAAACCCTCAATATCTCAGCGTCAATGCAGATGGTGTCAGGACAAAAGTCACAGAGCTTCTTTTGAGGGGCGGAGTATTCTGGGACGAAGATATCTTCGACCGTGAATGGGAAAGAGTGGTAAGGGAAGCGGTCATTCGGCTGAGAAGTATCGAGCGATAGAAGTACATGAGGGGGGTCGAAATCCGACCCACTTCAAAAAACCTAACACATTCCTCATTAGTCAGCAGCGGTCAAACAGGTGCGGTGAAGCCGTAAGCTTCGTTCTCGCCGGAAATGCCCCCCAGCTTTTCTGTTTCTAGAGAATTTTCCGTACTATACCCTCCGAATTTCCTCGATCACTGTATTTCAAGCATAGAACAATGGCATCACATCGTGTGTACTCTGTGGGTGTGGTTCAAATGCGCACAACGATGGACTCGCGGGAGAATTTTAGACATGCGGTTTCCTGGATAGAACAAGCTGCAGGAAAAGGGGCTCAGGTCATTTGCCTGCCGGAACTCTTCAAGTCACAATATTTTTGCCAAAGCGAAGACCCCAAAATGTTCGACCTGGCCGAACCGATTCCCGGACCGACGACGGAAGCCATCGGAGACCTGGTGAAGAAGCTCAACGTCGTCGTCATTACGCCTGTCTTCGAGCGTCGTGCGGCTGGTTTATATCATAACAGCGCCGCGGTGATTGACGCCGATGGAACGATCGTGGGCACATATAGAAAAATGCATATCCCCGACGACCCATCCTATTATGAAAAATTCTATTTCACTCCCGGGGATCTAGGGTTCCACGCCTTCGATACAAGGTTTGCCCGCGTTTCAACGTTAATCTGTTGGGATCAGTGGTATCCGGAGGGTGCGCGTATCTCCTCGCTTCTGGGAGCAAGCATTCTTTTTTATCCGACAGCCATCGGCTGGCATCCTCGAGAGAAAGCCCAATTCGGCAAGGCTCAGCGCGATGCGTGGCAGACAGTCCAACGGGGACATGCCATCGCGAACGGAATCTATGTAGCAGTCGCGAATCGTACAGGTCTGGAAAAGCTAAGTTCCAATTCTGACGGCATCGAATTCTGGGGTTCATCTTTCATTTGCGACCCGCAAGGTGTTGTCCTCGCCGAAGCGTCAGTTCACAAGGAGGAAATTCTGATCTCAGAGGTTGACCTGGATCATCTCGAGGACATTCGAAGGAATTGGCCCTTTCTCCGCGACCGCCGCATTGACGCTTACCAGGGAATCACCGCACGATTCCTCGACACGCCAAAGAAGTAACCTCATGAGCAATATCGATATCCGGTACACAATGCCGGCCGAATGGGAAAAACATGAGGCGACATGGCTGGGATGGCCACACAACCTCTCAGATTGGCCCGGGAAGTTTGCTCCAATTCCGTGGGTCTACGCCGAAATCGTCGGCAAGATCTGTTCAGGGGAAAAGGTGAGAATACTCGTCGAATCAAAATCTCACGAGGCGAGCGCGCGAAGAATCTTGAGTCGTTCTGGAGTCGACACGCAGAATGTGGAATGTTTCCGCATTCCAACTGACCGTGGATGGACCAGGGATTCCGGGCCAATGTTCAATCTGTCCAATAACAAAGAGGCCACAATCGTCCGATTCCATTTCAACGCCTGGGCAAAGTATCCAAACTGGAAAAAAGATGCTCAAGTCCCGCCTCGGGTGGCAAAGTTGTTGCAAAAAAAAATGATTGATGCGAGACAACATGATCGTCCGGTTGTGCTCGAGGGCGGGAGTATAGACGTTAACGGGAATGGCAGCCTGATCACGACAGAGGAATGCCTGCTCGATCCAAAAGTCCAGGTTCGGAATCCCGGATTTACAAGAAACGATTACGCTCAGGTGTTCAAGGAGTTCTTCGGTATTACCAACGTTCTGTGGCTGGAAAAAGGAATCGCAGGGGATGACACGCACGGCCATGTCGACGACTTTTGCCGTTTTGTGAAGAAAGACACAATAGTTCTTTGTTCTGAAAAGAACAGCAACGATTCAAATTATCGTCCCTTGAAAGAGAATCGCGAGCGGCTTGAAGAGATGAAACTCGAAGACGGCTCAAAGGTTCAATTGGTCGAACTGCCTATGCCGGCGCCGGTTGTTTTCGACGGCCAACGGTTGCCCGCCAGCTACGCGAATTTCTACATCGCCAACGCCGCCGTTATCGTTCCGACGTTCAACGATCCCAACGACCGCATTACACTGGGGATTCTTTCTGAACTCATTACCGACCGGCCGGTAGTTGGAATTCATGCTCTCGATCTCGTTTGGGGTCTCGGGACGTTGCATTGCCTGACCCAGCAACAGCCTCTTCAAAGCTAGAGTGGTTCGAAACTGCCGTTCGCGTTGTTTCACTCCCACTTGATATTCCTGCTCTCTCTTTCTATTATTGAAATGAGGGATGACGCGGTTCATTCTTGATAAGCCCCGTGAACGGAGAGTCGAATTACGACGAAACCGAACGGTTGATCGACAGTCTTCTGAAAGAAAAAAAACGTGGTACTGGTACTCAGCCTGCTCTTGTATGTCGCTCAAAATCTGCGTAATCTTAAGCAGCAACGGTGTTTTTCCCTCCTTGATATTCCACGAGTCTCTTTCTAAATTAGGATATGCAGAAGATTCTTGTTGTTGAAGACGAACGCGCACAGCGGCAATTCATGCAAGCCGTGCTGCTCAAACACGGCTACGAGGTGCTTACGGCCGAGAATGGAGCAATCGGCGCAGAACTGGCTAAAGCTCACCATCCCGATATCATAGTGAGCGATGTGCATATGAGTGACGGCGGCGGATACGATTTGCTGGCGTCCGTCCGTAATGATCCGCTGACTTCAACCATCCCGATCATCCTGGTCACCGCTCTTGCCGACCGAAAAGGTATGCGTCAGGGGATGGAATTGGGTGCAGACGACTACCTGCCCAAACCGTTTACGCAGGACGAGCTCGTTGCTGCGATCAACTCCCGACTTCAGAAGCACCAGCAACTCATCGAGAAGGCGGACAAAAAGCTCGAAGAATTACGGGCGACGATAAGTGTCACTCTCCCCCACGAACTTCGCACTCCTCTCAATGGCATTCTCGGATACACCGACCTCATGCGCAAGCAAGCGTTCGACCTTGAACCGTCCGAGGTTTCAAGAATGTCGGAGAGAATCTATAAGAACGCCAAGAGACTGCAGAGGCTCGTGGAGAATTACCTCATCTACGCCCAGCTCGAGCTGAGAACAACCGATGTTCACAGGAAAGGCCTGCTCGCCGTCGGCGCCACAGAGAAGACCCATGAGATCGTGGAAACGATTGCGCGTAACAAAGCCAAAGATTTTGGCAGAGAAGCCGACCTGGACGTGCAAACCAACCAGGCAACGATCAACATTTCACAGGACTATTTCGGAAAAGTCGTTGAAGAAATCGTGGACAATGCATTCAAGTTTTCCAAGGCTGGCTCGCCGGTACACGTTGAAGGGGTGGTCGGCAATGAGGGCTATGTGGTCACCGTGACCGACCAGGGCAGGGGGATGACAGGACCACAGCTTTCCGAGATTGGCGCTTACGTCCAGTTTGAACGAAAATTCTACGAACAACAGGGCTCAGGGCTTGGCCTGATTGTGGCAAAAAGGCTAACAGAACTGCACGGCGGAGGGTTCACCATTCACAGCGAAGTCGGCAAAGGCACTTCGGTTATCTTGAAGCTTCTCCAGGCAGAGTCCTAGGAGCTGTGGGTGATCTTGTATTTCTCCATCAGCCGATAGAGAGTAGCCCTTCCTATTTTAAGCTTCTGCGCTGCTTCTACAATGTTTCCACCTGTGACCTTCAACGCCCTCCGGATAGCATCCGCTTTAAGCTTCTCAAACGCAACAATCGTGTCATCATCCGTTGCAAAGGGAGAGGCTTCACTCCGCTCGCCGGGAACTTGGGAAAATGTCTGCACCGAGAGAGGGAGTTCACGTTCGGTGATTTCCTCTTTATCTGTCATGACGACCGAACGCTGAATAGCGTTCTCCAGCTCTCGGACATTGCCCGGCCAAGGGTACTCATAGAGAAGGTTGAGGGCTTTCCTTGAAAATCGAAGATTGGGCTTAGATAATTCTTTCGAGAATTCTTTCAGGAAATGTTCGGACAGCAGAAGGATGTCGGCTTTTCGCTGCCGCAGGGGCGGGAGAAGAATAGGGAATGTCGAGAGCCTGAAGTACAGGTCTTCCCGGAATCTTTTGTGCTTCACATCGTCGCGAAGGTCCCTGTTCGTTGCCGACACCAGACGGGAATCGGTGGTGATCAATTCATTCCCGCCCACTCGTTCGAATTCTTTTGACTGAATAACGCGCAAGAGTTTTGCCTGCAGGCTCAAATCGAGCTCCCCAATCTCATCAAGAAAAATCGTTCCTCCGTTCGCCTGCTCGAATTTCCCTATTCTGCGCTGAACAGCACCTGTGAAAGAGCCTTTTTCGTGGCCGAA
>JACQPT010000003.1 GCA_016207415.1 Ignavibacteriales bacterium
CCGGAGGAAGAGCCACCTAGAGATTTATCGAGAATGGCAGCGTCTCTCCTTTGAGATTGGAGGGTTTTAAGGGATTTTTCGATGTCGGAGATTTGCAAGTCAATTTCGGAGAGAAGTTCTTTTGCTTTCGAGTGTGTGCTCAAGAGGAAGCTCCTTTGAATGAGAAGAAGAATATTTATACAAATGATTCACACATAAATCAACCAAGAGATTCGGGAGAGATTATTCGTGCTGGCTCTTTAGAGCGACTACTTCTCCTTCCAATTCTTCGATTTTGGATTGCTGTTCCTTTATGGCGGCAAAAAGATATCCAATGGCCGTAATTTCATTCAGGCTCTTTCCCCCAGGATGCGCGCTGTCTCTGTCCATTCCGAACACGGGAGAATAGTCGGTTATCAGGCCTGTGAAAGTTTGATTGTGGTATGCCCCTGACTTGTAAGAAAAGTTAAATAAGGGTGCCTCAAGGATGGCCGAAAGCGCATATTCGTAGTCGGTGAATTCACCTACTATATGTTTTGCATCCAGGGAGGATGTTTGGGCCCCTACCACCCCACCATCTGTATTTGACGTTGGATATGTTGATTTTATCCTCAGAACATCGGCATCATCAACCCATAAATTATGGGTCTCGGCATTATCTGATAAGTACAGCCCCACCCTGTCTGCATCAGAACCCACCAATAGATTTGAGAAGCCACCAGAAGAGCCACTGCCACCGATGCCAACAATTCTTTGATTTGCGGCGGCGCTATCTATTACAGATAATCTTATGGCTGGGGCGGTATCCCCAATGCCGACGTTGCCGGATGAAGCAATTCTTACCGTTTCGGTTGTATTGCTATAAAATGTAATGCCTACACCAGAGCCGAGGATCTCCTGTGTTGTTCCTCCAGCGCCTTCCATTACCAGCCCGCCATGTCCTGTCCCCTTGATATGTATGAATCTATCAATACTTGCTTTGCTAGATGGGCTTGCCGTTCCGATGCCGATATCGCCATCCCCCTGTACCATAAAGACCGGGTTTCTCGCAGCATCCGTTACGTTGATGATCTTATTCGTACCTGAGTATGCTCCGAATATATCCAACACTCCGGTGAATTGTGATTCGCTGCCAAGCATTAGCCTTGCTCTAGAAGCATCTCCAATTTGGAGTTTAGCGGCCGGGGTAGTCGTCCCAATCCCCACCCTCCCATTTTCGAGTACGTAAAGGGTTTTGTTCAGGGAGACATTTCCAATGACCTCAAATTTATGCGCGGTCGATGTTGAGCCAATGACAAATTTATTCGAAGTATCCTGAAGGAACACATTGCTTCCGGAGGAGCCGAGCAATCCCGCCGTGGAAGAGGTATCATCGCTCGTCTTCTCGCACCAAATGATTTGGATATAGGGGGCGCTTGTTCCGGCCACGGAGCCTTGCTTCGCGCTAAATCCTCCAATGGTTCCGGAAGGGGTTCCGGCACTGCCGGAATTAATGGATATTCCCGTCGTTTGGGAACCCGTATTTTGGCTCAGACTCGATGAGCCGTCATCTAGAACCCTTGCCGGCCTCTGGGTAGTGTCTCCTCCCCCTCCTCCCGGCCAATAGTTCACATTGTGGCCATGCCCCGGATCCGTCACTCCGTGAGAATGCCCTGATAACGCATCCCCGGCGAAGGTCAAACCGGATGCGCTGTGGTTGTGCTCCCCAACAGCCCTGTTCTCCTGGTCGGACAAAGCTGTTCCAACTGTTGACTCCGGGCTTCCTGCGGCTGGGGTCCCAACGAGATACCTACCTCTTGCCGAGGTGTACTCTGTCCAGCCATCCGGGCAGCTGCTTTTGAAAGCGGCAATTGTTCCTATGGGCGCGCCGCCGCTTCCCGTCCCTATGTCCTGCCATACGCTTCCGTTGAAGACTCTCAGGGTGTCGGATGAAGAATTAAAGAAAAGTGTCCCTTCCGTTGCCCCGATCGGCTCTTGGTCGGTAGCTTCAAGCGTGAATGTTCCTGTTAGGTTGAGCCCTCCTGCGACCTTGAGGGGAGAACCCCCATAGAGAGTGCCCTTGATCTGCACATCGCCTTCAAATGTTGCATTTTCCGCAGTTCCTGTGACGTTAAGCCCTTCCGTTCTTGTTGTTCCTGCTATTTCAAGCGTCGAGGCGGGCGCATCTGTGCCAATTCCCACTCTTCCGCTTGTCAGGACGTAGAGGGTGCGGTTGAAAGAGGCATTGCCCAAGACTTCGAGCTTGAAGAGGGTGTCTGCGGTTCCGATGCCTACCCTGTCGGAAGAGGTTGCTAGCCTTACAATTTGCCCATCATCGGCCCAGCCTGCGGAAAAGTCGCTTGCCCCTGAACTGCCGAGGGCAATTACATTCCCGCCGACATAGATATCCTCTGAGACGGATGTATTGCCTGACACCTGAAGCTTTTCAGTTGGAGTTGAAGTGCCGATACCCACGAAATCTGAGGCAGTTGTCAGGGCAACGATATCGCCGGTATCCGTCCATCCCCCTGCGCTTCCCGTCTCCCTTGTCAAATCCTGCCATGTGGTTCCGTCATAGAAGAAAAGGTCAGTGCCGTCGGAATAAATGTCGCCCACCAAAGGGGTTGAAGGGGGAGAGCCTGTAAGGATGCGGATCGAGGCCGTGGTTCCCGTTGCTCCCCGGATATCGAGGTAGGCAGTCCCGTTCTTAACGCCTATGCCTACGCTTCCCGAGCTACCATTCACGTAAAGGGCATCGGAGACATTCAGCGTCTTCCCATCGATTCCCGAGGCGATTTGAAGGGTATAGATAGGCTCTAAAGTGCCGATTCCAATCATTCCTGAATCGGAGATGAACAGGCGTGTTGTGTTGCCTGTCATTAGGGCAAGAGAAGATGTGTTGATTGAGAAATTCTTGGAATATTCAAGCTGGGAAAATCCGGTGATGATGGCCGCCGAGGCAAGCTGCATTGCCAGCAGGAAGAGCACAATTGCCGGGATGATGCGGACTCCCATGCCGTTCCTCATATCAGGACCCATAAATTTACACCCGCTTTTTTGATGCGCCGGAATTTTCCGTCCAGAGCCAGCTCAAGGAGATATTTCTCCGCTGTGTTCCATGAGATTCCATATTGCTTGGCAATTTCAGCCGTAGTTACCACACGGTCTTTCTTTGCAAATCCCGGGATCTGCGCCTTAATGTCCTGCGAGGCCATTTTTGTTCAGGTGAAATTGGCAAGGGCTGCCGCTGGGAAGGAGACTCCTGACAATAGAAATGCAGCTGCAATCCCTACGAGTAATCGCTTTCCTTCCACTTTCAATCCGATGCCTTAGCGGGCATCCCACTCCCACAGCGTTCCCATTTGGGATTGGTATTTAAAGTTTTTGCTGGATTGAAGAATTATCCCTTGGCGAGTATCCACCTATACCAGCCCTTCAATCCGAGAATCTCTGCCCACTTGTCAGCTGTCTCTTTATCGCCAGGATGCTTCCTGTCGGTTTGGTTATGGGAGCGAAGCTTTTCGCCCAGCTGCTCGAATTCTGTCCCGAGGTAGGGGTCGGCATACTTTTCATTGCCAAGAAGTTTGGTCATGTACAGGGCGAAGGCGGCATTCATCCCATTGGTAGCCCGGTAGATGGTCGGGGGCGCTAATAACTGGAGATGCTCGGAAAGGTTTGGATGGGCGCGGTTAAAGATGGCATCTGCTCCCTTTGTTAGCTCATTCTCGAACTCGGGGAATTGCTCTTTCAGGAAGCAGTTGATCCAGAAATCGCCCGGAGTGCTGACAAGCTGGGTAAGGATGCCCTCATACAGGTATTCAAAGCCGCGAAGCGTGGGCTCCCTGATGGACCATGGGTGGTTTTCTGTCTCCTGCTCGATGGCCTTGTAGGCTCTCAGGCGTGTGTCCTGACTTGAGGCGAGAAGATGCCTCTCTTCGGGCGGAGCCCGCATGAAGCGGAGATAGCGGACTGCTTCATGCGCGACGGCATAGTCACTGCTTTCTGACGAGGGATTGTAGGCGATGGTGACCTGGTTCGATTTACGGGAAGAAAGCTTGGCCCGGCTGAGATAGCCAGCCTCGGCCGGCACGAGCCTGATCCGGGCGCCTGTTTCCGCAGCGACATAGCCCAGGATGTTCTCTGTCTCAGGAAGGAGAGATTCGAGCATGGAAAGGAAGGGAAAATCGGAGTTTAAAAAGGCTTCCGTGGAATCTGGAAGTGGCCCGAAAATAGGCTGAACTAGAATAGAGTAGGTTGAACCGGCCCCGGAGGGGCGGACAAAATCAATTCGAACTCCTCCTCCTAACGAGTGTGGTAAAATATCGCTGTACCCCGTTCGATTGGAAACGGCCCGCCACATAAATTACGGCACGTTATTCACTCAGATGTCTTGAGCCGCTGGGCGGGCAAGGACGTTAACCGGTAGCAGGTCAACAAGTGGTATGAGCCTAGTTTGTCCAAATGAAGCACGACCTTGCAATCGTCTGAGCTCGTCATGGCGAGTCTCGACCTGCATCTATGAACGTTCAAGGGGGAAGAATCGTTATGGCAAATGGGGCGGGCTTCGACTACGCTATTCATTCAGACTTCCTAATACATTGGACCGGGTGGGATATTGACAAGGAATACGATCCGGAATGGTATTGTCCTTACAAGATGAAAATATCAGAGGCAGCGACACGCGCCTACATTGCACGCCTTGATAACATCCTGACACACGGGCTTTGGATGACGAAGGAAGAGAATCCTGAACTTTATAATTCCGTAGCGCTACCGGCTGCGCCAAGATGTTGTTTTTCGGAATTGAAACTTTCGGAGTCGAGAAGACACGCGCGCCGATACGGGCGTCTTGGCATTGGGGTGAAAAGATATTTTTTATTTAATCGATACGGAAGGCCGGTAATATATTTTGGGGGATATGGAACAAAAAGCGTGAAAGACACATTCTTAGAGGTTTGTTCTCGTGACTTGAGAGACGAAGGTCTGCTAAGTTATTTCAAGCCGATGAGCAGCGCTCCCCCGAATCTGAATTATGACTTGTACGCTGAGTCCGAATGGCGAATGATATTTCTTGAGAATAATGGAGAATATGAGGGTCTGCTTAAAAAAAGATTGCTAATCGATCCGAGAGATGAAGGAAATCGAGAGGCGCATGCTTATTTTCAGGGTCTCGAAAGCGAACAGCGGGATAAACTAAGGTATCTTATTCCTCTTGATGGATGGTTTTCAATGATTATCTATCCTTCCCAGGTCGTTAAGAATGAAGTGCAGCGAGATACGAAGTTAGGGATTGCCGAAAAGATTGAGAAAACGCGATGGGGTGCTATTGCAGTTGAGAAGGAAAGTAGACCTATAGAAGTTACTTTGGATAATTGCAGGAATTTTTGAATAGAGGATAGGCCAAAGTGCCTTCAACTCCCTTCACAGGCACGGATGTAGGAATCCTTCTCGCTGAGAAGTTGGCTGCATATCCCTGGGAGCAGGAATTTCCTGGTTTTGGAGTTGCTTGGCGAGAGGATTACAGGCGGAGAGAATCGATGTCGGCTCTTCAATCGGGGAGACATCTGTTAGGCGTGAGGAACTTACGCAATATCGTAGGGCAGCCTCCGCTGGATCCCCGGTACATTTATTTTCGCGAGCACTTTCTTCCTTTCTATCGTGAAGAATTTGAGGGACGGATTATGGCCAATGATGGCCGCCATGACTTTAAGTATATGGAGCACTATATCCAGTTTCGGGAGAGAGAGGACGTGGACAGGGTATTGCGGATTGCGAAGGCGATTCTACAGTCTTCCTGATCGGTAGAGCGTTTTAATCATCATCCTCCCCATCAATCCTAAATTCCGCCCACACGGGCAGGTGGTCAGAAATCTCTTTCCTGGCGTCTAGGGAGCTTGTATAGCCTAGCCCCTCTGATAAGTCGTAGGCATTTCCCTTCCCCGTTGCTTCCTTTGTCGCTTCGCTGTCTATGAAGATATGGTCGTACCAGGAGGCAAAGCCCTCTGACGTGGATTTAAAGGTTGTCTTTGTCCCCAGTGGAATGAGGTTGCGTATGTTCGGCAGGCCCTTGATGGGCTGCATCTTTCCGGAGCCGTGGCTGTAGTTGAAATCACCCGCAAGGATGAGATCCTTCTCTTTGGTAAGACCCTGGAAGAACTGGAAACGCTTGGCAATCTCCTCGACTTCCTTTGCTCTCTGCGGCTCGGTTGTCCAGCGGGTGTGCAGGAGCAGGAACCGGAAATCGAAATTCCCGGCCCTGAAAGATGCTATGTAGGGCTCATGGCGGAAGGTATCCTGGAAGTCAGAGATATTCCCTACATGGCCGCTCGCGATCCTTACCTTTGAATCGCGCCAGATGAAAGCAAACTGCTCGATATAGGCAGAATGCCCTGTGTGGTCGGACTGGATGTATGTCCATTTCTCGCCTGTCTGCTTTTCAAGCTCAGCAGCAAGAGCCTCAAGAACAATGTCCGACTGCAATTCGATGATGCCGCAGATGTCGAAATTCGCGATGACGCGGGCGAGCTTCTCCAAATCCCGGCCAGTATCCTTGAACCACTTGATGTTCCACGAGCACAGGAGAAGATTGGCAGCACTCCGCGGAGGGACTTGAACGGATTGGGGGAATGCGGGAAAAGGCAGGGATAGAAGAATGGCAAGGAGAAGCGCCACTAGACGGCTCATGGC
>JACQPT010000039.1 GCA_016207415.1 Ignavibacteriales bacterium
AATGAGATGCGGGATTGTGCGGTTTCGAGAATTCTCATGGAAAGGGTTTCGTGTTGAGGTCATCTTTGATGCGACGTAAAGTAGGAAAGCTGTTTTTTATCTTGTGCTGCATTCCGGCTACCTCACTCGCTGTACTAGTCGATGACCCTCCGGCTTTTATCATCGGAACAGTAACGGATAGAGACACGGATGAGCCGATTCCGAATGTCAACGTACTCATTGTCGGCACACGCTTTGGGAGTACGACGGACAACAACGGTAAATTCTCTATCGGCCCATTAAAACCCGGCTTGTTTGCAATAGATTTTTCTCACGTTTCCTATGAGAAGGTTCGAGACGCCCGCGCGCTTCGCCCAGGAGACACGCTCATATGCGAAGTAAGATTAGTCAAGCGTTCGATTCTCCTTGACCCAGTTGAGGTTACGGCTGAACACTCAATTTCTGCACCTCTTTGGAAGGGGACCAGTGGCCGGACGCTCACCAGGAAAGATATCGAAGGGTCGGGAGTTCGAAGGATGAGCGATCTCATGCGACACATGGCGCCCGGTGCATACGTTTTGGAAATGGGCCCCGATTTAATCATTGACCTCAACAGGTCAAGCCGAAGAACGACAACCCGTTCTCCGTTCCGCGATTATCCCAATACCAACCCTCTTATTATTCTCAATGGAATGCGAATTGGGAAAAGCCCTCAGTCGTTAAGCCTGCTCATCAGGCCGGAGGAAATTGACGAAATTGTAGTCTTGAAAGGGACTGAAGCCCACATGTATGGCTACGAGGGCCGCGACGGTGTAATATTAGTCAATACTACTCCCGAGCTCGATTCTTCCGGCCTCTCTTTGTTCGAAAAAATCTTCTATGCGTCCGTTGTGCTCGGCCTCTTGACTTCACTTCTGTTGCTCCTGTAAACACAATTTTGTTTCCCGCTCAGCGACAAGCCAACCTCAAAAGGTGCTCCCTCCTGCTGAGAGCTTCAATCACAAATCTCTTCTGGATTTGTGCTGTATGGCTTAGCAACTCGTTTTCCATGACCTCCTTTTCTCTTTCTGAAAAAAAGGCTATACTACAATATGTATGTTATACAAGAAACTACCGTCGACAAACCAATTTCCGGCATCAAGTTTGCTTGCGACTTGAACGCCTGCAAAGGCGCATGCTGCACCCTCCCCGGTGGACGGGGCGCACCGCTGCTTGATTCAGAAATCGCTGAAATCCAGAAAGCTTTCCCTCTCGTCCATAAATACCTCAGTGCCGAACACCTGAACCGCATCAAGGAAAATGGCTTGTATGAAGGAACCGACGGAGACTACTCCACACCTTGTTACAAGAACAGAGCGTGCGTTTTCGTCACCTACGAAGGCGGGATTGCAAAGTGCTCTTTCGAAAAAGCCTTTCTCGAAGGCGAGATTTCCTGGCGCAAACCCATTTCCTGTCATTTGTTCCCAATTCGCGTCGACCACCGGGGGCAAGAGCACATCCGCTTTGAATTTATCAGCGAATGCGCTTCCGCCCTGGACAAAGGCGACCTTGAAGATATTTACCTTTCTGATTTTCTGAAGGAGTCGCTCGTTCGGGCGTACGGCGAACAATGGTACAACAGGTTCCTCGGTCTGTGCGAGTCGGTTCGTTCCGGCCAAATTATCCGTGAGGAGAGCGGTCCATGGCTGCCATGATGAACCTCTCTCAACAGCTCCGTCTCGGACTGAAGCTTACTCCGCAGCAAGTCCAGTATCTTAAGCTGTTGCAGCTGCCCACACTTGCCCTGGAGCAAAGAATCAAGATGGAGCTTGAGCTCAACCCCGTCCTTGAACCTCTCGAGGAAATGGAGCAGGTTCTCGAAGAGGAAGAGCCGGCGACTGTTGCAGAAGCCGAAGAGGAATCCGACGGCAAGGCCGAGGATTCGTACACGCTGGAAGATTATCTCAACGACGACCTTGCCGGACACAAAGCGCCCGAATCGTATAAACAAAACAATGAAGATGATGAAGGTTACGAATCACCCATCCCTTCCACTGTTCCCCTGTCCGAACGTCTTCTTGCACAATTTCGACTTTCCAATGCAGATGATACAGATGTTTTGGTTGCCGAAGAGATCATCGGGAACGTTGACGAAGACGGGTATCTTCGCCGTGACCTCGCCCTCATTCTTCAGGACCTGAATCTCAGTTTTGGATTTGAAATCCCGCTGGATAAAGCGGAAGATGTTCTCAAACGGATTCAGCTCCTCGACCCACCCGGCATCGCGTCCCGGTCATTACAGGAATGTCTCATCGCCCAGCTGAAGGTCAGCCTTTGCGATTCATCTTTGAAACAGCTCGGCCTGAAGGTCCTGGAACAGCATTTTGATGACTTTAAGGCTAAACGATTCGCCGAGCTTGCCCGCAATCTGCACGTCGGTGCGGAGACCCTGAAGAAAGTGTTGGACACGATTCAGCACCTCAACCCAAAGCCGGGAGAAGGAGAATTCTCCGCCCAGGAGAATTACATTACGCCGGATTTCATTGTTGCAAAGGATAACGGCGATTTCCTGATCACGCTGAACGACCGCAATGTTCCGACTCTGCGGATCAATAATGCCTACCGCGATTTGATTGCCCCGAAGGGGAAAAAAGTTTCGGCTGAGACAAAGGATTTTGTGAAAAAGAAATTTGAGGCGGCAAAGTGGTTCATCGCTTCCATTCACCAGCGGCGAGAGACGTTGTTGAAGGTGATGCATGCCATCGTCGACAGGCAGCGGCAATGGTTTGAGGAAGGAGAGAACCTCAAGCCCATGATCTACAAGGATATTGCCAGCCTCGTGGGCGTCGACATTTCCACGATAAGCCGCGTCGTGAACAGTAAGTATGTCCAGACGGAATTTGGCGTGTATTCCCTTCGATATTATTTCACGTCGGGGCTCGAATCCGACAATGGCGAAGACATTTCGAACCAGGCAGTCAAACAACGAGTGAAGGACATCATCTCTGTGGAGGATCCACAAACCCCGCTCAACGACGACAAAATCGCCGAGATGCTCCAAAAAGAGGGCATCCGGATTGCGAGGCGAACAGTGGCAAAATACCGCGAGCAGCTGAACCTTCCCATCGCGCGCATGAGAAAGAAAATCTAACTTCCCGAGCCTGCATGAACACGCCAACCCTGCACGCCACAACCATCATCGGATTGCGACACAACGGAAACATCGCCATCGGTGGAGACGGCCAGGTGACCGTTGGAACCACGATGATGAAACAGCACTCGAACAAAATACGAAAGCTCCACAACAACTCCGTACTCGTCGGCTTCGCGGGCACTGCCGCAGATGCGTTCAGCCTTGTCGACCGATTCGAGGAAAAGCTGGAACAGTTCCAGGGGCAGCTGGTTCGCGCTTCGGTGGAGCTTGCCAAGCTGTGGAGGACGGACAAATACTTGCGCCAGCTCGAGGCCTTGCTTGCCGTGCTGGATAAAGAGCATGCTCTGGTTATTTCTGGCACCGGCGACGTTATCGAGCCGGACGACGGGATCGTTGCGGTAGGGTCGGGAGGAAGTTACGCCCTGGCCGCCGCGCGGATGCTGGTCAAGCATACAAAACTCAACGCTCAAGAAATCGTCAGAGAATCTCTGGAAACGGCCGCAGATATTTGTATTTATACGAACAAGAATTTCCATATCGAGGAATTGTAGCCCTTGCAGCATGGCCTTGAGTCCTTTCTACGAGTCAACAAGTGAGACAGAATCCGGTGAACACAAAGAATAGATCGAATACAACCCGCGAGCTAACGCCACGCGAGATCGTCCGTGAGCTTGACAAGTACATTGTAGGCCAGGATGAAGCCAAGAAATCCGTCGCTATTGCGCTGAGAAACCGATGGAGACGCTTGCACGCGCCGGAGAGCCTGCGCGAAGAGATCATGCCGAACAACATTATTCTCATTGGGCCAACGGGTGTGGGAAAAACCGAGATTGCGCGCAGGCTGGCAAAGCTCGCCCATGCACCTTTTATCAAAGTTGAGGCTTCAAAGTACACGGAAGTCGGCTACGTGGGACGCGATGTGGAGTCCATGGTTCGCGACCTGACGGAAATCGCCGTGAACATGGTCAAAGCGGAAAAAGCCGCCGAAGTGCAAGGGCGCGCTGCTGACCTGGTAGAGGAAAGAATCCTGGACATCCTTGTGCCGCTGGTTCGGCATCATCGTGCCGTAGAAACTGTTCCCGGATCACAGGAAACCGAGGAAGACCAGGAAAAAACGCGACAAAGGTTTCGAGAGAAGTTGCGCTCGGGCGCCTTAGACGAACGCATACTTGAGGTCGAAGTCTCTGTCCCGCAAATGCCTCTCATGCAGGTGATGGGCCCGGTCAGCCTCGAGGAGATGGGCATCAATATCCAGGACATGTTCAGCAACATTCTGCCGAAAAAGAACAAGCATCGAAAAATGACCGTTGCTGAGGCGAAGGTCTTTCTGGCCCAGGAAGAGGCGCAAAAGCTCATCGACATGGATAAAGTCGTCCGGGAAGCTCTTCAGCGTGTAGAAAACTCGGGGATTGTATTCATCGACGAAATCGACAAGATCGCGGGGTCGCGGGGCCAACAATCGGGCGGACCCGATGTTTCACGCGAAGGCGTGCAGCGCGACCTTTTGCCGATCGTCGAGGGTTCCAGCGTTACGACAAAGTACGGCATGGTCAAGACCGACCATGTTCTGTTCATAGCGTCAGGAGCGTTTCATGTCGCCAAGCCCTCCGACCTCATTCCGGAGCTGCAGGGGCGTTTTCCCATCCGCGTTGAGTTAAAGAGTCTGACTCAAGAGGATTTCGTGCGAATCCTCTCCCTCCCACAGAATGCGCTCCTGAAACAGTATGCCGCCCTTCTCGAGACGGAAGGAGTGAAAGTGAAGTTTGATGACGAGGCTGTACGTGAAATCGCACGGATTGCGTTTGAGGTCAACGAGGAGGTGGAGAACATCGGCGCGCGCAGGCTCCATACCATCATGACAACCCTCCTTGAGGAAATTCTCTTCGATGCGCCGGACGGTTTGTCGTCAACCTCCCTGAACGTCAACAAGAAGCTTGTTCAGGATAAACTGAACGCAATTGTAAAGAACAGGGATTTGAGCAGGTATATCTTGTAGAAACACGCAGAGGTTGTCCAAAAAGAAAGCTGACGCATCGAGTTGGCATGACCTAAATTTTGTAACTGACGATTCCGCGAAAATTTCGCGAGTACATTTTTCCTTGCTGAAATATCGTCACGGAAAAATTTACTTTTTAGACAGCCTCTCAC
>JACQPT010000043.1 GCA_016207415.1 Ignavibacteriales bacterium
AAAGCGGTCAATGAAAGGCATGGTTTTACGGTAACTTCGACAACACAGTACTCGAACAGAAACAGCAAGTCGGGTAACATGAGAATTCGAATTCCATCTCCTGAATTCGATGCAATGCTTGAGTCAATCATGAAGGTTTCTTCGCAGGTTTTTTCTAAGACCATCAGCGGGAACGACGTTACAGAAGAATTTTTTGACGTCAGCGCCAGGCTCCGAAACAAGCAGATGGTTGAATCACGATTTCGAGAAACCCTCAGGCTTGCGAAAAGCGTCAAGGATATTCTTGCTGTAGAAGAGTCACTCGGCAATATTCGGGAGGAAATAGAACAACTTGAAGGAAGAAGGAAATTTCTCGTTGACCAGACCGCCCTTTCCACGATAGACGCCAGCCTCCGCGAGCCGAGCGCTTTTGTCGATGTCGAACAAAGCTTCTGGGGCAAAGTGACGGACGGCTTCCGCCAAGGCGGCCGGAGTCTGGGCGACGTGGTGAGCTTTATTGTCACGATGGTCATCGCTGGTTTTCCAATAATGATCATCCTTCTCATTCTCGCGTTTGTGGCGCTCAGCGTTGTCAAATTAAGGAGATCGGGAAGGCGACACGCGTAAAGCCATAGCCGAATCGCTCCTGTGTAGGGACGTTCAATTGAACGTCCCTACAGAATAAATATGTTTGCCCGTTGCGATTCGCCCTACTTGAAAAGCCCATCAATTCCTCTTACCTTTCTCTCCATGAACGTCGACGACATTATCTCCTACGCGCAGCTTGTGGCGGAGGTCCACTAACCGTGGAGGGTCCCCATTTCTTTTTAGAAAAGAAATGGGGAAAAGAAAACTGTCGAAATCGGAACGCACAAGCGTGATAGAAAGATGCATTGAGTCGACTAGCTCGCCGGGTGTAAATCTCGGGGCAGAAAAACTGCCCCTCGATTAAATCTAGCACAGTCCACCCACCCACTTGCCACCAATTTCGACTCAACACACATGCCGCCTTCACACTTGCCCCTAGCCTAATCTGAAGGCTTGTGCGATGGCGAAGGCTGTGGGGCTGGAGTCGAAATTGGCCGGGTTTGAGCGTTGGGAACCCGTCGTTCCGGTTGTCGATACCGATTGACTCTACATATCTTCATGGCATGCGCCTTCCAATTTCGACAAAGGCCCTTTTTCTTTCTGTCCACTTTCTTTTTGGGCCGTGCAAAAAGAAAGTGGACGGACGGCTTGTGCAGCTAACGACATCATCTCCTACGCGCAGCTTGTGGCTGAGGAGAGGATTAACCTTCAAAAAGGGATGAACTTTGGCATCGGCAAGAATTACTCAGTGTTCCTTATGTCCGTTCGCAAAGGAGCGCCCTATGCCGACGAGGTTGACCGAAAAACAGGTAATCTGATCTACGAAGGTCACGACCAGCCAAAAACCAAAGGCTCGCCGGACCCGAAAACCGTGGACCAACCGTTAACGACGCCGAGAGGCCCGAATCGTATCTGACTTGTGGTTGTATTTTCCCCTTCTTTGAGACCTCGCCCGAATTCGCCTACATTTGAACCGTGAACGTCGACGACATTATCTCCTACGCGCAGCTTGTGGCGGAGGAAAAGGTCAACCTTCAAAAAGGCATGAATTTCGGCATTGGCCGAAATTACTCCGTCTTCCTCATGTCCGTGCGCAAAGGGGCCCCATACGCGGACGAAATTGACCGGAAGACCGGCAACCTGATCTACGAAGGCCACGACGATCCAAAGACAAGAGGCTCAGCTGACCCGAAGACTGTCGATCAACCGCTGACGCCTAAAGGCTCGTGGACGGAAAATGGTAAGTTCTTCAAAGCAGCAAAGGATTACAAAAGCGGATTGCGGACGAAGCCGGAGCTGGGGCAACAGCAACGAAATGCGAGTGACGGCTAGGATTGATGAATGAGAATCTCAGCGGGGATTCGCATCTTCTCATTAAGCTTTCGGATCATCGCAAGGGACAATTCCCTTTTGCGATTGAGCACTTCCGAAACTCTGTTTTTCCCCCCTAAAACGCTCTCTAATTGTTTCTTATTCCAGCCCATTTGTTCCATTCTGAATTTAATGGCTTCAATGGGATCGGGGTTCTTGATTGGAAAGTGTTCTTCCTCGTATTTTTCAATGAGAATCGACAGTACTTCCGCCATGTTCGCCCGGGGGGTTCCCTTCTTGCAAAGAATACTTTGTCCAACAAAGAAAGAGCACTCTCGTAATCTTTCTTTGTCCTGATTGGTTTTAAGAATCTGAGGATCAAGAGAGTCAGGTACATCGCTATTCTCCAGGGACTAGTTCGGATGTTTCACGGTGTCTGAGCCGGGATTTCCACGTCAATTTCTCCTGCAGAATGTCTAAACTTCACATGATAGTGTTCGAAGAATCCGATTTGACCTAATAGCACGTCAACATTTGGAAGATCAACAAATGCTACTGTTGTTTGCACTCTACTATTCGGATAATTGATAATTTCCATTTCAATATCGTGGAGATACATAGGAATGGCACCACCGTAAATTCCGTGTGTTTTACCAATCCTCGTGCTGGAATCCCATTTGACGCCGAGTCTCTTTGCGTAGTCCTTATTGAGCAGGGTGTTGTCTGCCCCTGAATCAATCAGAGCGAACGCACGAATCCCAAAGAGTTTGTGGAGAAACCTGACACGAAGAATCGGACGGTAGGTAACGCCTAAACCGGGTATTAAAGGAGGATACTTAGTGTACGGAACTACCATGAGGGAAAACTGTGGGCGCGTAGGCAGCGTCAAAACGCGGAACTTTCATCACGAACCCGGCATCGACTTTTTCCCCGAGACCATCTAATGTATCGGCAGAGGCAAGAACATGCTTATTATCCTCAGAGATAACAACCCATTTCCCCTCATAGCCAATGAGGATTTCAGTGAAATCTATCGGATCTAATCTATTGTTGTTAGCCATTGTGCTATTACTATAGCCATAATCAGCGAAATTGTCAACAACATCCGGCTTTGCTAATGCTTACGGAAATATTGACACGCCGGTTGCAAGATTCGTTCCCGTCGTAAGTCCTTGTAATTTCGTAACAGACCCTAACGTCTTTACAGACCTGAGAAACATTTCCTCGATTTGAAGAGGAATCTGAGACGCCGAAACTCAACTACTTTTTTACTTAGACGGGCGTTCCCCTCACTGAAAAACGTTCGGGTCGGCCTGCCCGCCGGAGTCCGTTTTTGCGGACGAAGGCGGGGCTGCTCCAGGCTCCGCTATCGCTTCGGCCCCGCCAAAGGACGGCGGGTCTGGCTTCGCCACCTTCCGCATCCCTAACGCAAAAAGAGACGATTTATCACTCACATCCGAAATCGACTATCCGAAATCCGAAATGCCTGTTTGGGTCGGCTCTTCGCCTCCGTGCGGCAACCCTGTGACACAAAAGCCGCACCAAGCCCGGAGTTTATCCGCCAGTCTTAATGGCGGAGCCGCCTAACGCAAAAAGCAATCCTGTTTACACCCTGCGACTACACGTCGGGTGCCCCATTTCTTTTTAGAAAAGAAATGGGGGAAAGAAAATCGTCGAAATCGAACGCACGGTTCGTACCCTGCCCACTTCCCCGAAATCTCGCGGCACGTGGACGCAATTC